>JACQZJ010000184.1:619-8017 GCA_016213895.1 Planctomycetota bacterium | reverse complement strand
GCGGCACCGCTCGATCCTGCCGGAGCGCGTCTGGGGCGACGGCGACCCGGAGGGAGTGCGGAGGCGCGCTGCCGAGGAGATGATCCTCACCGCGCGCGCGGCGCGGCGCTTCTTCGACGCGGCGCCGGAGGGGGTGAAGCGCGTGCTGGCCGCCACCGGCCGCACCGTGGTGAACGGCTTCACCGGCAGCCCCATCTGGCACATGGCCTACGCCTTCCCGCCGCCCGGTCCCGGTCAGATCGAGGCCGGCTTCGCCGAGTTCGCGCGGCGCTGGCGGCCGATCCTCGACGCCTTCGCCGCGGCGCGGGTGCACTTCGCGCTCGAGGTCCATCCCACGGAGATCGCCTTCGACGTGGCGTCGGCCGGCCGCGCGCTCGCCGCGATCGGCGAGCACCCCAACTTCGGCTTCAACTTCGATCCCTCGCACTTCGGCTACCAGGGAGTGGACGAACTGCTCTTCCTGCGCACCTTCGGCGCGCGCGTGTGGAACATGCACGTCAAGGACGCCTGGTGGTCGGCCGCCAGGACGCCGGTCGGGGTCTTCGGCGGGCATTGCGATTTCGGCCAGGACGGTCGTCACTGGGACTTCCGCTCGCCGGGCCGCGGCCGCATCGACTTCGAGGCCATCATCCGCCAGCTCAACCGTATCGGCTACCAGGGGCCGCTCACCGTGGAGTGGGAGGACCCGATGATGGACCGTGAGGACGGCGCGCGCGAGGCGGCGGAGTTCGTGCGGCGCCTCGACTTCCGCCTGTCCCGGCAGGCCTTCGACGCGGCGTTCTCGCGGTAGCGGCCGGCTACTCCGCCGCCAGCACGCCCGCTTCCTCGAGGCGGCGTTCGAGGAGCGCGGCGAAGACCTGGCAGCCCGCGTCGTTCATGTGCACCCAGTCCGCCCAGTGCTCGGGCGCGCGCGACATGGCCAGGTCGGCGTCGAACAGCACCGCTCCCTCGGCCGCGGCCGTCCTGCGGATGAGGTCGTTGTACGCCTCGAACACGGCGCGCATCCGGCCGTAGTCCGGCATGTAGCGCCTGAGCATGCCCCCGCTGCGCAGGAACTCCTCGGGGCCGCAGTCGAGGCGGTACGCCAGCGCCTTGGTGCAGAGCACCGGCACGGTTCCGGCGCCGCGGCAGAGCGCCGTGAAGCGCTTGAGCACCGCCTCGTGGTCGGCGAGATCGGCGGCAGTGAAGTACGGCGCCTGTCCTACCTGGGCCGGGGTCTGTTCCCTGCGCTCGCGCGCCAGGGCGGCGTTGATGGCCTCCTGGTTCCAGATGTCCTCCGCAGCCGGCGCCTGGTCCGCGCTCGCGATCGCCTCCTCGAGCTTCTCTGCCTTGCTGCGATCGGTGAGCAGCGCAGCGACCCTGAGGTAGAGGGCGGAGCAAGAGAGCAGCTCCTCCAGCCGGTCGTGCACCGTGACCGGCGCCTCTGCCCGCGGGTCGTAGGTCAGGCGCAGGATGCGGCGCTCGAGAATGGTGTTGTGCACGCTGTAGAGGACGGCGACGTCCGGCGCGATGTTCAGGAAGCGGTGCTCGAAGCGGTAGACGCACTCGTCGGTGCGGAACGCGGGCACGCCGCCGTTGATGACCTCGGCCTTTTTGCCGGCGGCGCGCGCGATCTCTTGCAGTCGCGCCGGCCAAGTCGTGTCGTCGTCGCTGTTGCGCGTGCCGAAGACCGCGGAGCCGCCGAGGCAGACGATGCGCGTGGTCGCGTCCGCCTTCTCGCGGCGGACCTCCAGGCCGCGCGCGCCGAGCGAGTTGACGTGGATCTTCCCGTCCTGGTAGGTGCCCGGCACCAGGGACGAGTGGTCGCGCCAGCCGGCCTCCTGCAGCGCGAACATGGCCAGGGGAACGCCGAGGTAGCGTTGGCGCACGGATTCGAAGTCGTCGACGCCTGCCTCGCGGCACGCCACGCGCCGCAGCACGACCTCGGCGAGGAGCAAGGAGACGAGCGTGGCGCCGGCGAGGAGAGCGATCCGGGCGCGCAGCGGGATGCGCTTCACGGCTGCGTCGCCCTGAGGCCGTGGCTGGCGGAGCAGCCCCAGGCCGCGGTCGCGTCAGGGATCCAGACTTGGAAGCAGGCGCTGTCGCCAACGGGAACCTGGGCCGGCCAGGTCCCCGCGACCGTGAACGAGCCCGCTCCGTCCGCGGGGAGCGCGGCGATGACGTCGGGCGACGGATAGAAAAGGCCTCCGGCGAACGGCAGCGACAGCTCGCTCGCGCCGAGGACGAGCAGGGTGAGCGCGCCGGGCGGCGCGCTCGAGAGCTGAAGCGCGGCGGTCGTCCCCGCGATGAGCGGCCCCGCGCCCCGCAGGCAGGGCAGGCCCCAGGCACCGGGGACTCCGGCCGCGTGCGTGCGCCAGCGTTCGTCCGAGAGGAACAGCACCCAGACCGCTCCTTTCTGCAATCCCCCGTCGCCGTCGCGGTTCGATCCCACCGCCAGGTCGGCCGCGAGGTCGCCGTCGAGGTCGCCGAGCGGCGCAACGGACCAGCCGAACGTGTACGGCCCGCTCGGGCCGGGCAGCCCGCCCGAGAGCGCGCTGATCTTCTGCTGGCCGGCCACCGCGCCCGCGCTCGTGAGGAAGAGCACGTACACCGCGCCGTAATTCGCCCCTCCGTCCGGATCGAACGGGCAGCCAACCGCAAGATCGGCGGTCCCATCTCCATCCACGTCCCCGAGCGCCGCGAGCGACTGGCCGAACCAGCCGCTGTCGGAGAGCGCTCCGGCGAAGCCGCCCGCGGTCTGGCTGACCTTGGCCTCGCGCGCCACCAGCGCCTGCGCGTCGAGGAAGAGGATCCAGACCGCTCCGCGATCCGTGCCGCCGTCGTCGTCCTTGGCGGCGCCGGCGGCGAGGTCGGCGAACCCGTCCCCGTCCACGTCGCCCGCGAGCGCCAGCGACGCGCCGAACCAGTCCCCGTCGCGCAGCGTTCCCTGGAACCCGCCGACGCCGCTCGCGATCTTGGCCTGCGCCTTCACCGTTCCGCCCGCCGCGAGGCGCAGCAGGTAGACGGCGCCGCGGTTCGCGCCGCCCTCGTCGTCGTTGATGGCGCCAGCCGCGAGGTCGGGCACGCCGTCCTGGTCGAGATCGCCGGCTGCCGCGAGCGACACGGCGAAGTAGTCGAAGTCGTCGAGCGTCCCTTGCAGCAGGCCGCCCTGCGTGGCGCTCACCTTGGCGTGCGCCTTGACCGTGCCCGCGGGCGTGAGGAAGAGCGTCCAGAAGGCGCCGCGGTTCAGGCCGCCGTCGTCGTCGAACGGCGCTCCCACGACCAGGTCCGCCACCCCGTCGCCGTCGATGTCTCCCGGGGAAGCGAGCGCGGCGCCGAACGCATCCTCGTCGTCGAGCAGGCCGGTGAACCCGCCGTGCGTGGCGCTGATCTTCTGCTCGCTCTTGACCGTGCCGTCCTGGCGCAGAAACAGGATCCAGACCGCTCCCCGGTCCGTGCCGCCGTCGTCGTCGCGGTAGGCGCCGACCGCGAGGTCCGGGACCGCGTCGCCGTCGAGATCCTCGAGGAGCGCGACCGCCTTGCCGAACTGGTCGATGGGATCGAGCAAGCCGCCGAAGCCGCCGGAGGTCGCGCTGATCTTCGTCGCCGCGAGCACCTGACCCGGTCCCTGGAACTCGTCGCAGGAGCCGGCGCGCGCGGCCGGAGAGGCAGAGAGCGCCAGGCCGGCGAGGACAAACGTCATGCTGTCGCGACGCGCGTGCACCAGCGAATCCCCCCGGCGCGATCCCGATCGGCGGAATCGATCGATCATGCTCGAGGATACACGGCACGGGCGACCGGTCAAGCGGGGCGGCAGGGCGAGCGGGCGCCGCGGCGCGGCCTGTTATGCTCTGCGGCGTGCGTTCGCGCCTTCTGCTCCTGCTCGCGCCGCTGCTGCTCGCGCTACTCGCCGACCAAGCGCTGCTCTACACCGCGCTTTCCGACGGCGAGTTCCTCGGCCGCCGCCTGGCGCCCTTCGATCCGCCCCTGTTCAACGCCGCGCAACGGGAGTCGCTCGAGCGCGTGCGCGCGCGCCTGGCCGGGGAACTCCTCGAGACTCCGGGGAAGATGCGCTTCGACGCGCTGCTCGGCTGGTCGCCCGTGCCCGGAGATGACGGCGGCGACTTCCGCTACGACGAGTTCGGCACGCGCGTGGGCGTGGCGCCGATCGCCGCGCTCCCGCAAGCGAGCGTGCGCCGCCTGGTGGTGACCGGCGAGTCGTTCACGCACGGCGACGAGGTGGGATCGCTCGAGAGCTGGCCGGCGCAGCTCGACCTGGCCCTGCCGGGCTGGGAGGTGGCGAACCTGGGCGTAGGCGCCTACGGCATGGATCAGGCGCTGCTGCGCTTCCGGCGCGACGGCAAGGGACTCGCCCCGCGCGCGGTCTGGCTCGGATTCATGATCTCGGCGGCGCCGCGCCTGTCGAGCGTCTACCGGCCGGCCCTGCGCCACCACGAGCTGTCCATCTCCTTCAAGCCGCGCTTCGAACTGGCCGCGGACGAAAGCCTGACGTTCGTTCCCAACCCCGCGGGCTCGGAGGAGGAGATGGTGCGCTTGCTCGAGGATCAGCGCCTCTTCCTCGCCCGGGTCGCCGGACACGACTTCTGGGTCGATCACTGGCCGGCGGCGTACGGGCCGGCCGGGTCCCACTGGAGCCATCATCTCGCCGCGGCGCGCCTGGCGCTCACCCGGCTCGAGGGGCGGCGCGAGCACCCGGCGGAGTGCCTGGCCGACCCGGGCTGCGAGTTGTTCCGGCTGGCGAGCGCCATCGCCGTCGAGTTCTCGCGCGAGTGCCGCGCCAGCGGGGCGGAGTTCCGCGTCGTCCTGCTGCCGGACAGGAAGTCGCTGGACCTCTGGGAGGAGCGCGGCGCGCGGCCGTGGCGTCCTTTCGTCGACGAGCTCCTGCGCCGCGGCGTCCCGGTCACGGACCTGTCCGAGGCGCTCGCGGCCGCGGGCGCGCGCACGGACCCGGGCTTCTGGCGGCCAGGCGGGCACTACTCGCCGCGCGCCAACGCGGCGGTCGCGCGGGAGCTCCGCGGCCTCCTGGACTGAGCCTTTCCGCAGGAGAGGCCCATCTGGAATTCACGATTCTCAGGCGGATTGCTTGAGCTTGGGGAGCCCGGGGATGCGTCGCGAGCGGGCAGGACCGCGAGGATGCCGGGGAAGGGCGCTTCCCCCGAGGGATAGGAGATCCTCGCGGCGCTGCCTACGCCACGCAGGCTGGCGGCAGACAGAAGCGGGCCCAGGGGTCTTCTTGCTTCCGACCTCAATCTTCAGACTTCCCACTCGCGGTGGCGCCGCCGCGCCGAGGAAAGCAGAGGGCGCTTTGCGGCGCGGCACGCGCTATGTTGAGCCCATGTCCGCCGGCCTCCAGGAGTTCCTGCGCCTGCTCGACGCGTCCGGGGAACTGCACCGCGTCTCTGCGCGCGTTTCTCCGCTCCTCGAGATCGCCGAGATCGCGGGCCGCCAGTGCCGCGCGCCCTGCGCGGCGCCGAGCGCGTTTGCCGCCGCTTTCGACCCTCTCCACTGCGGCCTGGGCGGGCGCGCGCTCCTCTTCGAGAACGTGGGAGGGGCCGACTTCCCGCTGGCGATCAACGTGTTCGGCTCGTACCGCCGCATGGAGATGGCGCTCGGCTGCCGCGAGAGGTGGTGCGCCTCGCGGCGCGCGGGGAGGTGGACCTCCTGCGCATGCCCGCCCTGAAGTGCTGGCCGCTGGACGGCGATCCGCGCGCGGTTGCCTTCGGGCTCTCGGCCGAGGAGGCCGGGACCGCGGCCGGCGGCGGGCGCTTCATCACCTTCGCCGGCGTGCACAGCATCGACGCCCAGGACGAGGGCGCGGCGCGGCCGGCGAGCCACAACGTCGGCATGTACCGGGCGCAGGTCATCGGCGGCACGCGCATCGCCATGCACTGGCATCTGCATCACGACGGCGCCGCGCACTGGCGCTCGTGGCGCGCCCGGGGCAGGCCCATGCCGCTCGCCATCTGCCTGGGCGGCGAGCCCGTGCTGCCCTACGCGGCCGCCGCGCCCCTGCCGCGCGGCGTCTCCGAGCTGCTGCTCGCCGGCTTCCTGGCGGGAAGGGGCATCCCGCTGGTCAAGGCCAGGACCGTGCCGCTTCGTGTTCCCGCGCAGAGCGAGATCGTGATCGAAGGGTACGCCTCGACCGAGTGCGGGCCGCCGGGCTATGACCCCAGGCCGCGGGCCGGGGCCGCGCCGGAGCCGCTCCGCCCGGGCGCGGTGCTCGCGCGGCCGTCCCGCGACCACACCGGCTTCTACTCCCTGCCCGACCGCTACCCGGTGGTCGAGGTGACCGCGGTGACCCACCGCCGCGGCGCGATCTTCCCGGCCACCGTGGTCGGCCTGCCGCCGCAGGAGGACTACTACCTGGGCAAGGCCACGGAGCGGGTGTTCCTGCCGCTCCTGCGCCTGCTCGTGCCCGACCTCGAGGACTACCACCTGCCGTTCTTCGGCACGTTCCACAACTGCGCCTTCCTCAAGATCCGCAAGGAGTACGCCCTGCAGGCGCGCCGCGTCATGGCGGCCGTCTGGGGCGCGGGGCAGCTGGCGTGGACCAAGTTCCTGGTGGTGGTGGACCAAGGCGTGGACGTGCACGACGAGCACGCCGTGCTCAGGGCGCTCTTCGAGCGCTGCCACTTCGCGCGCGACGTGGAGACCATGAACGGCCCGCTCGACATCCTCGATCACGCGGCGCCGCGCCTTGGCGCGGGCGGCAAGCTCGGCTTCGACGCCACGCGCAAGCTCAGCGGCGAGGAGGTGGGCGGAGTGCCGCTGTCCTTCGCGCCGCGCCTCGGCAGCGCCGGCCAGGCCGCGGCCGCCGCGCTTGCCTCGCGCCTGGGCGGCGCGGGTGTCACGGCGGTCGCCGTGCCCGAGATCGGCTTGTGCCGTCTGGTGCTCGTCGCAGTGAGAAAGACCGCGGGCGGCGGCGGGGCTCGCGCCGTCGAGGCGGTCTTCGCGCACGCTGGCGACACGCCCGCCGATTGCGTGATCGCGGTCGACCATCCGGCGGACCTCGCCGATCTCGACCGGGTGCTGCTCTTGCTCTGCGCGCACTGCGACCCGGGGCGCGACGTGCATCGCGCCGGGGCGCGCATCGCGTTCGACGCCACGGTCAAGACGCAGGGAGACGAGCGCGGCGGCGAGCCGGTGCGCGACTACCCGCCGCTGGTGGAGATGAGCGCGGAGATGCAGGCGCGCGTGACCGAGCGCTGGTCCGAGTACGGCTTCTGAAAGCGGGCGGCGCGCGCCTCAGCTGCTCACCTGGCCGACGAGCGGAATCGTCTTTTCCGGCAGGGTCGGGTGCTCGGCGCGGATGATCACCTTGCCGTTGAAGAAGCGCGCATCGAGCGCTTCGGCCACGCTCACCAGCACGCGGTAGCGGACCCCGGCCTCGACCTCCAC
>JACQZJ010000184.1:0-589 GCA_016213895.1 Planctomycetota bacterium | reverse complement strand
GACCTCCACGATCTCGGTGGCGAAGGCGCTCTTGTAGGTCGACTCGACCTCCACCGCCGTGACGCGGTAGGGCACGGCCGGGTCGCCGTTCACGATCTCGATGGACCGGGTGACCGGGCCGGGTCGCTCGCGCGGCAGCCTGCCGAAGTTCACGCGCTCGATCTTGGTCGGGTCGTCGCAGGCGAAGCTCACGGTGGTGCGCACGTTGGCGATGATGCGCAGCGCGATCCGCGTGAGCTTCTTGTGGTCGGTCTCGAGGAAGAGCGGCAGCGCGAGGATGCCGGTCTTTTCCGGACCGGTGAGCGTCACGTCCACGCTCCAGCAGGGCGGGGCGGCAGGGTCCTCGGTCGTGATGCGGGCGAAGGTCGCGGAAAGCGGCGGCGCGGCATTGACCCCCTTGAGGTCGAGGGACTCGCCCGGTTTCACCACCGCGATCGGCTTGCTGCCGGTGAGCGCCGTCTTGTCGACCGGCACCTCGACGCGCGGGTTGCCCTGGTAGATGTGGGGGATGGTGCAGCCGCATTTCGGCTGCAGGTGCAGGATCAGGAGGTCGGCGTCGCCCTTGTTCTCGAGCAGGTAGGTGTGGGTG
>JACQZJ010000088.1 GCA_016213895.1 Planctomycetota bacterium | reverse complement strand
CTCCTGGATCAGGCGCGCCCGCCCGTTCCTCAGCGGGTAGTCGGCCAGCACGCGGCCGTGCAGGCCGGGCTGAGGATAGAGCACGATCTCCAGCTCCTCCTGCGCGCACAGGTCCATGCCCGCCTGGATTGAGATGTAGTAGCCGTATCCCGAACCGACCAGCGTGTAGGTGCGCCCGGGCGCCACGAAGTCCAGGAGGAAGCGGCCGCCCTCGCCCGACTTGGTGAAGTGGATCAGGTCCATGGTTCCGTCTTCGTGGACCTGCACCCACACGCCCGGGAGGGGCTCGCCGCTCGCAGAGCTCACGTGTCCCGCGACCGATTGCGCGGCAAGGAGGCGCAGCACCAGCTCGTCCTTCTCGGCCAGCACGACGCGCTCGACCCGCTCCAGAAGCGCGGCATAGCCCGGCTTGACCACGCGGAAGGTAAGAGGCTCCTCTCCCTGGGGAGCGGCGCGCAGCTCGAAGCGGCCCGCCCGATCCGTCGCCGTGATCTCGTACTCGAACATGTTGACCTGCTCGTGACGCCGGTAGCTGGAGACCAGCGCAGCGCCGACGGGAAGCTCGGTCGCGGCGGAGATCACGCGGCCGCGCACCGTCATCGCGGGCCGGAGCAGCAGCTCGCACAGGTCGCTGGAAGGCAAGACGAAGTCAGAGCGGTGATCCGAGGCCAGACCCTCTGCATAGGCGATGACGTAGATCCGCGCCGCGGGCAGCCCGCCGAGGTCGAAGCTGCCGTCCGGGCCGACTTCCGCCCGGCTCTCGAAGAACATGCCGGCAAAGCGCTGCTCGTCGTCCGCCACACCGTCATACATGGGCTCCTCGCGGAAGGCGCGGTGTGCGAGCACCACCGCGCCCGCGACCTGCTCGCCGCCGGTGCTCTTGACGACCCCATGCAAGCGCTCCTCCTTCGGAAGCTCGAGAGTGACCGAGTCCGGACACGTCTCAAGGAGCCGGCCGTACGGCGCGGAGCCCGGCGCGCGTGCGGCCACGAAGAAGGGTGGGACCGGCAGCTCCACGGACAGTCTGCCCGTGTCGTCGGACACGAGATGCAGGGCCTCGGCCGCAATCCGGTCCTTCCCCAATCCCGCGTACGACACGGCCTCGAGGTGGATCTCCTCGGACCAGGGGAGGATGAAGACCTCGGTCGCCGGTGCGGGTCCCTCGCCGAGCACGAAGCTCAGGTCGCACGCGCTCTGCGCGACCTCGCGAGCCGGAGCGGGCTCGACTTCCGGCGCCGCGGCGATGGCCGGTTCCTGGCTCTGGGTCAGGGCTGGCAAGTTGTCAAGAGCACGCGATGATTCGCTGGGCGGGGCGGACTCGGGGCCCTCCAGGCTTCCGCGCACAAGCAAGAGTGCTGCCGCCGCGACCACGACCAAGCACGGGACGGCGATCGCAGCACGCCGCGACAGAGACATGAGCGGCGTCACCAGAGGCCGCGCACCAACTCAGACCGGTTCGCTGGCGCCTTGGCCCCACCGCCCGGGTGGATCGGACCGCTGCCGCCCCCGGTTACCGCACACGGTCGCACATCAGGAACCGCGGTGAGTGGGGCAGCTCGACCCACGCCCGCGACGACCAGGACGCACAAAGCCAGAAGCAAGCGTCGAGTCTTCACCGCATCACCTCCTCGAACGCCTGAGCCAGCGGCGCAGCGAGCCGTGCAGCCACTTGCGACAGCGCTCCAGGCATCACCCTGGCCAACCTCCTCCAAATATCGGCATCCGAACCGACCTGGGTAGCGGCCAGATCCAGGACGGCATGCGCTGAGCCGATCGAATCGGACCAGTCCGCGAGGCGCGGGGCGACCATATCAAGCTCTCCGGCAAGTGCGCCATGAAGAGCCACGAAGTACGGAACCAAGGCGGTGCCAGGAGACAGGCGCAGAGCCATCCTGCTCAGCTCGAGAGCCTGGTCCGGACGGCCCGCGGCAACGGCCGCATGCGCAGCCTGGGTGAGTCCGTGGTGCTTGTCTGACATCCAGCGAACGGACCCGCAGAAACCGAGCCACTCGGACAGGCTCGCGGGCCTGCCCTGCAGTTGGGGTATGAGAAGAAGGTAGAAACGGACACCATCGAGGCCGGGCAGGACAGCGTCGCAAGCCCGCATCAGGCGGTCCGCGCGAGCGAGCGAAGCGGGCAGCGCCGCGCCGGGCTGTTCGGGCTCGAGGCTGGCCAGAGCCTCGGCAGACACGAAGCTCCGAGGATCGAGATCCAGGGCGCTCGCCAGGTCCGCGATTCTCCTGGAGCAGACCGCAATGGGTCGTAGCGGTTTGCTGGAGAGGCACGTATCGAACGCCAGGCCCATCGCCTTCGTCGCCTCGTTGAAGTCGGCCAGCCCCACGTCGAAGAGCAGGTCCACCAGCTCCTTCTTGAAGTAGCGCCGCGCCTTCTCCACCGGCCGGGAGAGAGCCCGCACCGTGGCGCGCGGCGTGGCGCGCACCATGGCCGCGCCGCCGGCCATCGCCTGCGCCAAGAGCGCCACGGCCTCGATCGCCTCCCGCGCCGCCGGATCGGTCTTCAGGTAGTCGCGCACCTGCGGCCGCTCCAGCACCGGCTCCGCTCCTTCGAGCAGCTCCGGCAGGCGCCAGATCAGTTCGCGCGCGGCAACAGGAACAGGATCATGCTTCATCTGCGCTCTCCTTCCCCCGGGCATTCCAGTCCTCGTCCGCATCCTCACCGCCCCGGCGCAGCCTGCCCTCCAGCAGGTCCTTCACGGTCTTCTGCGTCTCCTCCATCACCGTCGCCAGGAGCCACTCCACGCGCTCGAAGGGCATGCCCGTGACCCGTGCGATCTCCGGGATGCGCATGTGCTCCACCCACGAGAACCAGACGACTCGCCGCACCTCGAAATCCAGCCGGTTCGCCTTCTCCGCCAGGATCTCCATGACCAGCCGCTCGGCCGCGTCCCCTCCCGGCGGAGAGTAGACCGTGAGCTTCGGGTCCACGCAGGCGCGCCGCACCACGTGGCGCATGATGCGCCGCGCCCAATCGCCGAAGGGCTGGCGCCGCGTGCCGTCCAGCCAGCCCGTGTACACCGCGACCACTGCTTCCTCTGCCAGCCCTTCGGCGTCGAGCAGCAGGAAATCGCGCGCGCACATCTCGCGCGCCAGGTCGTCGAAGCGATCGAGCTGCAGCGCGGTCATCAGATAGAGCAGCCGCGTGCCGTCGAAGCGGTGCCCAACGTCCAGCAGCACGTCCGCCACGCGATCCGGGTCGACGGCGTCGCGCGGCGCGATGACCGGCCCCTCTTGCAGGCTCCGCAGGGCGGAGAGAACGACTGACAGGCCGTCCGGCTCCCCGGCCGCGTCCCGGCGCACGCCTCGTTCCTTCATTCCAGCGCCTCTCCCGGCCAGCGATGCCCCGCGCCATCGAGCCCCCGAGCGACCCGTTCACCACTGCCGCGATTGTCCTCTCTCCGGAATACCCGGGCAAGCCAAAAGAGGCCGAACCCAGTCCCCCAGGGCCAGGCTGAGCGGATCTCCGACCAACCCGACCGCACCGCCTGCTCGTTCGCCCTCACCGGCACAGGCCGCGTGACGGCGCTCCTGCACCTGGCATCGCCCTCCAGCTCCGAGGGTTGACCGAGGGCGGGTCGAGCCTCTTCCAGGCGCGGCCCACGTAGACGCACGGTGCACGCGCCGCCGCGCGCGGCCGCACCCCGTTGACAGGGCCGCCGCGCGCGCGCATCCTCGAAGGAGGTCCCTTGATCCGCCGAGGTCGCATGCGTTTGGCCGTCCTCCTCTTCGCCTCATTCCTCTGCGCCGCCGTTCCCGCCCTGGCGGACACCATCGTCTTGAAGGGCGGCAAGAAGATCGGCGACGTCGTCGTGTCGCGCAACGACGGCGAATGGACGGTCATCAACCCGTGGAACTCGCGCCACCCGGGCATGACCTGGGGAATCCCGGAGAAGAGCCGCGTGCCCGCGGACAAGGTCGAGGAGGTGATCATCGCCGACCCTCCCGAGGTGGAGCTCCTGGCGCGCTCCGCGCGCGCGGCCCTGTCGGCGGAGGAGCACTTCGAGCTGGCGCTCTTCTGCCTCGAGCACGAGCTGGCGGCCGCGGCGGAGACGCACCTCGCCTGGACGCTGCTGCTCGACCCGAACCACGCGCGCGCGAAGGAGCGATTCGGCGAGGAGCGCTGGACGGCGTTTCTGCGCCAGAATCCGCTCTTCGACGCAGAGGCGCGCGCCGCCGAGCGGGACTACCTGGCGGCGGTCGACGCCGCCGAGGCGGACGCGCGCCTGGCCGCGCTGCGGGAGACCGGCAGCCGCAGGAACGGCGCCTACCTGGAGCGCGCGCGGCGCTCGGCGCGCATCGCCAAGGGTCGCCGCGACAAGGTCCCGCTCACGGTCGACAGCGACAAGGCGCCGGGCGCGACCTACGCCATCCAGGTGCCGCAGAAATACGACCCGCTCGAGCCCACGGCGCTGGTCATCGGCCTGCACGGCGGCGGCGTGGGCGGAGTCGACGAGACGCTGGTCACGGGATCGGGCGAGGAGGCCTTGAACTTCTACCAGGACCTGGGAGAGGCCTGGGGCTGGATCGTCGCCTGCCCCACCGCCGTCAGGGCTCCCTGGAGCAACGGCGCCAACGAGCCGCTGCTTGCCGCGCTCCTCGAGGAGATGCAGTCCCTCTACAACATCGACCCGCGGCGCCTCTATCTGGTCGGGCACTCGATGGGCGGCTTCGGCGCCTGGCACTTCGCCCCGCGCATGGAGGACGTGTGGGCCGCCTGCGCGCCCTGCTCCGGCGGCGGCGGGCCCGCCGGGCTCGACCTCGAGAAGACGGCGGTCTACATCTACCACGGCGCCGACGACCCGATCTGCGACGTCGGCCGCGACCGCGGCGCCGCGCAGGCCCTGCGCGGCGACCTGAAGAAGAAGATGCCGCGCTCCCGCTTCGTCTACACCGAGCTGAACGGCGTCGGCCACGGATTCCCGGACGAGGTGCGGCGCGACATCTTCGACTGGTTCGCCGGCATCCGCAAGGAAGGCGACCGCAGGCTCCCGGCCTCCTCCTTCGAGCGCAAGCCCGGGAAGGCGGAGATCAAGGCCTTCGGCGATCCGTCCCGGCCAACGCCGGGCGGCGCGGAAGGGCAGGACGCCGGCATCGAGGAGCTGATCTCCGCCGTCCGGCAGGGCGGCGGAGGCGGCCTCGCGGCCGCGCAGAAGATCGGCGCCATCAAGACCAAGGAGGCGGCGCGCGCGCTGGCCAGCGTTCTCGGGTCGAAGAAGGCGACGACCGACGCCCAGGTGCTGGCGGCGGCCGCGCTCGGCGACATCGGCTTGCCGGAGTGCGTGCAGCACCTGGCGGCGGCCGTGAAGAAGGACGACCTGGACTTCCGCGTGGTGGACGCCGCCGCCGAGGCCCTGGGCAGGATCGGCGGCGCCGAGGCGGCCGAGCCCCTCTCCCGCGCCGGGCGGCGCATGGGGGATCTTTTCGCGCGCTCGTTCTTCGGCGACACGATCACGCACACTGAATACGAGGTGCGCCTGCAGAGCTTCGGCATCCTGGTGCAGGCGTTCCGCAAGGTGGGCGCTCGGGAGATCGCGCTCCCCCTCTTCCAGAAGGAGATCGTCGAGCGCGTCTACGACCCGGCCGAGATGTACCGGGTGCTGGGCGACGAGGACGAGCGCTTCCAGAACGCCTCGCCGCGCGCGCGCCTGGCGTTGGTCGAGGCGCTCGTGGACTGCCTGATCGCCTTCGGCGACCCGGCGGGACGGCCCCTCCTCGAGCGCATCCGCAAGCGCTGGCCCGGCGATGCGTTGCTCATGCGCGCCGTGGAGCGCGGCCTGCAGGCGCTCCCGGGCTGACGGGCGGCCCGCGGGGCCCCGCAGGGGGAGCAGCGCCCGCGCTCAGGTTCCGCGCTCGATCGTGACGATGACGGCAGCACGTCTCTGGCTGGAGCCACCGTGGCCTCGAAGTGCGCGGGTATCTCGCACGCGGGCGCCACGTTCAGAGAGAGGTTATGCCCACTCCCGAGGAGCAGGCAAGCAGCGTGAGGCCAAAGAGCCGGCGGACGCTCAGGCGCCGCGCCCTGGCCGTCTTCCTGCCCGCCAGCGCCGTGCTCGCGGCGCTGGTCGTGCTCGGCGGCCTGGCGCTGTCCGCCCTGACCGGCTTCGCCGCGGGCCTGCACCTCGCGGCCCTGCTCGCAGGCATCACGGCTCTGCTCGGCATTCCTCTCGCCCTGCTCTCCTTCCGGCTGGCAGCCTCCCGCCTCGAGCGGGACAACGGGCTGGCGGCGCTGCGCGTGGATCACCAGCGCCTCGCCGCGCTGGTCGGGAACGCCCGCGACGGCATCATCACGGTCGACGCCGCCGGAGTGATCCGCTCCTGGAACGGCGCGTGCGAGCGCATCTTCGGCTACACGGCAGAGGAGGCCGTGGGGCGCGAGGTCACCCTGATCATGCCGGAGAGGTTGCGCGCGCGGCACGCGGCGGCCTTCCGCGGCTTCGTCGCGCAGGCGCAGGCGCGCGAGAAGGCCCCGCTCGAGCAGCCCGCCCTCTGCAAGAACGGCCGCGAGATCCTGGTCGAGATCTCGCTCACGTCCTGTCCCGCAGCGGGGGAGTTCCTGTGCGCGGCCGTCGTCCGCGACGTCACGCAGAACCGGCGCAACCGCGACGCCCTGATGGCGGCCATGGAGGAGGCCACGGCCTCCTGCCGCGCGAAGAGCTCCTTCCTCGCCACCATGAGCCACGAGATTCGCACGCCGATGAACGGCGTCGTGGGCATGACGGATCTGTTGCTCGAGACCCAGCTCACCGAGGAGCAGCGCGGCTACGCCGAGACCGTGTGGAACTGCGCGGACGCTCTCCTCACCCTCATCAACGACATCCTCGACTTCTCCAAGATCGAGGCCGGCCGGCTCGAACTCGAGAGAACCGAGTTCGACCTGGTCACCCTGATCGAGGACGTCGCCGACCTCCTGGCCTGCCGAGCGCAGGAAAAGGGGCTCTGCCTCGCCAACCTGATCGACCCGGGCGTGCAGCGCTACGTCATCGGCGACCCGGGACGCCTGCGGCAGATCCTGGTCAACCTCACCGGCAACGCCATCAAGTTCACGGAGAAGGGCGAGGTCACGATCCGCTGCTTGCCGCTGGGCGTGACCGAGAACGAGATGCGCGTGCGCCTGAGCGTGACGGACACGGGCATCGGCATCTCCGAGAAGGCCCGCGGCCGGCTCTTCCAGGCCTTCTCCCAGGTCGACGCCTCCAACGCACGCCGCTTCGGCGGGACCGGCCTCGGCCTGGCGATTTCCAAGCAGCTCGTCGAGCTGATGGGAGGCGCCATCGGGCTGGAGAGCGAGGAGGGAAAAGGATCGACCTTCTGGTTCACGGTTAACCTCGAGAAGCAGCCCGAGGAAAGCCGCGCCCCGATCCCGGAGATCGACCTGAACGGCAGGCGGGTCCTGGTCGCGGACGGCCACGCGACCAGCCGCGAGAGCCTGCGCGTTCCGCTGGCCAAGTGGGGCTGCCGCGTCGCGGAAGCGGACACCGCCTCCGCCGCACTCGAGCAGCTCAGGCGCGGCGCCGAGCAGGGCGCCGCCTTCGACCTGGCGCTCGTCGACCTGCACGTTCCGGACGCGGGCGGCGAGGCCCTGGGCCGACAAATCAAGTCGGACCCGGCGATCGCCGGCACGCCTCTCGTCCTGCTGGCCGCGGTGGGAATGCGCGGCGACGCCATGCGGGCGAAGGAAGCCGGATTCGCCGGCTACCTGACCAAGCCCCTGCGCACCTCCCTCCTCTTCGACTGCCTCGCGGTCGTCCTGGGAGAGGCGCGTGCCCCCGCGCCGCGGACCGAAAGGAGGCTGGTGACGCGCCACCTGGTCTCCGAGGAGCGCCGCGGCAGGGTGCGCATCCTGGTGGCAGAGGACAACCCCGTGAACCAGCGGGTGGCGCTCCTGCAGCTCAAGAGAGCGGGCTTTCGCGCCGACACCGTGGCCAACGGCAAGGAGGCGGTGGAGGCGCTGCAGCGGGAAGCCTACGACATCGTGCTCATGGACTGCCACATGCCGGAGATGGACGGCTACGAGGCGACGCGCGTCATCCGCAGCAGCGCGACGGAACGCCGGCGGCCGACGATCATCGCCATGACCGCGAGCGCGATGGAGGACGAACGGCGCCAGTGCTTCGAGGCGGGCATGGACGACTTCATCAGCAAGCCGGTGAAGGCGGAGACCCTGGTGGATGTCCTCGACCGCTGGACCGCGCAGGAACGCGCGGAGCAGCCGGCTTCCTGACGAACCGCCGCCTCCGGCGCGCGCCGTCAACCGTCGCGGCCGGATCCCACGAGAGGCTCTCGCCCGGCGCAGCCGACGAGGGTTGGGTGCGCTCCGCGCCCGGAAGAGTCGAGGCACCAGGGGCCGGCGCGTTCGTCCAGGTGCAGCAGCAGGAGGGTGTCGCCGTCCGCGGCGCAGGAGCGCGGCGGCGCGAACGACTCCTCGGCGTAGCGCGCCGTCCGTGAGATGCGCACCTCGTCGACGCAGCCGGCGAAGCAGGAGGTCGGATCGCCGTGCTCGTCCGGATCAGCGCCCACGTAGAGCGGGAGGTCGTTCCGTGCGCGCTCTCCCGCGGCCGCGCCGCGCGCCACCAGCCTGCCGCCAACGTAGAGGCGCACCTCCCGGCCGTCGAATACCCCGGCCAGATGCTGCCACTTCCCGGGCGCGAGCAGCGGCGCCGGCGCGCGCGCGCTGCGGTACGCGCCGCCGACATGCACCAGGAACTCCGGACGGCCGTCGCTGGTGAACAGCCCGAACTCCGAGCTCTCGGTCTTGTTCACCAGCGCGCGCCGGCCGGCGAAATCATCGCCCCGCGCCCACGCCTCCACGGTGAAGGCGCCGTCCGGCAGGTCCAGCAGGGCGCTCTCGAGGCGCAGGCACGCGCCCGCGCCGTCCAACGCGAGCGCGAGGTCGTGACGCGCCGGCGCGACGGCCGGGAGCGGCGGCGGGCCGCACGGCAGCGGGAAGCACTTCCGCGCCAGCGGCACGCGCAGCGCCTCGGCCAGGAAGTCGCAGTCGAGCAGGATCTGCGGCAGGTCGAAGCACTGGTCGAACGGCGCCGGCGGCCGGCGCACCTGGAAGTGCCGGGTGTACTCCTGGCCGGGCGCAAGGCGGCGGTGGTCGTGGTCCGGCCAGAAGGACCAGCGGCGGTCCTCAGCGCTCGGCAGGAGCGTGACGTCGATCGGCCGCTCACCCGGGTTCCGCACCGTGACCTTGACGACCTGGTCCACGTCTCCCTCTGGGCCGAGGACCAGCGGCCGGTCCACCTCCGCTCGCAGCTCGCGCTGCACTGTGCTGGCACCCTCGCTGACCTCAGCCGTGTAGAGCCTGGGATCGAACACTGCTCCCACGGGAAGGGCGGCCACGCTGATCCCCGCGTCCCGCACCGTCACCACGTGGAACTCGTGCACGTGGCCGGCGCGCTCGAGCCCCGCCGTGAGCACGCCGCCAGTGGTGGCGAGAGCGTGGTACTCGACGCCGTCTCGCACGCCTTCGTAGCGCAAGTAGTGGATGTGCCCGGCGAAGACGGCCCGGACGTTTCCCGCCCGGGCGAGCAGCAGGTGCACGCGTTCCCAGTCGTCCCCGTAGCGGTCCTCGATCCAGCGCGGATGATGCAGGAAGAGGAAGACGTGGCGCGCGCCCGCCGCGCGCGCCAGGACCGACTCCAGCCAGTGGTACTGGCGCGGGCTCATGCGCTGGCAGCGGGGCAGCTCGAAGTTGCGCTCGCCGGTCTCCGGATCCCCCTCGTCCGAGTAGAGCACCACGAACCAGCAGCCCTTGTGCTCGAAGGCGTACCAGAGCGGAGCGAAGTTGGCCTCGAAGTCCCCCTCGTGCTCCTCCGGCGGCCGCCCCTCCCCGCGCCAGTAGATGTCGTGGTTGCCCGGCACCGGGAACCAGGGCATGGCCAGGCGGCTCATCACGCCGCGGTACTCCTTCATCTGCGCCTGCCACTCCTTCCTGGCGTTGTACCCCTGCACCAGGTCGCCCACGGTCATGACCAGGTCGGGCGCGAGCAGGTTGGCTTCTTCCACGGCCTGCGCGAGCACGTCGATGCTGGAGGCAGGCCCGCCGGTGCGGTCGCCGAAGACGATGAAGCTGAAGGCCCCGGCCTCGTCCGGCAGCTCAAGGGGCCGCGCTCCCTGCCGGTCGGTGTGCACCTCGCGGTCTTCGCCTTGCGCTTCCTGGGTCAGACACGCGGCGCAGACGAGCAGCAGCCAGGGGAAGCGCTGGACACACGACATGACTTCGTTCCTCCGGGAATCGCTCGGCCGCGGCCCGCTCAGCGGCCGGCGGGCGCGGCGCCGGGCTCGAGGACGTTCTGCCGCAGGACCACGACCTTATCCTCTCCGCCCACCGCGCGCTCGGCCAGGACCTCCACGTCCGGCGGGAGGCGCGGCGCGATCTCCTCGTACGCCTCGCCCTCGGCCACGGCCAGCGTCACGTCCGGCCTGTCGAGCGCCAGCAGGAAGTCGCTCTCCTCCGCGATCTCGCGGCAGTCGAGGCCCGAGTAGAAACGATAGCCCTCCGGCCTCACGTCGAGGAACGGCACGTACTGGCCGGGGGTCCGCGCCTCTTGCTGCAGGATGAGGGCGAGGGGCTGCTCGGACTTGCGCTGATCGACCACCGGCAGGACGAGCTGCCCGGCGACGGGAATGAAGACGCAGAGCGTGATCGCCAGCATGGCCAGCGCTCGCCGGGGCGGGCCGCGCCGCAGCACCAGCGCGCCGAGCGCACCGCCGATGACGAGCAGCAGTCCGGCGGAGAGTGCGCCCGGCCACATGCCGACGAGGCCCATCGCCTTGACGGGCGGCAGGAACGGCGCAATCAGGATTCCCGCGCCGAGCAGGACCAGGAGCGCGGCGAGCCCGCTGGCGCTGCCGAAGAGCGCTCGGCGCTCGCCACGCGAGGGTGCAGGCGTCGCGGCGGCGAGCGCGGCGAGGATCGCCATGCCCGGGTAGAGGGGAAGCAGGTAGTTGCCGCGCTTGCCCGAGATGCACGAGAGAACCAGGAGCACCGGCACGAACCAGGCCAGCAGGAAGCGGGCGGCGTCCTGCGGGGCCGGAAAGCGGCGCCGCGCCATCTGGACCAGGCCGAGGATCAGGAGCGGCGACCAAGGAAGGAACTCGAGCACGACCTTGGGCACGTAGTAATAGAACGGCTGGCGGTGGCTCCACGAGCCGGACACGCGCCCGGCGCTCTGGTGGAAGAGAAGCTCCCTCGTGTACTCAGGTCCGGCCGCAATGCAGGCAGGAACCACCCAGGCGGCGACCAGGACGAGAAACAGGGGGATTCCGGCGAGGAACCCGGGGCGCCGCATCCGCGCGAGCGTGTGCGTGCTTGCCCCGTGGCACAGGGCCGTGAGGAGCGGCACGAGCAGGCCGAGCGGCCCCTTGGTCAGGACGGCCAGCGCCGCGCCGCCGAAAAAGAGCGCGCCATTGCCGAGGTCCCGGCCCATGCCGCGCTGCTGCCGCAGCCAGCCGAGGATCGAGAGGGTGGTGAAGAAGGTGAGCAGCACGTCCAGGTTCACGCGCTGCGCGAGCCAGGTGTAGCGGCCGGCGGTGAGGAGGAAGAGCACGCTCATGAGCGCCGCGGAGGAGCCGCCGAGGAGGGTGCTGATGCGCGCCACCAATGCGAGCGTGGCCGCGGCCGCGAGCGCGAAGGGCAGGCGCGCGGCCCACTCGCTGGTCGAGCCCGTGGCGGCGAGCGAACCGGCCACCAGCCAGAACGGCAGCGCGGGCTTGTCCGGATAGACTTCGCCGTTCAGGTGGGGAACGAGATAGTCGCCGCTCACCAGCATGGTCCGCCCCACCTCGGCGTGGCGCGGCTCGTCAGGCGCCCAAAGGTCGCGCTCGAGGATGGCGGGAATAAGCAGGACGATCCCCAGGAGAAAGGCCGTGCGTGGTTTCATGTCTCCTTGCCCGCCGCGCTCATCGAGATCTCGCGCGCGAGGCGCGAACGGCGCGTGTAGATCCAGTAGCAGACCGTGAGCGCGACGATCAGCAGCACGCCGCCCGCGATGCGCGCAGCGAAATGGCCATGGGCGCTGCTGCCGAGGAGGCAGCAGATGACGGTCTCCGGCGTCGTTCCGAGGAAGGTGCCGATGAGGAAGTCGCGCGTGGAGATCGGGCTCACCGCCATCAAGAGGTTCGCGACGAAGCAGTTGCCCACGGGCGCGGCGCGGATCAGCAGGCAGCCCGCGATGCCGTGCCGCTCGAGCTGGTCCAGCAGGATCCGCAGCCGGCGCCGCCGGTCGGCGAAGCGCCGCTTGACCATGTCCCTGCCAAAGCGGCGCCCGAGCAGGAACGTGATCAGGCAGCCGGCCATGGTGGCGGCGCTGATGAGGCAGAGCCCCTCGAGAAAGCCGAAGGCCGCGCCCGCCACGGCCGCGAGAAACAGGCGCGGCACGCCGAAGGCGATGCCGAAGCTGGAGAGCGCGACGAAGAAAAGCGGGCCGGCCGCGCCGTAGGCGTCCATGCGTGCGCTCATCTCCGCAACGCCGGACATGTCGAACATGTGGCGCAAGGGAGTCGCGTACACCAAGCCGAGGCAGAGCAGCACCACTCCGGCGAAGATCGAGGCACGCACGATGTCCGAGGACGGCGTGGCCGGGAGGCCCTCGCCGCCCCGTTCCACGGCCGCATCCGGCGGCGCGGCCTGCTTCTCCCGGGTGACCGCGGTCATCGAGCCTCCGGCCCGGCCGGACGCTCCGGCTCCTGCCCGCACGCGCCGCGCACGCGGCGGCCGGGGATCGCCCTCTTCCTGTACCAGCGCATGGCGAAGCAGTCGCGCAGTCCGCGCCATAACCGGTTGCCGATGCCGTACTTCGTCACGCCGGTCGTGCGCGGCCGGTGCTTCACCGGCACCTCCGTGATGCGGTAGCCCTGGAAGCGGAGCAGGGTCGGCAGAAAGCGGTGCATGCCGTTCCACACCGGCAGCTCGCGCAGGGCGTCGCGGCGCAGCGCGCGGAAGCAGCAGCCGGCGTCGATCACGCGGTCGCCGGTGACGCGGTTGCGGAAGGCGTTCGCGACCTTCGAGGAGACCCGCTTCACCCAGTCGTCGTGGCGCTTTGGCCGGAAGCCCGCGGCCACGTCGTACCCCTCGATCGCCGCGAGCAGGTCAGGAATGCTGGCCGGGTCGTTCTGGCCGTCGGCGTCGAGCGTGACGATGATCTCGCCGCGCGCGGCCTGGAACCCGGTGGCGTGGGCCGCGCTCTCGCCCGAGTTGACCAGGTGGTGCAGCACGCGCACCTGGGGAAGGGCGGCCGCCAGGCGCTCGAGCACCTCGCCGCTCCGGTCGGTGCTGCAGTCGTTGACGAGGAGGATCTCGTAGCTCCGGCCCTGGTGCTTCATCACCGCGATGATCTCCGCGGTCAGGACCTCGACGCACTCCTCCTCGTTGTAGACCGGAAGGACGAACGACACGTCGATTGCGGAATCGAGCATCCCAACCGCCTCGGGCCAGCCCAGGAAGGCGCGCCCATTCTACGCACGGCTCCGCTTCCCCCGGCCGCGCGTTCTTGGAGTGCTGGGCGTTCGCGGCGCGGTCGCTGGCCAGCGTCTCGCCGTAACACGCTGTCTTTCGCGCATATGTGGCGCCGGATCAGGCACTCACACAAACCGCCCAGCTCCTTTTTCCCCTCCTGGTCGCGCGCGCCAGTCCGGGCTACGGACTGGCCGACGTCCCAACGGATGCAGACAGGTTCGACGGGCGTCAGCGCCCCAGCCCCTTGCCGAGCCAGTTGCCGCCGTCCACCACCAGACACTCGCCGGTGATGTAGGACGCGGCCGGCGAGGCCAGGAAGAGCGCCGCCTCGGCCACCTCCTCCACGCGTGCGAAGCGCCTGAGCGGCACGGCCTGTTCGATCGCGCGGCGCGCTTCCTCGGAGGGCCAGAGGTTCTCTGCCGCGCCCTCGCTGTGGAACGCCCCGGGCGCGACGCAGTTCACGCGCACCCCGAGGTCCGCCCACTCCACGGCCAGCGAACGCGTCAGCGCCAGCACGCCGGCCTTTGCCGCCGCCGAGTGGACCACGCCGGGCATGCCGGTCCAGGCGTAGGTGGCGCCGATGGTCACGATCGAGCCGCCGCGCCCGCTCTTTTTCATGGCGCGGCCCGCCGCCTGGCAGCAGTAGAAGACGCCGGAGAGGGAGATGTCGATCACCGCGCGCCAGGCCGCGGCGCGCAGGCGCAGGGAGGGCGCGAGGAAGTTGCCGGCGGCGCACAGGATCGCCACGTCGAGGCGGCCGTGGCGTTCGAGCACCGCCGCGAAGGCCTCGTGCACGCGGTCCGGCTCGCGCACGTCGAGGGCGACGGACGCCACGCGCTCGCCTCCCTCCTCCTGGATGCCGCGGTGGTGCAGGACGTCGCGGCTCATGACCACGACCCTGGCCCCGCGCCGCAGCAGGCCGCGCGAGATCTCGAGGCCAAGCCCCGTCCCGCCGCCCGTCACCACGGCCACCTGGTTCTCAAAGACGCCTTCCAGGAACATCATGCGACCGTCCCGCCCGGCGGGTTCCCGCGGGCGCGGCCTCCCAGCCTGCGGGAGCCGCCGCGTTGCGGCGCCGGGGCTCCTCTTCTATCCTGAGGAGCGCACGCGGCAAATGGGCGATTAGCTCAACGGTCAGAGCACCACCTTTACACGGTGGAGGTTGAAGGTTCGAATCCATCATCGCCCATCATCTGCCCCACTCCCCAGCGCCGCCTCGCGGCCCGACCCAGGGAGACGACCATGAATCTGCCGCGACTCCTCCTGCTCCCCTTGCTCCTGGCGGCGCCGGCGCTGATTTACGCCGCCGCGAGGCTGCAGGAGCCCGCCGGCGCCGATCCCTCCCCCCAGCAGGAGGCCGCGCCGCTCCTGCGGCTGCTCCCAGGCAAGTGGCGCGGGGAGCAGGAGGCCCAGGGCGTCCGGCTGCTGGAGAACGCGAGCTGGGAGTGGGCGCTCGGCGGGCAGTTCCTCGAGTGCCGCGTCGAGTCCTCCGACCCGACCAGCGGAGCCGCGGTCTTCGAGGGGCGCGGCTTCCTGCGTCACGACGCCAACCTGGACAGCTACACCTTCCACTGGTTCGACTCGAACGGCGCGGCGAAGAGCTACACGGGCCGCTGCTCCGGCGAGGCGCTCCTTCTGGAGAGCACCTCCCCGGGCGAGCAGGAGACGATCTGCTTCGAAGCGCGGGACGAGGCGTACCGCTGCTCCGCGCGCAAGACAGGGCAGAACGGCGTGTCCCTGCCGCTCTTCGACGTGCGCTACCAGCGCCTCAAGGACAAGAAGGAATGACCAGCAGCAAACCGGCCCGCGCGTCCGCTCCGCGCCGCGTCCTCAGGGCGCTCTTCCTGGCCTGCGCGGCCATGAGCGGCGCGTGCGGCGGCGATTCCGGCGAACCGGCGGGCGAATCCGCGGCGGGCGCTCCGGTGCTCATCGACGAGGACTCGGCCGTGCGCCTGATCGCCGCCATGCGCGAGCTCAAGGACCTGAGCGGCGGCCAGCCGGTGCGCGTCGGGATTTCCCTGGCGCTGGGAGACGCCGCCCGGCCGATTCTCGAGCGGCACGGCTTCGCCAACTCCCTGGAGTTCGAGAGCCTGCTTGCCCATGCGCACCAGGCCCTGCAGCACGTCCTCCTGGGCGATCACGCCGGCTTCGACGGCGCGGACAAGCGCTACCGGCTGAACTTCGCCATTCAGGAGCAAGAGGCCAGGTTGAAGGAGGTGCAGGGCGACCGGGAGCTCGGCAGCGCCGAGCGCAACGAGCGCGAGGCCGAGATCCGCCTGGCGCTGGAACGGCTGCGCGGCGAGCTGGAGGACGTCGAGGGACTAGCGCAGACGCTCCTCGCTCAGTATGAGAGCCTCCCTGCGGTCAATCTCGAGACGGTCCAGAGGCATCGCGACGAGCTGCTCGCGCTGATCATGCGTCGCTGAGACCCTCTCGCGAGTCCCCCGCGACGTGGATCGACCATGCGTACGGCGCTTCTCGTCTGCACTCCAGTTCTGCTCCTCACCGCGGCGTTATTCCCCTCCTGCGACCGCTGCGGCGAAGGAGCGCCCGAGCAACCCGCCGCCGCGGACGCCTCCTCGTCGCTCGATCCCCGGGAGGTGCACCTCCGGAACCTGCGCCAGCTCACCTTCGGCGACGAGAACGCCGAGGCGTACTTCTCCGGCGACGGCGCCCGCCTGGTCTTCCAGTCGACGCACGGCGGACTGTGCTGCGACCAGATCTTCGTGATGAACCTCGACGGCTCCGGCAAGAAGATGGTCAGCACCGGCCTGGGGCGCACCACCTGCGCCTACTTCCTGCCCGGCGACCGCCGCATCCTCTACTCGTCGACCCACCTCAAGGACGCGAAATGCCCGCCCCGGCCGGACTACTCGCAAGGGTACGTCTGGCCTCTGTATGACGGGTACGACATCTTCACCGCCAACGCCGACGGGAGCGACCTGCGGCGCCTCACGGACACGCCGGGCTACGACGCCGAGGCGACCGTCAGCCCGGACGGCGCGAAGATCGTGTTCACGTCGCTGCGCGACGGGGACATCGAGATCTACACCATGGACGTCGACGGCCGCGGCGTCTGCAGGCTCACGCACGAGAAGGGGTACGACGGCGGAGCGTTCTTCTCGCCCGACTCGAAGAGGATCTGCTACCGCGCCCACCATCCGCGCACGCCGCAGGAGGTCGCGCAGTACGACGTGCTCCTCAAGCAGGGCCTCATCCGTCCGAGCGTGCTGGAGATCTGGGTCATGGACGCCGGCGGCGGCCAGAAGCAGCAGGTCACGCAGAACGGCGCGGCCAACTTCTGTCCCTTCTTCACGCCGGACGGCGAGCACATCATCTTCTCGTCCAACCTCGAGCGGCAGGGCTCGCGCGAGTTCGAGCTGTACGTCATCGGCTGCGACGGGGCGGGGCTGGAGAGGGTGACCTTCTCGCCCGAATTCGACGGCTTCCCGATGTTCTCGCCGGACGGGTCCAAGCTGGTCTTCGCCTCCAACCGCGGCGGCTCGGTCAAGGGGGAGACGAACATCTTCCTGGCCGACTGGCAGTGACTTCGGGCTGCGGGCGCGGCCCCTCAAGAAGCAGCCGGCAAGGGTCGAAATAGGGTCTCCGGAGGAGGACGCCTGGAGGCCTTTTTCCTTGAGCAACGACACCGATGCCGCGCTGCCACGAGCGCGCGGTCGCGCCGCCGGCTGCTCGCCGAGCGCGCCCGCTGCTGGCGCGGCCGCGAAGAGCGTCCTGGACGCGATCCCGCTGCCGCTCCTGGTGCGCTCACCGGCCGGGCAAGTCGCCTTCGCCAACGGTCCCGCGCGCGAACTCCTGCGGCTCACGCCGGAGGAGGCGGAACACGCCGCCCTCACCCTGATCCAGCAGGACGCGGCGCAGGAGCGGCCGCTCTACCTGCTGGTCGTGGCGCAAACGCCGCAGCGCACGATCGAGGCGCTGCGGGCCGAGGTCGAGGTGGCTCCGGGCGAGCTGCTGGAGGTGCTCCTGGTGGAGCCGTGCGCCGGCGCCCCTCTGCCCACGGGCGAGCGCCTGCTCGGCGCGCTGGATCGCCGGAGCGACGCGGTGCGGCGCGCCACGAACGCGCTGCTGTGGCAGCGCGCCGTGCGCCGGTGCGCGCCGAACGCGGCGGCCGGGCCGCGCCTGGCGGGGGGCGAGCAGCCCGGGCGGAAGCCGGAGCGGAGCGCCTGGCTCGAGCCGCGCGGGCTGGCGGCGCGGCTCCTGCGCCGCGTGCGCCGCTTCCTGCGCCGCGGCCGGCAGTGGCAGCTCGTCGCTGACGTGCGCCTCGAACGCGGGGACCGCGCCGTCCGCGCCGACGAAGTGGCCGTCGCCCAGGTCATCTTGAGCGGCCTCGATCTCCTGGCCGCGGGAGCGTGCGGCGGCGCCCTCGCGCTCAGGGCGACCGAAGTCGGCTGCCGCCTGCGCATCGTGCTCGACGCCTCCGGTTTGGAAGGAAACCGGGACGCGCCGGACCTGCGCGGCCAGTCGAGCCTCGTTCGCAGCCTCGCCCCGATCCTCAAGGCGCACGAGGCGACCCTCGAGATCCATCGCGACGGCAGGGGCTCGCGGCGCGTGATCTTCACCATGCCGACCGTTCGCCGGCGCGACGCCCTGGAGCGGCGCGACTGAGCCGCTGCGCGCCGGGCTCGGCCGAGAGCGAGAATCCGGCGCTGGACTCTTCCCTTCCCTTCCCCGGCAGAGGTATGCTTTCGGCCCTTTCTCCACGAGAACAACACGCGGGGGTGTAGCTCAGACCGGTTTAGAGCGCCAGCCTGTCACGCTGGAGGCCGCGGGTTCAAGTCCCGTCACCCTCGCCAGTTCATAGATGCCGAGCCCCCGCGCGGACCCCTCCGCACGGGGGCTCGCGCCTTCCTGCGGCCGGGGGTCGCCGCCGCCAAGGAGCGCGCTCAGGGCGCCTCGCGCGGCCCGTCCTCGCTCAGGCTGGTGACCAGGGGAGTGCCGATGGACCCGGTGTTGGGCCGCACGCCGTCCACCTGGGCGGCGAGCGGCCGCGGCGTGAAGCGCACGCGCTTCAGTCGCGCCACGAGCACGACCGCCAGCAGGCGCGCGGCGCCGGAGGCGGCGAACACCACGTGGTAGGCGGCGCGGTCCGTGCCCAGGAGCTCGAGCAGGAGCCCGCCGAACAGCACGCCGCCCACCATGGCCAGGGCGTTGCCCACGTTGAAGAGCGTGAGCACGCTGGTGCGCTCCGCTTCATCGATGCGCTCGAACAGGAGGAGGAGCGTGGCCAGCTCGTAGCCCGCCCAGATCACTCCGGCGACGACCTGCAGGACCAGCAGGTAGGCGACGTTCGCCGAGAACACCCAGAGCGTCGACAGAGGCACGATGCCGATCGCGCAGGAGTAGAGCAGGCGATGGCTGCCGATCCGCTTGGCCAGGAGGCCGAGGAAGGGGAAGGCGAGCATCTTCGCCACGTAGGCGGCGGCGATGATGAGAAGGTAGGTGGCGTAGGGCAGGGCGAGTTCGCCGAGCATGAACGGCGTGAAGAAGGGAGCGGCGATCTGCACCGCGGCCTGCACCGCCAGCATGAAGGCCAGGAGCTGCATGTCCGCCCCGCGCCGGACGCGGCCGAGCAGTTCCCCGGGAGAGACGGCCCGGAGATTCGCCGGCAGCGGCTGCGGCTCGCTCTGCCGCCACAGGCAGAAGGTGGAGGCGGCCCGGAACAGCGCCGAGAGCAGGAACATGGCGGCGAACACCGCGAACAGACCGCCCGCTCGCGGCAGGTGCTGCAGCGCCAGGCCGCCCGCGACCAGGCCGAGGAGCACGGCGAACTGGCACCAGCGGCCGCGGCGCGCGAGGTAGCGCGCGCGGATGGCGCGCGGGATGAGCGTCCCGACCCAGGTGTTCCAGGCCGGGCCGCCGGCGAGGCCCGTGCCCCAGTAGAGCGCGGCCACGACGAATACCAGCCAGTGCGGCAGGCCCTCGAGAAGCGCCAGCGCCGCGTAGGCCGCGCAGCAGACCGCCTGCAAGGTGGCGTTCAGCACGACCCAGCGGCGGTGCGATCCGAGCCAGCGCACGGCGGGCGGCGAGGCCAGCTGGAGCATCGCTCCGAGGAGCAGCGGCGCCGACACGATCCAGCCCGCGGCGATCTCCCCCATCCCCAGCGCCAGCACGAAGGCGGGGACGTACGTCTCGCCCAGGCCGACCATGAGGCTGAAGCCGAGGCCGTCGCCCAGGATCGCCCGCAGGTCCTTGCGGAGCCGCTCCTGATCAGAGTTCTTGGACATGGTCGAGGACTTCCGGCCCGCGTACGGAACCGGTGCGCTGAGCGCGGGGGAAGTGCACTCTACCGCGCGCCGCCTGAAGACGCCACGGCCGCGAAGGCAGGCGCCGCGCGAGGCGCGCTCCATTCCCCGGGCGGCGCGCGTCCTGTACCCTGCGCCCATGCCGCGGATTTCATGCGTCCCGTCGCTCCTCGTCCTGCTCGGGCTGGCCGCCGGCTGCGGCGCCCCGCCGCGCGAGATCCCGCGCGTGCCGCCGCCCACGCACCTGGAAGCGCTCATGCGCGAGCAGAGCGAGCTCTACCCGCTCATGACGGAACGGGACCTCTACAAGCTCATCCGGCAGGCCACGCTCGGGCCGAGCCACGTCTTCATGGGCGACGACAGCGAGCTGGACATCGGCCTCGACGAGGAGATCGCGCAGCTCGAGGACGCGCCGTCCGAGGGCGTGGAGGTCATCGAGATCCTCGACCCGCAGGCGAACCTCGCCCGGGTCAACCTCCGGCCGTACCTCCTCTCCGGAGGCAGGGCGCAGGACCTTGCGCGAGCGGTGGCCCGCACCGCGCACGTCTTCCGCGGCGACGAGGCGGCGTTCCACGCCTCGCTCAAGGCGGCGGTCGAGATCGTGCCGCGGCTCGTCGTGTCCTTCACCGCCAAGGACCTGGCCGCCTGCATCGAGGACATGGAGAAGAAGGGGTATCCGGCCGGAGTGCACTCGGAAAGGTACGCGCTGACCTACGAGCCTGCGTACCGCATCGTGCTCCTCGAGTACCTCACCGACCGCGACTACGGCGGCCGCCACGCCGAGCCGCAGGCGCCGTCGCGCTGACGAATCGGCCGCGGCTGCGCTGGCTAGTTGCGCCGCCTGAGCGGCGCGACGTCCACGGCGTAGTCCTGGACGATGGCCGCGCTTCCCGGGCCCGGCCGCGGCAGCCGCCCCATCGAGAAGCGGTACTCGCCGTACTCGATCACTACCCCGAGGTCCTCGGGTGCGCTCGCGGGCAGCTCCAGCAGGAAGGTGCCGTCCGCGCGGGTGCGGCCGAGCAGGGGTCCCTCGCCGTCGGCCTCGGAGCCGCCGAGAAGGCGGATGCGCGCGCCCGCCAGGGGCGAGCTGTCCGCGGTGCGGCGCACGGTGCCGCGCAGCACGATCACCGCCTCGACCTCGAAGCGCACCTCGTGCAGCCTGGTGTTGAGCGGCACCTGCAGCGGCAGGCGCAGCGGGAAGCAACCGGTCGCCTCGATGAGCACCGCCGCGCTGGCGGGAGGCGACATCTCGAGATCCACCTCGAAGCGCCCCGATTCGTCGATGAGTTCGGCGTCGCAGAACTCCCCCTCGTCGGTGTCCGGCGCCGCCGCGTCGAAGAATGTGATGTCCCCGCCCGTGACCGGCAGGCCGGTCGCCTTGTTCACCACCACGCCGCTGAGCCGCACCAGCGGCCCGAGCGTGACCTTGCCGAGCTCGATGACGCCGTGCTGATCGGGCAGCGGCACCGGGTTGATCCGCACCGGCGAGTGATCGTCCGCGGACACGAGCAGAAAGAGGTCATGGTACGGGATGCAGTCCAGCTCCAGGGCGAAGGCGCCGTCCTCGTCCGTCAGCTCGTCCTCGCCGTCGTCGACGAACTCCGGGTCGGGGGAGCACGCCGAGACCATCGCGTCCTCGATGGGACCGCCGCTGACCGAGGAGACCACGCTCCCGCGGATCAGCAGCTGCGACCAGAGGGTGAAGTCGACCTGCAGGACGTCGGCGCCTTCGGGCACCGCCAGGTCGTACTTCACCATGGGCGCGTGATCGACCGAGTCGACCCAGATGTCGAATCCCTGCGGCGGGATCTCCTCGATGTCCGTGAACTCGTAGTGCCCGGTGGCGTCGGTCTCGGCGTCGTTCCACTCGTCTGAGAAAAGCGGCAGCCGGGAGCGGATCTCCAGATCGGCGCCCGCGACCGGAGAACCGTCCGCCGCCTGGCGCACGTAGCCCTCCACGCGGAAGGCGCGCCGCAGCTCGAAGTCGACGGCGAGGGCGCGCGTCGACGCGTCGACGCGCAGGCCCCGCTGCGCCTGCGCCGAGTAGTCGCTGGCGTACGCCCTGAGGTCGATCATCCCCGGGATCCCGTCCGCGATGACCAGCCGGTAGCCGCCGTCCTCGGCCGTGGTGGCGCTGCCGAAGCTGTCCTCGCCGTCCGCGTAGAAGATCTCGACCTCCGCCTCCTTGATCGGCTCGCGCGATGCCGCGTCCACCACCCTGCCCGTGACCTCGAGGGCGCCGGCGGGATCGAACTCCGTCGTTCCCACCGCTGCCTCGCGCTCGGGACGCTCGTCGCCGGGCTGCACCTCGACCGGAGCGCGCACGTCCGGGTCGGGCGCGCCGGACGCCTCGACCGCGGCCGCACCGCCGCCCGAGGCGTCCTCCGTCCCGACCACGTCCACCGGCTCCGAACCGCCGTCCCGCAGGCTGAACATGGCGAGGCCGATGACTGCGGCCACCACGCACACGAGGACGATGAAAACCCGAGCGTTCATCTGCTCACGCCTCCCTGGGCCAAGATGCGCCGCGGGCCATGATAGGCGCTCCGCCGCGCGATCTCGCGTGCAGGACCGCTCAATCGCCGATCCGTTCCAGGAACTCGGCCTCGGTCATGATCCGCACGCCCAGCTCGCGGGCCTTCTTCAGCTTCGAGCCAGGATCCTCTCCCACCACCAGGATGTCGAGGTTGCGCGACACCGACTTGAGGATGCGGCCGCCCTGCTCCTTGACCCTGGCCTCGGCCTCGGCGCGCGTCTGGCTGGAGAGCGTGCCGGTGAAGAGGACGGTCTGCCCGGCGAACGCGCCGCCCTTGCCCGCGGCCGGCGCCGGCAGGGCGCGCGGCCTGAGCCCGAGCCCGGAGAGGTCGCGCAAGAGCGCCTGATTCTCCTCCAGCGCGAACCACGCGCGCACCGCGGCGGCCGCTTCCGGACCGATCCCCTTGACCGCTTCCAGCTCCTCGGCGCTCGCGCCGCCGAGTGTCTCGATCGAAGGGAAGTGCGCCGCGAGCACCTCGGCCACGTGCTGCCCCACGCCGGCGATGCCGAGGGCGAAGAGCAGGCGGTCGAGCGCCGGCTGGCGGGCGCGGTCGATGGCGGCGAGCAGGTTCGCGGCCGACTTCTCCCCCATGCGCTCCAAGCCGATGAGCGACTCGGCGTCCAGGCGGAAGAGGTCGGCCGCTCCATGCACCAGGCCGCGCGCCACGAGCTGCTCGATCAGCTTGGGTCCGATGCCCTCGACGTCGAGGCCGGCGCGCGACACGAAGTGTTCGACCTGGGCGCTCACGCGCGCCGGACAGCGCGCGTTCGGGCAGCGGATCGCGACCGCGTCCTCCTCCTGCTCCACGCGCGTCCCGCAGGCCGGGCAGCGCTCCGGCGGCTGGAAGGGGCGCTCGTTCCCCCGCCGGCTCTCCTTGACCACGGCCACGACCTTGGGGATCACGTCGCCGGCGCGCTCGATGAAGACCGTGTCGCCAGCGCGCACGTCCAGCTTGCGGATCTGCTCGGCGTTGTGCAGCGTCGCGCGCTGCACCGTCACGCCGCCGACCTCCACCGGATCGAGCAGCGCCACGGGCGTGAGCGTGCCCAGCCTCCCGACCTGCACCACGATTGCGTTGACGCGCGTCGTGGCCTGCTGCGCCCGGAACTTGACCGCCAGGGCCCAGCGCGGACTGCGCGCGCGCGTGCCGAGGCGTTCGCGCAAGCGTAGGTCGTCCACCTTGATGACCATGCCGTCGATCTCCGCCGGCAGGTCGTTGCGCCGCTCTTCCAGGGCCGCGTAGGCGGCGAGCATGGCGTCCAGGCCGCCGAAGGCCGCCAGCTCGAGGTTGGTGCGGAGGCCCAGCTCGCCGAGCAAGACGAGCAGCTCGCGCTGGGTGCGCGGCTCGATCCCCGCGCTCCGCCCCGCGCCGTAGAAGAAGATGTCGAGGGGGCGCACTTCGGCCACGGCCGGATCGAGCTGCTTTAGGGTGCCGGAAGTCAGGTTGCGCGGGTTGGCGAAGGGCTCCTCGCCCTGCTCCAGCAGCTCGCGGTTGAGGCGCTGGAACACGTCCTTCCGCATGATCGCCTCGCCGCGCGCCTCGAGCAGCGCCGGGACGCGGCGGCCGGCAAGGCGCAGCGGCACGCTGCGGATGGCGCGCACGTTGTGCGTGATGTCCTCCCCCGTCCAGCCGTCGCCGCGCGTCGAGGCGCGCACCAGGAAGCCGTCCTCGTAGACCACTTCCACCGACACGCCGTCCAGCTTGGGCTCGCCGGCGAAATCCGTGTCCAGGGACTCGGCCTTCAGGAAGTTCCTGAGCGACTCCTCCCACTCGCGCACCTCCGCCTCGTTGAAGGCGTTCTCGAGCGAGAGCATGGGCTCGGCGTGCTCGACCTTGGCGAGGGCGGAGACCGGGGCCCCGACGCGCTGCGTCGGCGAGTCGGGCGTCACCAGCTCCGGGTGCTCGCTCTCGAGGCGCTCGAGCTCCCGGAGCAGCCGGTCGTACTCCGCGTCCGAGATGGTCGGCCGGGAGAGCACGTAGTAGCGGTGGTTGTGCCGCCGGATCTCCTCGCGCAGCTTCTCGAGCCGCCGGGCCAGGTCGCCTGCCATGGCACCTTTCTACCCGTTCCGCGGGCAGGAGCGCAGGGTCAGGAGATGAACATGGCGTCGCCGTAGGAGAAGAAACGGTACCTGAGCCGCACTGCCTCGCCGTACGCGGCGAGCACGCGCTCCCGGCCGGCGAAGGCCGCGACCAGCATGAGCAGCGTGCTCTCCGGCAGGTGGAAGTTGGTGAGCAGGGCGTCGACCGCGTGGAACTCGAAGGGCGGCCGGATGAAGATGTCGGTCTCTCCGGCCCCGGCGCGGAGCGTCCCCGCGCGGGAGGCCGCCTCGAGGGCGCGCACCACGGTGGTGCCGACCGCCACCACGCGCCCGCCGCGCGCGCGCGCGGCCGCCGCCGCCTCGGCCGTCTCGCGCGGGATCTCGTAGCGCTCGGCCAGCATGCGGTGTTCGGCGAGGTCGAGGACGCGCACCGGCAGGAAAGTGCCGGGCCCGACGTGCAGGGTCACGGTCGCGACGCGCGTGCCCCGCGCTCTGATCTCGCCGAGAACCTCCGGCGAGAAATGCAGCCCGGCGGTGGGCGCGGCCACCGCTCCGACGCTGCGGGCGTAGACCGTCTGGTAGCGCTCCCGATCCTCGGCGTCGCGGGGATCGCTCCCGCGCGCGCGCCGGATGTACGGCGGCAGAGGCGCGCGCCCGGCGGCCGCCAGCTCCGCGCGCACCGCCGGATCGGAGGCGTCCACTTCCCAGATGCCGGCGCCCAGCGACCGCGCCAGGACCAGCTCCCCGGCCGCGCCGACGCGCAGGCGCTCGCCGGCGGCTAGCCGCCCGCTCCCTTGCAGCATCATGCGGAGGGAAGGGTTCTCGGGCGGGTCGAGGAGCAGACCGCGGACCAGCCCCCCGCTGGCGCGGCGCACCTCCACGCGCGCCGGGAAGACGCGCGTGTCGTTCAGCACGAGCAGGTCGTCCGGGCCGAGGAGCCGCGGCAGGTCGCGAAAGAGCCGGTGCTCGAGGCCTTCGCTGGCGCGCGCGAGCGCGAGGAGCCGCGACTCGTCCCGGCGCGGGGCGGGCCGCTGGGCGATCAGGTCCCGCGGGAGCTCGAAGGAGTAGGCCGTCCGCTCGCTCGTGCCGGCCAAGCCGCCGCCTCCATCAGAATCGGATCAGGCTCTGGAGAATTGACTTGCGCGCAGAAGAAGCGTACAAACCCTGGTTCTTTCAATCCTGCCAACAATCGAGGCGCACCGACAGCGATCGTTCACATGGCCGCGTGGGAAAAGGTCGTTCTCATCGCCTACTACTCGGTGCTGGTGATCCTCTCGATCTACGGCATGCACCGATACGTCCTGGTCTACCTGTATTACCGCTACCGGGACCGCGGGCAGAAGCCCCAGAGCCGCTTCACCGTCCTGCCGAGCGTCACGGTGCAGCTGCCGATCTTCAACGAGGCGACCGTCGTGGAGCGGCTGGTGGACGCGGTCTGCGCCATCGACTACCCGCGCGATCGGTTGGAGATCCAGGTGCTCGATGACTCCACGGACGAGACCGTGGAGATCGCCCGCAAGAAGGTCCGGCAGATGGCGGAGCGCGGGCACCGCATCCGCCACCTCCGGCGCTCCGACCGCTCCGGGTTCAAGGCGGGCGCGCTCGCCTCCGGCCTCGGGCAGAGCGACTCCGAGCTGGTGGCCATCTTCGACGCCGACTTCGTGCCCGAGCCGGACATCCTGCGCCGCACCGTCGACCACTTCACCGACCCGAGGGTCGGCATGGTGCAGACGCGCTGGGGCCACATCAACCGGCGCTTTTCCCTGCTGACGCTGCTGCAGTCCATCCTCCTCGACGGGCACTTCGTGATCGAGCACGCGGCGCGCAACCGCTCCGGGCGCTTCTTCAACTTCAACGGCACGGCGGGGATATGGCGCCGCGCGTGCATCGCGGAGGCGGGCGGCTGGGAGCACGACACGCTGACCGAGGACCTCGACCTCTCCTACCGCGCGCAGCTCAAGGGCTGGCGGTTCGTCTTCCTGCCGGACGTGGTGTCGCCGGGCGAGCTGCCGGTGGAGATGAACTCCTTCAAGACCCAGCAGCACCGCTGGGCCAAGGGCTCGATCCAGGTGTGCCGCAAGCTCCTGCCGACCATCTGGCGCAGCAGCGCGCCCCTCAAGGCGAAGGTCGAGGCCACTTTCCATCTGACCGCCAACTTCGCCTACGTGCTCATGATCGTGATGGCGCTGCTCATGCTGCCGGCCCTGCTGGCGCGCATCTCGGATCAGAGCGCCGCGCGCGGCATCCTCTTCGACGTCTCCTTGTTCATGGCGGCCACGACCAGCATGCTGGCGTTCTACACCGCCTCGCAGCGCGAGGCGTACTCCGACTGGAAGAGCACGATCAAGTACTTCCCGCTGCTCATCGCCCTGGGCATCGGCATCTCGCTGAACAACACGAAGGCGGTGATCGAGGCTCTCTTCCGCCACGAGACGCCTTTCGTGCGTACGCCCAAATACAACGTCGCCGAACGCCTTCCCCTGCAAGGCGTCTTCCGCTACTTCGGCGCCCGCCAGCACTTCTGTTTCCTCGAGATCGCGCTCGGCCTCTACTTCGCGCTCACCACGTCGGTCGCGCTGGCGCACGGCCTGCTGGTGACGTCGTTCTTCCTGCTGCTCTTCACCACCGGCTACTCCTGGGTCGGAATCGCGTCGTCGCTCAGGCCGCGCCGCCGGCCCGTGGCGGCGACGGTGCAGCAGGCGGCGTAGCGGCGCGCCCGCCGCGCTCCTCCCTGGACCCTCAGCGCTTCTTGCGCCTCTTCTTCGGCGGGCTCTCCTCCTCCCCGGCCGGCGCGGCCTGCGGCGGCGGCGGCTCCGGCGCCGGCTCGGGCGGCGCGGCGGCGGGCGCTTCGAGGCCCCGCTCGCGCTGCCAGACCGGCTCGCGCTTCTCGATGAACGCCCGCACCCCCTCCCGGCACTCGAGGCCGGCCCGGGCGCGCGCGTTGTATTCGACCGCCGCCTTGAGGGCGCGGTCGATCTGCAGCCCGGGGAGAGTCTCGAGCAGCTCCTTGGTCATGCGGATCGCGTCCGGAGCGTTCCGCGCAATGGCCGCGGCGATGTCCCGGCTGCGCTCCAACAGGTCGTCGGCCGGCACCACGGCGTTGACCATGCCCATTTCCAGCGCCTCGTCCGCGCTGAGCAGCCGGCCGGTCAGGAGCAGCTCGCGCAGCCGCTTCTGGGTGACCAAGTAGCGCAGATAGACCGAGGCCACGGCCGGCACGAAGCCCACGCGCACCTCGGGGTAGCCGAAGCGCGCCGAGCCGGTCGCCAGCGTGAAGTCGCAAAGCGTGGCGATGCCGCAGCCGCTCGCCAGGGCCGGGCCGTTCACGGCGGCGATGGTCACCTTCTCGTAGGAGCGCAGGCGGCGGAAGAGGCGCGCCAGCCCGTCCGCCTCGGCCAGCAGGTCCTCGAAGGACTTCTCCCCGTCGCTCGCCGCCTCGTGCACGTCGAGCCCCGAGCAGAAGGCGCTGCCGGCGCCGGTCAGGATCACCGCGCGCACGGCCTCGTCGTCGAGAGCGAGATCGAGGGCGGCGTGCAGCCCGGCGAGCAGGGCCTCGTTGACCGCGTTGCGCCGCTCCGGGCGGTTGAGCGTGATGACCGCCCCGGGCGCGTCCGCGGTGT
>JACQZJ010000176.1 GCA_016213895.1 Planctomycetota bacterium | reverse complement strand
GCAGCAGGGCGATGGGCGCGGCCTGCCGCTCCATGAAGCGCGTGCCGGAAGCGGCCGCCTCCACGGCCGGGCGATGCAAGAGCAGCCACTCGAAGCCGGCGAAGGGCCGCATGGACTCGACGAAGGGGAGCGGCATGCCGTCCACGACCTTCACCGGCACGGCCTGCTGGTCGCCCGGCACGCTCAGGCGCAGGCCGGTCTCGCTGCGCAGGTGGTCGCGCAGGAGCGCGCTCCACTGCCGGCACACGCGCTGCACTTCCTCCCGGAGCTTGGGCGAGGCGCGGGCCAGGACCGCGCCCCAGTCGAGGCCCGGGTCGCTGGCGAAGAGGCCGTTCGCGGGCTTGGCCGCCCCTTGCGCGTAGAAGCGGCTGGGATGGCCAAAGCCCCGCGGCGCCTCGTCAGCCATCGTCCTTCTCCCACAGGCGCGCCTGGCCGGGAGCGGAGCGCCGCGCGCCCTTCCGCGCGTTGCCGCGCGCGGCGCCCGAGCGCGCCTCCGCCTTCGCGCGCGAGGCGTTCAGGTCGAGCAGGCGGGCGAGGACCTCGTCGCGCACGGGGTCGGGCCAGCGGCAGCGCCACGGCTTCTTCTTGTCGCCCCACTCCTCCTCGTCGATGTCGTAGTCGAGGAGAAACTCGCAGGCCAGGGGGATGTCGGTCCAGCCGTAGGCGTCGAGCACGGCGCGATCCATGGCGGCGTGGAGGTCGCGGAGCTTCAGAATGTCCGCGCCGCCCTCGGCCGGGTCGTGGAAGCGGTTGTACGTTTTCGTCAGGCCCTCGTTGTTCCGGACCATGAGCGCGGCGCGGAAGTCGTAGTACGCGCGGCCCGCGGCCTCGAGCGCCGGATGGGACTCGAAGCCCTCGGGGAAGGGGAAGGTCTCGAAGCAGTCGACCGTCGCGTACATGAACCTGTCTTCAAGCGACGACCCGAAGAAACGCGCCCAGATCTCGTGAATCGACGACTGCAGCACACCGAAGGTGGCGTAGGTCGCTGCGGCCATGACGTACAAGCGGTGCGAATAGACCATCGCCCCCGGCAGGAACGCGAACGCAACGTGCTGGGTCACCTGCGAGATCACCAGCACCCGCTCCAGCCCCGCGATGGCGGTCTGGAGTTCGCCGCGCACCCGCCAGAACTGCCACCACGGCCAGGCGGCGACATCCCTGGCCTTCGTACCGCGCTCTGGCTTCACCTTCGCCTCCGCGATCGCCATGAGATCCGGCCATTGCCGGCGGCACTCCTCCTCGCTCCGCTCGCCGAAGTTGATCACGTAGCGGTCGTGCGCGTGCGTGGGGCTGGTGTTCACTTCCTCGCCGCCTATGTAGGGGAAGATCGCTTCCTGGTTCCGCGGGTCCTTGGCGATGAGCCGCCGCATCTCGGAGATGGGCGTGGCCACGGCCTTCTTGTCCGTGTCGTCGAAGGTGAAGCCCTGACCGTAGATTTTGACACCCTCGAACTGCTTTCCGCTGTTGGCGGCGAGACGCGGCGGATCGTCGTGCCCACCGCGATGAAAGAGGAACGCGGTGATTGCGTCCACGGGGCGGTCGTCCAGGCGCGCGCGGCCGGTGAACGTGCCTTTGGCCACGTGAACGAGGCTGACGACCACCGCGGCGAGGCCGGGCCACTTGACACGCTTCCTCGCCGAGTAGATCTGGCCTCCGTGGTTGCAGATCCAGCGGAGACCACCTGCGCGTGTGTCACCTTGGGCAATCGTGTTGGTTGCGATGAGTCCCAGCATTCCTCCGGTGCGGATTAGGTCGAATGCGCGCCGGAAGAAGTAGGCGACGAGATCGCAGCGGTTCTTGGCGCCGGCAAAGGACTCGTATAGCCAGTCGCGGTACTGCTCGCCGAGCTTGGTCGAGATGATCGTCCCTCCCATGAACGGCGGATTCCCCACCACCGCGTCGAAGCCCGGGTTCTCCCGCTCGAACACCTCGGGAAACTCGATCTCCCAGTGGAACGGCGCGAGCGGCGGCTCCTCGTGCCGCCGCTCCTCGAGCCAACCGCGATAGCGTTCGGCCTCGCCGCGCGCGACCGCGTTCGCGTACTCGCTGCGCTTGCCCTCGCGCTCCTTGGGCTTCTCGGCGTCGAAGAAGGCCGCGAGCACCAGGTCGCCGAGGAGCCGCACCGCGCCGAGCGCGGACTGCGCCTCGTCCCAGAGGTCCCGCAGCTCGAAGTCCGACACGCCCTCGCCCGCCTCGCGGATGCGCCGCCGCAGCTCGGCCGCCTTGGCGACCAGCTCCTTGGCGCGCAGGGCTTCGAAGCCCGCCTGGAAGCGCGGCGCGTCCCCCTGCCAGTGGAAGGCCTCGATCTGGCGGCGCGAGAGCCCGACCAGCGAATCGCCGTGCCGGAGGGCGTGGTCCACGAAGGTCAGCGGGTGGTCCCTGGCGAGCGTCACCAGCCAGAGCGACATCTTCGCCAGGTCCACGGCCACGGGGTTCCGGTCCACGCCGTAGAGGCAGCGCTGCGCCACGAGCCGGCGCGCGAACACGACTTCGTCCTCGTCGCCCGGGATCTCGGGCAGCTCGCCCCAGGCGCGCCAGGCCTCGACCAAGAGGTCGCCGAGCTGGCGGCAGGCCTCGACCAGGAACGCGCCCGAGCCCATGGCCGGGTCGAGGACCTTGAGGTCGAGGATCGCCTCGGGCCGCGGCGGCCGGCCGCCGGCGCTCGCCCCCTGCAGGCGGGCGAGCACGGGTTCGAGCGCTGTTCGCACGATCGGCTCGGTGAGCGCGCGCGGCGTGTAGTGCGAGCCCGAGCGGCGCCGCTCCTCGCTCGGCTGCAGCACCAGCGCGCCCTGCGGCACGAGGTCGGGCGTGGCCGCGGCGTCGATCACCGAGTCGAGCGCGGCCCGCAGGTCCTCGACCGTGCAGGCCGCGGCCACGGCCTTCTTCAGCGCCTCGCCGAAGTTGCGGCCGGCCAGCGCCTGGAGGCTCCGCGCGCGCTGGCACGGCGCCTCGGCGAGCAGCGCCTCCAGGTCCACGGTCGCCGGCGCGCCGCGCTTCTTCTGGGCGCGGATCGCGGCCGAGCGGCCGCTCGCGGTCTCGAGGCGAAAGCCCATCATGGTCTCGTAGACCGAGCCGATCTGCTCGACGTCGAGAGCGCGGTAGGAGATGCGCTCGCCGTCGAGGACGAGGAGCTTTTCCAGCGCGCGCCAGATGGTGCCGTCGGGGACGAGCGGCGGCTCGATGCGCTCGTGGAGCTGGCGCGCGCCGCCGCCCGCGCGGCCCTCGAGGAAGGGGAAGCGGTCCGGGTCGAAGAGCGCGCCGCGGCGCCGGGGGAGGCGCATGGCGCCGGCCGCGGCGCCGTCGTGGATCATGCGGAACAGCACCAGGAGCCCTGCCCAGGCGCCGTAGCGCTGGTCCATGGTGTCGGGGTGGAGGGCCGCGTCCTCGCGCAGCCGCTGGTGCAGGCCCGCGAGCGAGTAGCCGCGCAGGAAGGTCTCGTCCTTGGGCAGCATGTCCCGCTCCTCGGCGTAGAGCAGGAACACGAGCCTGAGGATCACGGTGAGGAGCGCGCGGTAGACCTCGTCGGGATCCTCGGCGAGGGGGCCGCGCAGCAGCTCGCCGTGGCTCGCGTCGTGCGCCGCCTGGAAGCCGCGCAGAAGCTCGTAGAGGGCGTGCAGCACCTGCTCGGCGAGGCGCTCGGAGACCTCGTTCTGGAAGCGGCGGCTGCTTTCGAGGAGCGCGGTCAGGCGCTTCTCGCGCGGCACGCTGAGGAGCCGCGTCTCGCCGAGCAGCAGGCGCAGCGCCGCGGAGATCGGCCGGCCCGCGGTCTCTGCCAAGTCCGCGACGCGGAAGTCGAGCCAGCCCGAGCTCTCGCCGCGCGGAGCCGAGAGGAGCCGCAGCGTGCGGCCGTTCACCAGCAGGCCCGCGGGCGTGCCCGTGTGGCGCAGTAGGCGCTCCATGCGGCCGTGGGGCGAGGCCTCGAGCCGGCCTGGCCCGCGCGCCGCGCGGTCGAAGTCCTCGGAGTCCTCGTGGATCGCGACGAGGAGCTGCCAGGCGGGGGCGCCGGCCTCTGGTTCGGGCTCGCGCACGGCGACGTCGGGGCGGAGCGTCTCGCCGTAGTCCGGAAGCGACAGCTCGAGTTCGGGCGGGATGGGGGAGCCGGCGGCGCCGGCGTAGAAGCGCGGCGAGAAGCTCCAGCCGAGGACCTGCGCGGCGAAGGCGCGAAAGCTCGCGAGGCGCGGGCCGGTCTCGGGCGCGGGCGGGGCGTAGGCGGGAGGGCGCTCGCGCACGCGCTCCGGTTCGCCGTCGCCGCCTCCCTCGGCGAGGCAGGCGCGGAGCAGGCGCTGCCCTTCGGCGTCGCGGCGGTCGAGGATGGCGCCCGCCCGCACCAGCGCCAGCGCCGACACCACCAGGCCGGTCGGCTGCACGAAGCCCAGCCACTCCAGGTGGGCGAGCACGTGCGGGTCGAACTCTGCGCGCGCCATCAGTTCGACTCCGGCCAGAGGTAGACCAGGCCGACCGGCTCGATGCGCTGAGCCGACACCTCGTAGAACTCGCGCACGCGCCGCGGCTCGCGCTCGAGGTCGGCGTCGAATTGGTCGAGGCGTGCGCGCCAGGACTTGACGTCGGCCTCGAGCTGGCGCCTCTCCTCGTCGCCGAACAGCTCGAGCTGGCGCGCCCCTTCGCGCGCGTGCTTCTCGAGCTGCTCGCGCACGCTCTGGCGCTGGCGCTCGAGCGTCTCGCGCAGGTCGCGCTCCTCGCGCAGGCCGCGCGCTCGGAGCTTCTCGACGGCCAGGGCAGCGAGTTCCCGGGCGCGCGGTTCGAGGCAGGGCAGGAGGTCCAGGACGTCGCGGGGAGCGGCGGCGAGGAGCCGGGCGCGGACCGCCTCGCCCGGCGGCGGGAGGCCCTGGCCGCCAAGGGAGCGCTCGAGCAGGTCCAGGGTCCTGGCCTCGGCGTCGCGCGCGTAGGGCCGGAGCGGCCCCTGGCGTTGGCCGGGCTCGAGCCAGCGCGCGGTCACCGGGACCAGCTCCTCGTGCAGGCGCTCGGCGCCGCGGCCGTAGAGGGAGAGGCGGCCGAGCAGGATCACGCGCGGGATGGAGTCGCGGGCCTGCCAGCAGGCGCTGGGCGACGCGCTGCTCGAGGTGCACGTGGACGACGTCCTCGGTGAGGACGCCCGCGTCCTCGAAGACGACCGGCCGGATGGGCGCCTCGCGGCGCCAGTCGGCGATCTTGTCGCCGGACTTCTTCGGCTGGCGCAGGGTGTCGAGGGTCGCCGCCCAGCTCGGGTCGGTCTCGGCGCGGCGGTCGAGGGGCGGGAAGGTAAAGACCCTGCGGCCCGCGTCATCGGTGGTCTCGGCGAGCGGCTCGGCGCCGAGGAGTTCGAGCGAGCAGGAGAGCGCCTCGCGGAAGGGAGCGGCCTCGAAGCCGGCGAAGGCGCGCGAGGCCTCGAGCAGGCCGCGGCAGCGCTCGATCTGCGCCTCGAGCTTGTCGCGGCGCGCGCGCGTCTCCTCGAGCTCCTCCTCGCTCACGCGCCGTCTCGCGGCGTCGAGGCCGGCGGCCGCGATCTCGCGCGCCAGGCGCTCGGCGTCCTGATGGCGGATGCCCTGCGCGAGGCGGCGCTCGATGTCGTCGTCGATGACCTTGGAGAGGCTGCCCAGCTCCTTCTTGATGGTCTCGGTCTTTCGCACCAGCACCTCGAGCACGCGGTCCTCGACGCGCTCGGGCAGCACGAAGTAGTGGCAGCGCACGGCGGGCTCGGGCTGGAGCTTGCGGTCGATGCGGCCGTTCCGCTGCTCGATGCGGCCGGGGTTCCAGGGCAGGTCGAAGTGGAAGAGGTCGGCGCAGTGCGCCTGGAAGTTCAGGCCCTCGCGCGCGGCGTCGGTGGCGATGAGGATGCGCAGGGGGTCGTGCGCCGGATCGGCGTTGAAGCGCCGCTGGATCTCCTTGCGGCGGGCGGTGGAGGTGAGGCCGTCGATGACTTCGATCCTGTCGCCGGCGCGGTCGGTGCCTTCGATGGCCTGTTCGAGGATGGCGCGCAGCCAGCGCTTCGTGCCTTCGCGGTTCTCGGTGAAGACGAGCACCCGGCGCTCGTTCCAGCGGGGCGGGGCGCCGCGGGGCGGCCGGCCGAAGGGGGGCAGATCCGGGCAGAGGTGCTCGCGGATCCAGTCGATGAGGCGCCGCGCCTTGGCGTCGGGGAGGTGGCGGGCCTGGCCGGCGATCGCCGTCATCTCGTCGAGGAGCGTCTGCTCGCGGGAGAAGAGCCGCTGGGCGGCCTGGTCGCCGGGAGCGCCGGCCTCGGCGGCGCGCGAGGCCGCCTCGACCGCGGCCGCTTCCTCGGCCTCGAGTTCGTCGGGCGTCCACTCGCCGCTCTCGTCGTCGGCGCCGGGCGTGGAGGTGAGGAGAGGGGCGGGGTCCGCGGGCGGGGCGGCGCCGCCGGCGTCGCACCTCCGCCACTCTCTGGCCGCGGTCTCGCGGTGGACCTTCAGGCTGCGCGCGAACGCCTCGATCGAGGAGAGCAGGCGCTGCTGCAGGCCGACGACGAGCAGAGAGGCGGCGGCGCGGGCGCGGCGCGTCGCCGCGGCGAAGCGCTCCTCGCGCGCGGCGCGGTACTGGTCGAGCAGGCGCGAGAGGGCGATCTCGGGTGAGTCGCTGGGGAGGCCGGCGATCTCGAGGCGCACCACGTCGCGCCGGGGGAAGCCGCCCTGGATCTCGCGGATGTCCTCCTTGAGGCGGCGCACCATCACGTCGTCGAGCGCTTGCCGGCGCACCTTGACGCCGCGTGTGAAGCGGTAGGGGTCGAGCAGCTCGAGCAGCGTGGAGAAGCTGTTCGAGTGGCCGTTGTGGGGCGTGGCCGAGAGGAACAGCCGGTGCTCGAAGCGGCCGGCCAGGTCGCGCACCGCGCGCGTGAACTTGGTCTCGATGCCGTAGCGCGCGCCGCTTGCGGGCGCCGCGTGGTGCGCCTCGTCCAGGATGAGGAGGCTGCCAGGGAGGAGCGGGCCGAGCCAGGCGCGCAGCGGGTCGGCGTAGACCGGGTCGATGAGCAGGTGGTGCGAGACCAGGAAGCGGCTGTGCGTTTTCCACGGGTTCACGCCGAAGCCGCGCTCGCGGCGCACGCGCGCGAGAAAGGCGCGGTCGAGGACCTCGAAGACCAGCCCGAAGCGTTCTTCCAGCTCGGCGCGCCACTGTTCGAGCACGGACGGCGGCACGGCGCAGACGATGGTCTTGGCCTTGCGGCGCAGGAGCAGCTCGCGGGCGATGAGGCCGGCCTCGATGGTCTTGCCCAGGCCGGTGTCGTCGGCGATGAAGAGGTTCGCGCGCGGCAGGCGGAGCGCCTTGCGCAAGGGCTCCATCTGGTAGGCGTCGAGCTTGATGCCGGCGCGGAACGGCGCCTGGAACAGGTCCGGGTCGGTGGCGGTCACGCAGTTCCAGCGGAGCGTGTGCAGGAACGCCGCGAAGCGCCGCGGCTCATCGAACCCGCGCGCGCCCAGGTCCGCCCAGCCCTCTTCCTCGAGGATGCGGCGGTCGATCTCGTAATCCCAGAACACCTCGAGTGCCTGCCCCTGCGCGTCGTCTTCGGCGCAGGCCAGGCGCACCACGGGCGACTTCCCTTCGCCTTCCGCCCCGACCACCTCCTCGACCAGCCACCTCCTCGAGCGCACCACCACCATCTCCCCGGCCGCCGGGAGGCGGTCGGGGAGGAGGCGGTTGCCCGCTGCTCTGCTGGCTGTGGTCATCATTCACCTTTCGCGCGCGAGCGAACGCCTGCAGCGACAGGCTAGCTTGCCCTATCGCGCGCCTGCCTTACGTAGGCTTCACACTTCAGGCTGAGCAGCTCGAAGTGCTTTCGCTGAAACCCACCTGCCTCAAGAGACTCGGGCTCCCCAGCCTCCTGGCGGTATCGGAAGACGAAGGACCTGAGCTTCTCCCAACTCCTAACGAACACCTGGGCGTTCTCCGCCATGAGGTACTCAGGCTCCAGTAGGCCTGACATGGAGATATACGCAATCCGCTCGAGCCCTGTGGCAACGTGGTCGGCCAGTTTCCGCTGCTCCTCCGTCCAGGTCTCACTGTCGTCCGCCAGGGCGTAGAGCTGGTGTATCCGTGGCCGGAGGTGGTCGAGAAGCGACATCACCTCGAAGAGCGCCGTTGCGGATCGAGTCCTCGTTGCCTCCATCGCAGAGATTTGAGCGGCCGTCGCGGTGCGAGCAAGCTCTCGTCTGGTCAGATCAAGATCCCTGCTCGCCTGCTGGAGCTCGCGCCGCTGCAGAACGATCGCGTACACGACTCCAGCGAATGCGAGTCCAGAGAAAAGGGCGTTCACCCCGCCGAAGGAGTCACCGAACTGCCCGCGACGCCCAAAGTCAGGATAGATGAGGGAGAGAATGACTGGGGAAAGAGCCCAGAGAAGGGGGATAGCCACGAAGACGGCAGGGACGAGAACTGACCGGCTTGTGCTCAGGGCCTTCGGGCCAGGAGGACCGGGTTGCTCGGGGGCTGCAGGCGGCGTCGTGGTAGCGTTCATAGTGATCCTCTCTGGTCAGGCCAACGGTCTGTCAGTCAGCGTCGGGAGAGAAGGGCCGGGGCAGCGAGTACCGGTGTAGATCAAGGTCGCTCGCGGGCGGGATGTGGCGGGCCGGGCAGGGAATCTCTGGGGGCGGCTGGACCTGGGATCATGGGTGATAACGGGGGGCTGCTTGGGTGAGATGCGGGATAACGCGTGGGACGGGGAGCTGGCCTGGGGGAAGTGCGGAGGCAAGGAGGGCCAGCGCCCATGTGGCTCTCGTGGAGCCACTCGACGCAGGACTGGACGGGACCGCCTTCCTCGGGAGACCGTCGTGAGCATGGGATTCCCTCGCTGGTGCGTGACCGTACCGGATGGCCGGAGAGGGAGCAAGGAGCCGGCGCCTACGGTTGCCGGTTGGCCTGGGCCCGGGAGTCCGCTGGCAGCCATGGCCTGCGGTGGGGACCGCTGCCGTGGCCAGGAGGCCGCGCGGGGGATGCCGGCGAACTCGGGGCCAGCGGCGCTGTCGCGGAGCGGGAAGGGCGGTAGATTTGTGTCCTTTACGGAGTGACAAGAATCACGTAGTTTGTCACTCGTCAAATGACAATATCCCACGACATGCTGCGCCGCAAGCTCGCCGAGTCGCTCGCGGCCGAGCCTCCCGAGCTGACGCGGCGCGACACGAGGCTGCCGCGCGTCCGCCGCAAGGCCTTCGCCGTGATCGGCGTGCGCCGCTCCGGCAAGACCTGGTTCCTCGAGCAGTGCCGGGCCGAGCGCCTGGCCGCGGGGCGCCCGCGCGAGTCGCAGCTCCTGCTGTCGCTCGAGGACGAGCGGCTCGTCGGGCTCTCCGTGGCCGACCTGCGCTGGCTGCTCGAGGAGCACACGCGGCAGTTCACCAGCTTGCGCGCCGCCGGCGGGATGACCGTGTTCCTGGACGAGGTGCAGACCGTGCCGGGATGGGAGGGGCTGGTGCGCCGCCTCATGGACGCGGGCGGCGTCGAGTTCTTCCTGTCGGGTTCCTCCGCGCGGCTGCTCAGCCGCGAGGTGGCGACGAGCCTGCGCGGTCGCGGCATGGAGGTGCTGGTTCACCCGTTCAGCTTCCGCGAGGCGCTGCGCCACGGCGGCGCGGAGCCGAGCGAACCGTGGCAGCGCCTGCGGCCGGCGGAGTGCGCCGCGCTGGATCGGCGGCTCAGGACCTACCTGGTGGAGGGGGGCTTCCCGGAAGCGCAGGGGATCGAGCCGCGCGACCGCGCCGCCCTGCTAGCCGGCTACGTCGACGTCGTGATGCTGCGTGACGTGGTCGAACGCCACGCGGTGACGAATCCGCTGGCGTTGCGCTGGCTGGAGCGCCAGCTCCTCGCCAACCCCGGCGGCGGCTTCTCGGTCAAGAAGCACTACGACACGCTGCGCTCCCTGGGCCAGGCCGTGGGCAAGGACACGCTGCACCAGTACCTCGCCCACCTGGAGGACGCCTTCCTGATACGCACCGTGGCCATGCACAGCGCCTCCGAGCGCCAGCGCATGGTGAACCCGCGCAAGGCCTACCCCGTGGATCCGGGGCTCATCGCGCTCTTCGAGCAACCCGGCCGCACGCACCACGGGCGCGCGCTCGAGACCGCGGTGCTGCTCGAACTGCAGCGCCGCGGCTTTGACGTCTCCTACGTGCGCACGGCCGATGGATGGGAAGTGGACTTCCTCGCCAGGCGCGCGGGCGAGGCGCCTCTCCTGGTGCAGGCCTGTCTCGAGAGCGAGGGCGACGACACCTGGGAGCGGGAGCTCAGGGCCCTGGCGGCGGCGGCCAAGGCGCTCCGCGGCGCGCGGCCGTTCCTGGTGACGATGGACGCCACGGCGCCGGTGCGGCCGTTGCCGCGCGGCGTGGCCTGGGCGCCGGCCGCCCGCTGGCTGCTCGAGGAGATGTGACCTCTTCTCCTTCCGCAGGACTGTCCTTCCAAAAAGGACAATATCTTGCGAAGTTGTCCTTCCAGAAGTGACAATATTGCGACGCTCCGTGCCGGGAAGATCCGGGCGCGCCGCACAAACGCCCGCCAGCCTCGACCGGCTCGATTCCCCCGAGTATCTTCCTGCGCGGCGCACTTCGCGGATCGTATCGCCGGCGGCGCGCTCGCCAGCCAGTTGGCGGCCGCCCAGGACTTCCACCGCGAGTACCGCGCCCTGGCGCGCGAGATCGTGAGGCGCGCAGGAGTGACTCTGCCGTGACCAGCCCTCGCAAGACAACTGCCAAGGACATCGTCGCGACCTCGGCGAAGCTCCGCCCCTTCGGCACGTCCATCTTCGCCGAGATGACCCAGCTCGCGATCGAGCACGGCGCGATCAACCTGAGCCAGGGCTTTCCCGACTTCGAGGGCCCGCCCGCGATCGTCGAGGCGGCGGTCAACGCTCTGCGGTCCGGCGAGAATCAGTACGCGCGCTCGCGCGGCCGGCTCGACCTGGTCCAGGCCATCGCCTGGGCGCGGAAGCGCCACCACGGGCTCGAGTACGACCCCCTCACCGAGGTCGTGGTCTTCTCCGGAGCGACCGAGGGCATCGCCTCGTCGCTCCTCGGCCTGCTGAACGCGCGCGACGAGGTCATCCTCTTCGAGCCGTTCTATGACAGCTACCCGGCCTGCGTGGCATTGGCCGGCGCCGTGCCGCGCTACGTCACGCTGCGCTTCCCCGACTTCGCGCTCGACGAGCGGGAGCTGCGCGCGTGCGTCACCAAGCGCACGCGCATGATCGTCTTGAACTCGCCCATGAACCCGACCGGCAAGGTGTTCACGCGCGCCGAACTCGAGACCATCGCCGCCCTCTGCCGCGAGCACGACCTGATCGCTCTCACCGACGAGGTCTACGAGCACCTGGTGTTCGACGACGCCCTGCACGTGCCGCTCGCGAGCCTTCCCGGCATGCGCGAGCGCACTCTTTCGTTGTCGAGCACCGGCAAGACCTACTCCTTCACCGGTTGGAAGGTCGGCTGGGCCACCGGCCCGCGCGCGTTGATCGACGCCGCCCAGGCCGCGCACCAGTTCGTGACCTACGCCACGGCCACGCCCTTGCAAGCGGCGATGGCGAAGGCGCTCCGCGAGCACGCGGAGGAGTATCTGAAGGCGTTCCGCGCCGAGTACACCAGGCGGCGCGACTTCCTCGTAGCCGCGCTCGCTCAGGCCGGTTTCACGGTCACGGTCCCGCGCGGCACGTACTTCGTGCTCGCCGGCTTCGAGAAGCTCTTCGCGGGCGACGACCGCGCCTTCGCCCGCTGGCTGGTCAAAGAGCACGGCGTGGCCGCGATCCCTCCGAGTTCCTTCTACGCGGCCGCGCCCGAGGAAGGCCGGCGCCTGGCGCGCTTCGCTTTCTGCAAGAAGATGGAGACGCTCGAGCGCGCGGCCGAGCGCCTCGCGAGGATCAAGCCGTGATCGTCACCGGTCTCCAACTGGACGTGGCCTGGGAAGAGCCCGAAGAGAACTTCCGGCGCGCCGCGGAGCTGGCCGCGCGCGCCGCGGGCGGCGGGGCGCGCTTCATCGTGCTGCCCGAGATGTTCGCCACCGGCTTCTCCATGCGCGCGGAGATGGTTGCGCGCCACGCCGGTGCGACTCGGGACTTCCTGCGCGGCCTGGCCGGCACGCACGGTGCCTTCGTGCTCGGCGGCTTCGCCGAACCGGGCGAGCCGCGGCCGCGAAACGCCTGCTCGCTCTACGCGCCGGACGGCGCGGAGCTTCTCCACTACCAGAAGATCCATCCCTTCACCCTCGGCGGCGAGCCCGCGCACTACTCGGCCGGCGCCGCGCTCGCGAGCGCGGCCGTCGAGGGCCTGCGCGTCACGCCGTTCATCTGCTACGACCTGCGCTTCCCCGAGCTGTTCCGGGCGGCCGCGGCGCGTACCGACCTGTTCGTGGTGATCGCGTCCTGGCCGAGAAGGCGGCGCGACGCCTGGTCCGTGCTCCTGCGCGCGCGCGCCATCGAGAACCAGTGCTACGTGCTGGGCGTGAACCGCGTGGGCGTGGCGAACGGGGAGCCGCACAGCGGCGACTCCGCCCTCTTCGATCCCTTTGGCGCCGAGCTCGCGGCTGCGAGCGACGTGCCGGCGCTCGTCTCGGGCGAGGTGGACGCGGCCGCCGTGGCCCAGGCCCGCGCGCAGTTCAGCTTCCTCGCCGACCGCCGCCCGGACGTCTACCGCGCGCTCGACCCGGACGCCGCGCCGCCGGCATAGTGGGGGCGGGTCAGGCAACCTGTTCCGGAGACACGGCGCGACCTTCCGTGACCGCGCGGGATTCGCGGTTCGCGAATCTGGTCGAGGGGGGGCTGGTGGAATGGAGCGCGCCTCACCCGGAGATCACGGGGGAGGCGCTGAGTGGGGCGGCGGGCTCCCGATCGCGACCTCCGCGGGCCGCGGCGACTCGATCCGCACGGCCTTTCCATCGATGGCGAGCAGGATGTCGCCGTCCAGGGCGAGCGAGCCGGGCCGGCCTTCTCGGAACAGGCGATCGATCAGTGCTTCGTGCTCCTTCGACCCGAAGGCGATGACGTCCGGCTTGCCGGCCGGCCAGCGGTCGAGCAGACGGCTGTCCACCCAGACGTCGCCGCGCCGGAAGAAGGTCAGGTCGCTGACCTGCTGGACGTTGTCGAACTCCACCCGGTACAGCCGATCGTCGTAGTACTGGTTGCGGTGGTTCAGGAACTCCCGCCCGCGCTGCTGGCGGATGTTGATGTCCTGGCTCAGGCCGGCGTCGCCGGTCCGCGCGCCAAAGGCACGGCGGCGAAAGGCGTCCTCGGCCTGCGCGGTGATGTCGGCGCGGTTCCGCAGATCCACGCCGTCCGAGGCGAAGAAGGCGGTGTACTCGGTGAGAACACCGTGGTTCCTCGACAGGCGGACCACCTCGTCGACCAGCTCGCGGAGGCGCGGATCGTCGCCGGCGACGTCCCCGGAAGAGGAGCCGAGCGAACGGATCGCGTCGATCAGGTGGGCGACCTGGCGGCCGGCCCAGATGCGCGGGACGAAGGCGTCGGTGACGCCGGCGCTTGCCACCTGGCAGCCGAACTCGAATTCCCGTCTCCTGCCCAGGTAGTTGCCGCCGATCTGCAGGCGCAGCGGCTCCTGCCCGACGTAGCGTCCGAGCAGCACGAGCTGATCGCCGTCGAAGAGGTCGGGGAGGACCGGCGGCATGACGTCGCGCAGGCGGGCCCGATCTTCTTTTCCGCTCGCGTCGAGCGCGACCACGTCCGGCGCCGCCAGGATCGGGCCCTCGAGCCGGCGGAAGATCCTCTCGAGCTTGGGGCGCGCGTCCTCGCCCGGCAGCACGAACTCCGCCGATCCCCGGGCGTTGGTGGCGATCGCCTGCAGCAGCGGGGCGTTCACGTCCTCGCCGACGCCGATGGAGAAGGCGCGCCATTCGTGCGGGTTCGCGCTCCGGGTCAGCGCGCGGATCGTGCTCTCCGACAGGACGCCGGTGGTCGGCACGCCGTCGGTGAGGAAGAACAGGATGGGCAGGGTTCCTTCGAGGGGCTTCATCCGCAGCGCCTCCGCGAGGGCGTCGTGGATGTTGGTGCCGCCGTGCGCGTCGGCGGCGTCGAGGAACTCGCTGGCCTTGCGCGCGGAATCGCCGTCCTTCGGCGCCGGCGCGGAGGACATGTGGGTCACGGTCTGGTTGTACGTGACGAGGTTGAACCTCTCGCCGTCCTCGAGACCGCCGATGATGTCGCGCGCCGCCTCGCGCACTTGGTGGAGCTTCTCGCCCTGCATGCTGCCGGAGCAGTCCATCACGAGCGTCAGCTCGCGCCGGATCCGCGCGTCGTCGGTCCGGGCGATCGCCACGGGAAGCGCCGCCATCAGCATGAAGTAGCCGCCGCCGGTCTCGGGATCCGGGTAGGTGACCATCGACACGCTGAGACCCTCCTGTTCCAGCAGCGCGGACACCCGGAACGAGCCCGGTTCGCGGGCCTCCTTCGGGATGATCTCCAAGGCCACCTCGCGGTCGGAGACGCGCACCCAGTCGAAGCGGTGGCTGGGCGAGAACAGTCCGGCGATCGGCCGGGTCGCGCGGATCTTCATGTGCAGCCGCCACTCGACGCCTGCCGCCAGCATTTCGCTGCGCGGGAGCAGGTAGTCGACGCGGTCAGCCGTGCCGGTCAGGACGTGCTCGTACGTCAAGCGGATCTTCTGCTGTCCGTGCGGCGCGACCGGGAAGACGCTGCTCTGCACCACGCTGTAACCCGCGAACTCGAGCAACGCCGGGTCGCGCAGCCGGTACACGATGTCGCGATAGGTGCTGCGCGCGAGGTCCACCGGCAGGATCTCCGCCGTCGGCTCAGCCGAGTCCCCATGAAACGAGAAGTCGCGCACGATGGCCCCTTCCGGCAGCGGCACCAGCAGCTCCGACTCGCGCTGGAGATCGGTTAAGTTGTCGACGACGATGTCCATGGTGGTGGTGGCGACCCGATCCTCGACCAGGACGCCCACCTCGACGCTGGCGACGGCAAGCGCCCCGGCCGCGCTGCTCGAGAAGGCGCCGCGCTGCGGCACGAGGATGTCTCCGGCCTGCCCCCAGCCGTCGCCGCACAGACACACGAAGACCGACGCTGCCAGACCGAAGAAGAGGGACGTTCTCATGGCTCCACCTCGTTCGAATCGAGCCGATGTCGACGACGCATCATCGCTCGGGAGGGCGGCGGCCGGTGTAAAGCGCGAGTAACGAGATGGAGCGGGCGATGAGCGCCAGCGCGCGCGTCGCCGGCCGTGTCGTGCCGCAGGTCACGGAGCAGGAGCTCGCGGCTCGCGATCGAGCACGGCGTCGTCAACCTGAGCCAGGGCTTCCTGGACTTCGAGGGCCCGCGCGAGATCGTCGAGGCGGCGGTCAGCGCTCTGCGGTCCGGCGAGAATCAGTACGTGCGCTCGCCCGGCCGGCTCGACCTGGTCCAGGCCATCGCCTGGGCGTGGAAGCGCCACCATGGGCTCGAGTACGACCCCCTCACCGAGGTCGTGGTCTTCTCCGGAGCGACCGAGGGCATCGCTTCCTCGCTCCTCGGCCTGCTGAACGCGCGCGACGAGGTCATCCTCTTCGAGCCGTTCTATGCCACAAGCCGCCAGGATCTGCGCACCGCTCGAAGATCCGAAGCAGCCTTGATGAGAGCCCCGAGCGCCGCATGGGACGCAGCAAGGACGGCAGCAGGGGATTCCCCACTCCTGACTCCCGACTTCCGACTTCTTCGGACTTCGAACTCGCGGCGGCGCCGCCCCGACGTGGCAAGGCTGTCAGGATCACGGCGACGGCGGGATTACAGAGGGTGAAGGCAACAAGCCCCATTCAACGAAAGGACCTTGTCATGACGCAGCTCACGTTGATCGCACCCACGGCAACCCGCCGCACCGAGCGTGCCCGCGAGGCTGAGCTCGTCCCCGAGGCGCTGTCCGAAGCGCCGCGCCGCGCCGAGCAGATCGCGGAGGCCGAACTCAAGCGCAACAGGCTCGAACAGGAGGAGGGCCCGCGCGCGCGTTACCAACTCGACTGATGGCTGCGCAACGCGTTCATCCCCGGCGCTGGGTTCACGCGGGCAGGTCAGCCTCGGCGCCCCAGACGAGGAGCACGCTGAGCCCTGCGTCGCGCGCCCGCTCGCGCGTCAACTCTCGATCCAACGCTCCGCGGGCGAGGCCAGGAACTCCTCGATGCCGATGCCCCTCTCGCCGACGAGGAGCGACCGGCTCGGGGAGAAGGTCCTGGCGAAGGCCGCCAGGCCGGAAGCGCGCGACGCTCGCGCTCCGCTCTTCACCTCGATGGCGATGACCTTGGTTCCGCGCGTGACCACGAAGTCGACTTCCTGCCCGCGCTCGCGCCAGTAGTGGACGTCGAACCCGGCGGCTCTTCCGGCGTTGACGAGGTGCTGGCCGACCGCGGTCTCGACGAGCCGGCCCCAGAAGAACGGATCCTGCCGCGCCTCGGCGAGGGTCCGGCCGGACGTGGCGCTCATGAGGGCCGTGTTGAGCACGAGCAGCTTTGGGCTCGACGCGCGCCTGCGGAGCGGTTCGCCGGCGTACTTCTGCAGTCCCACGAGCATCCCGGCGCCGCCGAGCAGGTCGAGGTAGTGCGCGAGCGTCGTGGTATTGCCGGCGTCTTGCAGTTGTCCGAGCATCTTCTGGTAGCTCAGGATCTGGCTCGAGTACGCGCAGCCGAGGCCGAACAGCCGCCTGAGGAGCGCCGGCTTGTCGACACGCGTCATCAGCAGGATGTCTCTCGAGACGCTCGTCTCGACGAGCGCATCGAGCACGTAGGAGCGCCACCGGGCCTCGTCCTCGACGAGCGGCGCCGCGCCCGGGTAGCCGCCGCAGAACAGGTAGCGATCGAGCGTCCAGCCGAACGCGTCGCGCATGGCCGCGAAGTCCCAATGCGCAACCCTCGTGACCTCGAAGCGGCCCGCCAGGCTCTCCGTGAGTCCTTGCTGAGGGAGCAGCGCCGATGAACCGAGCAGCAGGATGCGCAGGGGCGTGCACGCCGCCGTGTCCTCGTCCCAGAGGCGCTTCACGATCTCGGACCAGCTCGTGATCTTCTGCACCTCGTCGAGCACGAGGAGCGCCGGTCCTTCGGCTGCCAGGACCCGCCCGCGGTGCCACTGGGCCTCGAGCCAGCCCGCGCTCTCGAGCGACGGCCCGTCCGCAGTGGCGTAGATCGAGGGCGTGCGGAGCGCATCCATGACCTGGCGGGCGAGCGTGGTCTTGCCGGTCTGGCGGGGACCGGTGAGGACATGGATGAAGCGCCGAGCCTCATTCAGACGTTCCAGCAGTTGACCGAACTGGCTAAGTGTGAACATGTTGCGCCGGCATGTACGAATTGCTCAGTGTCTTGAGCAATTCTACTCACCGTCCCGAGGAATCCGAAGAAGAAGCCCCCGGCGTCCTGCCGCAAGGCAAGGCCCGGGGGCTTTGGCGCGGCGCTCAAGATGAAGCTCGCGTCCCTGGACGCCGCGGGCTCGCTACGGCCCGGTGAATTCCTCGTGGAGCAGCACGCAGCGCGCGCGCTCGAGCCAGGCCGGAGGTGCGACATCGCCGCGCAGGCGCATGTCCTGGGCGCGCTGGCGCAGGCTCTCGGCCAGGTCCATGCTCTCCGCTCGCGGCCGCCGCGCACGCGCTCGCGCAGCCAGGTCGGACGCCCTGCGCTCGGCAGCGGCCAAGAGCCGCTCCACCTCCTTCTGTGTGGGCGGAGGCGAAGGCGCGGGCGGCGGCTGCTGGCTCGACAGGAGGGCGCGCGCCGCCCAGGGTCAGGAGCCCGAGGGTTTCGAGAGTGCTTTCCTTGATCGACCTCATGGTCTGCTTGTTGCGACCGTTCTGACTGTCCGCATCAGGTGTCCGCGCGCAGGGCCTGCGCCGGGGAGAGCCGCCAGCAGGCCGGCGCGCTCCGTGACGCCGCACACGTCGAGAACTGGAGAGCGCGCGAGGCGCGCCCGGTTGGCCGGGGGCGGCCAGCGCGCGGTGTGTCCTCGGTCGACTCCATCGGCCGGTTCATCGATGAGGGAACGGACGGCTCCATCGCTTGCCTGGGGGAGATGGGCCAGCACGTGAAGCGGACTCACGCGGTCGGGCAGGACGAGGTGCGGCAGAGGACGATCGAGGGCGGAGACGGGAGGATCGCCCGCGGCGGCGAGCAGGGCGCTGGGGCGCGACGAGTCCTCGCATCTGTCCATCGCGGCGTTCAACGAAGGCTGGCGGGAAGGCTCCATCGATCGCGTGGCGAAGACGGGCCATCATGGCGAAGGACACACGCGATTCCGTTGGACGAGGAGCGGCGCATGCGGCTCATGGTGTGGCAGAGGACGGTCGAGGGCGAAGAAGAGCGGATCGCCGGGGACGAGCCGCTCTTCCTGCCGGGCGATGGCGCGCGGCCTGGTCCGGCGCGCGAGCGCCGCGGCGATGACGGCATCATCGTGGCGCGGGCGCGCGACACGGCCGGCGCGGTCGCGGCCGTGCTGGTCTTCGACGACCTGGCGCGCGCCGTGCTGCAAGACGGCGTGCCGCTCTGCGGCGGCCTGCACCTCGTGCGCCACGGCGCCGAGCTGACGGTGCGCGGGCAGCGCTACTGGATCTCGGCAGATGCCGCGCCCATCGAGTCCGCCTACGACCCGGCGCAGCACGGCGCGGGGCTCTCCTGCCACCTCACGCGCGCGCCCCTCGCGCCGGGCGAGGCGATCGTCGCCTGTCCGGGCACTCTGGCCGCAGGGTGCGGGCTGATCCACCGCGCCGCGGCCTGGCGCGCCGCCATGGACGGCGGCCTCTCCTGCTCGGGATGCGGCTTCCACGCCGGGGGCGCCGAGTGGCGGCCGCCGCGCAAGGCGCGCGAGGGCCGGCTGGACGAGCCCTTCGGCAGCGCCTGGGGGGAGGCCGCGGAATGACCGAGCGTTGCTTCGACCGCCTCAGGCGGACCGCCACGTTCCGGGATGGCGGGCACGAGCGCTGGCGCCGCGCGCGCCTCGGCGTGATCGGCGCCGGCGCGCTCGGCGGGCCGCTCGCGGTCGCGATCGCGCGGAGCGGCGCGCGCGTCACGATCATCGACCCGCAGGACGGCGCCGAGGAGAACCTCGGCACGCAGCTCTGCCGCGCGGGCGAGGCCAAGGCGCGCACGGTGGCCGCGGCCTGCAACCACGCGAGGCACGGCGCCGCGCAAGCCCTGATCGCGGACGTCCGCCGCCTCGGCCCGGGCGCGCTCCGCGGTCTCGACGTGCTCTGCGACTGCACCGACGATCCGGGCCTCGCGCTCTACCTCACCGAGGTCAGCAACGGCCTCGGCGTACCGCTCCTGCGCCTCGCGGTGGACGGCAGCGGCCAGAGCGAGATGGGGCGCATCCGCTGCTCCGCGGGCGGGTCGGGCATGGCCTGCCAGGTCTGCGGCTGGGACGCGGCCGATCTCCTGCGGGCCCTTCCGCGCACGCCCTGCCCCGGAGAAGCGGCCGGGTCCCCGCCGCCCACCCTGGCGGGCGGCGCGCTCAGCATGGCCATCGCCGGCGCCGGGCTCCTCCAGGCGGAGCGCCTGGTCACCGGCAACGACGCCGAGCTGGTCTGGAACCGCGAGCTGATCCTCGATCTCACGCGCGGCGAGATCCTCTCTGCGCGCCTCGCGCGCTCGGCAGACTGCCTCTCCGGCCACGCGCGCTGGCGCCTGATCGACGTGCTCGCTTCCGCCGCCGCGCTCACCCTCGGCCGGCTCTTCGCGCTCTGCCAGAACATCTTCGCGCCGCCGCCGCGCGACGTGGCCATCGAACCCTTCGGCCACCCGCTGTGCGTGGAGGCGCGCTGCGCCTGCGGCCGCGAGGCGCGGGCCTGCGGCGCCGCCTGGGCCGCGCCGCCCCGCTGCGCCTGCGGGGCGAGCATGAGCTGGCGGCGCGAGACCGCGCACGTCCGCCTGAGCGCGCAGGACGCGGCCGACCTGGGCGTCGCCGATACGCCGCTCAGCGCTCTCGGCCTGCCGGAGACGGGCGCCCTCCTCGTGGCTCACGCGCCGGACCATGCGCCCACGCACCTGTTGCTGGCCGGCAGCGCGCACCCGCAGGAGATCGTGAGGCCGATGTGAACCTCGAACAGCTCGCCGCCGACTTCTTCGAGAACTCGTGGTCGGCCTGCCGCGACGGCCTTCTCGCCAGGACGTCCCGCATCCAGGTGGCGCCGCTTGACCTTCCCGCGCCCACCTGCTTCGCCTTCGTGCTCGAGACGCCGTACAAACGCAAGCTCTCGCCCGGCGCGCCGGTCGAGCTCGATCCCGGCCCGCTCGCCGGACGGATCCTCTACCGGCCCGACCCCTTCTCTCCCGATCCCGGGCCGCGCATCGCGGTCGCGATCGACAACCCGGGCTTCTTCCACCCCAACTTCTCGCGGCGCCACGGCCTGCTCTGCCTCGGGAACCTGCCGCCGGGCCTCTGTCCCCTGGACCAGCTCATCGAGCACCACCTCTATCCGATCCTCACCTACCAGGTGCGCCGGCCCTCGGACCCCGCGGACGCGGAGGCGGCGCGCTACTTCGCCCTCGATCCCGAGGCGCTGAACGGACTGCGGCGCCCGGCGCCGCTCTACTGACCATGCACGACAAGAGGGAAGCCGCATGAAGCCGAGTCTCCTGTCCTTCCTGAACGGGGACGACCTCGAGCGAGCGCCCGGGAACGCGCTCTTCGCCGGCCTGCCGGGCGTGAGCATGAAGAACGGCCACGAGGGGACCCTCGCGGGCGGCGGCCTCGAGGCGAAGCTCCTCGTCGAGCAAGGAGACGTGGTCTCGCTCAAGGCCGTCGCGGCGCACTGCCTGTCTCCCCTCGCCGCGCTCCGCATCAACCGGGTGCTGCCCGGCAACCTGCGCTTCGCCCGCTCTCCCGATGGGCTGGTGCTGCTCGCCGACACGCACCTCGACGGCTCCGTCCACCTCGCGGCCACCTTCCGCGAGACGCTCCTCGGCCTGGAGCGCGCGCGCGCGCCTCTGCGGCGTCCCCTGCGCGAGCCGGGCTGCGTCCTCGAGCCCGGCCACGTCGCACGGCTCGCGGCAGGGCTGCGCGATCCCGCGCTCGGCGAGGCGCCGCTTCCGCTGGAGGACGGCAGCTTCGAGCTGCGCCCGCGCCTCGCGGGCGCGGTCGTCCCGCTCACGCTGCGCCTCGAGCGCAGCGGCGTGCGCGTGCAGCGCAGCGTGGTGCGCGCGACCAACGGCAAGGAAAGCGCCCTGGCCGTCGCGATGCAGGCCCTGCGGCTCAACGCGGAGGTGCGCGAGGCGCGGCTCGCCGCGCAGGGCGGCGAGGTCGTCGCCGAGACGCGGCTGCATTGCGGCCAGATCGAGGCCGCGTGGCTGGTGCGCGCGGCGCAGGCGGTGGCCGCGGCCTGGAATCACGCGCAGGCGACCCTGCGCATCTTGGCGCAGCAGGACGAAGTGTCCGCCCTGTTTCGCGCCATGTTCTGTCTCGAGGAAACCTAACGGAACTCGGAAAGGAAGAAAGCCATGCCGGTCCTGGAAAACATCTGCATCGCGGACATCAGCGGACAGAAGCGGCTCGACGTGCGCCTGAACGGCGAGATCACGCTCAAGCACACCGTCGGCCAGGTGGTCGACCACTTCCTGGACGCGAAGCGCATCCCGCGCAACGAGCTGCGCTGGTCGGCGTTCTCGCGCGGCGTGATGCTCGATCACAAGCAGGAACTCGGCGACCTGCACCAGACGGACGATCAGTGGCGCGTCATCCCCGAGGTGAGCGCCGGCTGATCTCTGCGCGGGAATCCCATGGACGCAGCGGTCGTGTCGCAATACGGGTATCGCCTCGAGCTGTGGTCGGCGCCGGACGGCGCGTGGCGGCGTCTCAAGACCCGCGACGCCACGCCGGACGTCGCCGACCTGGTGGAAGAGGCGCTGGTCTCGGGCGTCTTGAGCGAGGAGCTACCGCTTGAGCCCGACGCGCTCGCGGCCGAGGTTCTGCCGGTCTTCTCCGCGGACCCGTTCGTGGCGGAGATCGAGGTGCGCCTCGAGGCGCGCCTGAATGGGCATGCGCGGACGATCTCGAGGCGCTTCGCCGAGGGACCGTGGGTGCGCGCGGCCCTGCGCGACGCCGCGCTCTTGCGGCAGGGAGGAGGCGTGAGGAAGGACGAGACCGTCTATCGCCTCCTGGCCGCCGAGGCCGCCGCTCCCGAGGCCGCATCCTCCGTTCTCGCGCTCGACGCGCCGCGCATCGCCGAGCACACGCTCGCTGACCTCGGCGTGCGCGGACTCGGCGCGGGCGCGCTCGACCCGGAGCGGCCGATCCTGGTGCACCGCCGCCTGGTGAACGAGGTGCTCGAGTGGACCCGGGAGGCCGGGAAGGCCGAGACCGGCGGAGCGCTGTTCGGCCGCCTGGCGCGGCTGCCCGCGCCGCTCCCGGGCGCGAGGACGCGCGTGGTCACCGTGCTCAGCGCGGCGTTGCGCGACGCGCGCCACGCCGGCGCGGCCAGCAGCTTCGACTTCAGCCCCGCTGCGCTCCTCGCGGCCGCCGAGGTCGCCGAGGAGCGCGGCGCGGGCGAGTCCGTGCTCGCGGTCTTCCACTCGCACGGCTGGCTCGCCGAGTGCGCGTCCTGCGCCGCGGACGCCGGCAAGGACCACGCCTGCGCCCTGCCCGAGTGCGAGCCGAGCCTTCAGGACTACGTGCTCTTGGAGTCGCTCTTCCCCGGCAAGGCGGCGCTTCTGCCGATCGCCGGGCGGCGGCCCGCGGGCGCTTCCCAGCGCCTGGCCTTCGAGGTGTTCGCGTGGCGCCTGGGCGCGCTGCGTGCCCTGCCGTGGCAGGACTACGACTAGCTCGAGAAAGGAGCGGCAAACGTGTCGCGTTCCAACCAGTCGCCTCACGATCAGGGCGGGGGCGGTCCCCCGCAGGGCGCCGGCTCTCAGGCGGAGATGCAGGTGCTCATGCGGCGCCTGAGAGACGAGCCCGCCGCGCTGCTCGGCGAGCTGCTCACCCTGCGCGCGCACCTGGCGCGCGCCAAGGACCAGTGCGCCGCGTCGGCGGCGGCCGCCAGGAAGCTCGAGGAGATGCTGCGCGACCTGCTCGAGGGCAGCGCGCTCTGCTGCCACCTCGAGCACCTGCGCGAGCCGGAGCGGCGGGCGGTGGTGCGCGCGGGCGGCGAGGCGCGCGAGCTGCCGATCCACCCGTCCGTCGACCTGGCCGAACTGCGCGACCTCGAGCCCTGGGAGGTGGTGCGCGTGCGCGAGAACGTCGTGATCGGCGCCTGGCGCGGCGATGCGTGCCTCCTCCCGGCGGCAGAGGGCGAGGTGGCCGAGTTCCGCGGTCTTTTCGACCGCGAGGGATGCCTGGCGCGCGTGGTGCGCCGCGGCGGCGAGGAGGAAGTCGTGCGCCTGGCGCGCTCCCTGCGCGAGCGGCCCATCCCCGCGCGGGCGAAGCTCGTGCTGCATCGCTCCCTGCCGGGCTGGGCCATCGACGTGCTGCCGGCGGACAGCGCGCGCAGCCGCTTCGAAGTGCCGCTCGGCGAGATCACCACGCAGCTCGACGACTTGGCCGGGCTGGACGAGATCGCCGAGAAGATCCTGGAAGAGATCCGCCTGCGGCTCGTCCGCGCCGACGTCAGCGAGCGCTTCGCTCTCGAGCCGATGCGCGGCGCCCTGCTCATCTCCTACAAGCCCGGCATGGGGAAGACGGCGCTGATGCGGGCCATCGCGCGCTTCCTGCACGACGTGGGCCAGAGGCGCGGGTTCGACGTGGCGCTCTACGTGGTGAAGCCGAACGAGACCAAGAACCTCTACCACGGCGAGGACGCGCGCATCGTGCGCGAGGATCTCTGGGGGGCGATCCGCGCGCGCCAGGCGGAGCCGCGCAAGCACCCCTTGCTGCAGCTCGTCGTGCTGGACGAGATCGACTCCCTCGGCAAGAGGGCGGAAGTCGATCGCGCGCGCCTCTCGGCGGCGGAGGACGACGCCCTGCAGGCCTTCCTCGCCGAGATGGACGGCATGCAGTCCGAGAGCGTTTGCGGCGGGGCCCCGGCCCGCGTGCTGTGCGTGGGCATGACCAACCGCCCCGACCGCATCGATCCCGCGCTCAAGCGGCCGGGCCGCTTCGGCGACCTCGTGGTGCACATGCCGGAGATCGACCTCGAGGGCGGCGTCGGGATCCTCTCGGTCTACGCGCGGGCGCTGTCCATCTCCTGGTTCATCGACGGCCGCGTGCAGCAGGGAGTGGACCTCGAGACGCTCCGCGCGCGGATCTTGCGGCCCGCGCTCGCCCGCGTCTTCCCGGCCGTGGTGCTGCGCTACGCCACGGACACGCAGCGCACGATCGACGTGACCGCCGGAGAGCTGCTCGCCGGAGCGCACTACATGAGCGCCATGCGCCAGGCCAAGCACCAGGCCGCACGGCGCGAGGTGGCGAGCCGCGGGATTCCCGCGGTCTCTTTCCACGACGTGCTGGAGAGCCTGATCGACGTGGCCTTGACGCAGGCCGGCCAGCTCGAGGCCGACCCGGGCATGCTGCTGCGCGAGCTGCGCGTGAAGGTGCCGGTGGCGCGCGTGGACGCCGTGCCGAGGGCGGAGCTGGCCGGGCTGCGCTTCGTGCGGGCCGAGAGCGCGTGAACGGTTTCGGGAAGAGAGAGGCCGGAGGACGGCGATGGCGGTGATGAAGTACGCGGGTCGCGACTGTGAGCTGTCGACGAGCGGGCGCACGGCGTCAGGAGAGGCGCTGCCGGCGTTCGAGGCGGCGCGCGAGATCGTGCGCCGGGTGGAAGCGGCCTACGAAGGGCGCGCCGGCGGCGTGTGGACGCAGCAGCCGCTCGCGTCCACGCAGCGGTGGGGCGGCCGGAACGGCGGCGTCCAGTACTCCTCGGCCTGGTCAAACGACTGCCTGCGGCACTGGGCGCCGGACGGCAAGTGCTTCTACGTGGACATGTCGCACGTCGAGGTGTGCACCGCGCCGACCGTGATGCCGCGGACCTTCGCCGCTCAGGTGATCGGCGCCCTGCTCGTGGCCGAGGCGGCGCGCCAGCGCGCCGAAGAGGAGGCCGAGGCGGGAACGACCTACCGCCTGTCGGCCGCGAACGCGGACGCGCTCGACCCAGCCACGTCCTGGGGCTCGCACGTGAACGTGTCGGTCAGCCAAGGCCTCTGGGAAGACCTGTTCGTGAGCCACGAGCACCCGGCGACCCTCGGCTTCGTGGCCAGCGCGCTGGCGGCGGCCATTCCTTTCTTCGGGGCGGGATACGTCCTGCCCCTGCGGGATGGGTCGGCCGTCTACAGCCTGAGCGCGCGGGCGCACCACATCTCCCAGGTCATGACCCTGGCCACGACCGAGGCTTTCCGCCGCGGCCTGTTGAACATGCGCCGCGAGGCGCACGCGCAGGACTGCGAGCGCCTGCACCTCATCGGCTTCGACCTGGCCATCGCCTCGGAGGCGCTGCTCTGCTCGTTCCTGCAGTGCGTGCTGGCCGCGGCCGAGGACGGGTTCTGCCGGGACGCGCTCTACGACCCGGTCCGCGCCCTGCACGCCTGGAGCTGGCAGGTGGACCTGAACACCGGCGCCATGAAGGGCAGCGCCCTGCTTGCCTCGGGCGAGCGGCTCACGCTGCCCGCGTACGTGCGCCGGCTCGCCGCGGCGTTCCTCGAGATGTGCGAGAGCGGGCGGATCAGCGCCGGCGCCGCTCCGCAGGCGCAGGAGCTGCTCGCGCGCATCGTGGAGCTGACGCGCTACGCGGAGGAGGGCTCGGTGGTGCGCTGCGCGCCGCACCTGACCTGGGCGGCCAAGCTGCTGCACCTCGTGGCGCTCGGCGCAAGGCGCGGCGTGTCGTTCGCCGACCCCGCCATCCGCCTCGCTGACCACGATTTCCTCGACACCTGCCGGGAGCGTGGCGCCATCTGGGAGCTGTGGCGGCGCGGCCAGGTCGATCCGCTGGTGAGCCTCGCGGACGCGGAGGACACCTTGCTGGACGGTCCGGCGGAGAGCAGCGCCTGGGGGCGGGGGCGGCTCATCCAGCGCTTTCGCGCGGACATCAGCAGCGTGGACTGGGATCACGTCGAGCTGCGCGGCTCGGCAGACCCGTGGAGCGCGCGGCTGCGGATCGGACTGCCGTCCCTGGACAGCCTCTCGCGCGAGCGGTTCGAGCGGGACGTCGAGCAGGCGAGCAGCGTGGAAGACCTGCGGCGGCGCCTCGACGAGGGCAGTTCCGGCGCGGCTTCCAAGAGCGAGGAGCCCATGGACGACATTTCCCGGCGGCTCGCCGTGATGCCGCGGGAGGACGACGGAGAGACGAAAGGAGCCAGATCATGAGCGAGAACGAGAAGCTGCTCGAGAGGAAGCGCGCGCAGGAGGCCAGGGCCCCGGCCGCGGCCGCGGACTCCGGTCCGAGCCCGCTCTTGGAGCAGGCCGCGCAGCACGCGGCGGTCGCCGAGCAGGCGTCCCGCCAGTGCGACAGCCTCGGCAACGTGGAAGAGGAGCTGCTCCGCCGCAAGAACCTGCCCGGCGAGTAGCCGACCCGCAAGGGAGGCCGTGCATGCCGCAAGAGACCGATTTCGTCATGGGGACGGAGGAGGAGTGCCTCACCGTCGCCGGCAACAACGGATGGGCGGCTGCGCAGAAGATCTTCGTGCGCTTCATGCGCGCCATGGCGGACCTCGCGCCGGCGCTCCCCTCGCAGAACGGCATGTTCAACGGCTACGGCAAGATCCTCGTGGACACCGGCGGGCACATCGAGCTGTCCTCGGCGGAATGCGACAGCCCCTACCTTCTCGCCGAGATCGTGGACCGCCAGCATCAGCTCGCGGGCCAGGCCCTGGCGCGCCTGGAGCAGGCGGGCGCGCCGCTGGTTCTGGCCAACAACAATCACAGTGAGCTGCTGACGCGCCGCTCCAACACGTGGGGTTCGCACGAGTCGTACCTCACGGGCATTGCGCCGCAGGCCTTCACCGGGCTGATCCTGCCCTTCCTGGTGACGCGCATCTACGCTGGCGCGGGAGGGATCCTCTACCCGTGCGGCAGCTTCGTGGCGTCGGTTCGCGCCCTGCGCATGAACCTGGCCACCGGCGGGGACACGACCGGCCACCGGGCCATACACAGCACGGCGCGGGACGAGTCCCTGATGGGTGGGCCAAGACGGCGCCACCGCTATCACCTCATCTCTGGCGACGGGCACCGGAGCCAGTTCAACCTGGCGCTGCAGTTCGGCGCGACGGCCCTGGCTTTGAAGGCCATAGAAATGAACGACGGCCTTGGGGCGTCGCTGGCGGGCCTTGCTCTGCCGCGGCGCGGCTCCTGGCCGGGGACCATGCGCGCGCTCAACGTGCTCTCCAGGCGCGGCGAGCCGCTGCGGGTCGACCCGCTGGTCACGGCGACTCAGCGCCTCTACCTGGAGGCGGCGCGGCGCTACCGCGCGGCGCTTTCGGCCGCGCCCGCGTGGATCGACCGCACGCTTCGCGACTGGGAGGACACGCTGGCGGCGCTAGAGCGCGCCGACTGGCCGTGGCTGGCGGCGCGGCTCGACGCGTTCGCCAAGCACGCGCTCTGGTCCGGGGTGCTGGCGGCGCGCGGCAAGACCTGGGAGAGCCTGGCGCACGATCGAGACCTGCTGCAGCGCCTGGCGCTCCTGGATCAGAGCTACCACGAGTTCGGCAGCGCGTCGTCGGTCTTCGCGCTCCTGGAGGAGGCCGGCCTGCTCGAGCACCGCGTGGCCGCGCCGGTCGCGCCGGGAGAGGAGGAAGAGCCGTTCGTGCCGGCGACCGCCACCCGCGCCCGGGTGCGGGCGCGCTTCATCCGCGAGAACGCCGGCCAGGAGGGGTTCCATGTCGACTGGTGCGCCGTGTACGACGTGCCGCGGAACCGGCGCATCGATCTCTCCGATCCGTTCGCTCCTGCTCTCGGCGAGTGGGCAGAAGCCGCGGTGCGCACGGCGACGCCCAGGGACCCGCTGCTCGAGCTGCGCCGCCGCCTGAACGAAGACGTCCGCACGGCGTACGAGCAAGGCCGCGTCAGACAGGTGCTCGAGTTGCTGCCGGCGCTGCAGGAGGTCTCCTCGCTGACGGACTCGGACGACCGCGAGGTCATCTACAAGCACCGCGCCTGGACGACGACCCAGGCCGGCTACCTGGAGGGCGACCGCTGGCTGATGCATGCCTACGCCGGCGACGTGAGCGGCTTCGAGGCCTGCGTCGACCACGTCGCGGTGCGCACCATCGCGCTCTGCCCGCCTCCCGACACGCGGGAGTGGATCGAGCGGGCCTTCGCGGCGCTGCAGGCCGTCACCCACGCTCCCGTGACTGCAGGGAAGCCCGCCGCGCGCGCGCTTCGGCAGGGAATGCCGCTTCCCGAGGACCCGCAGGCGGCCTCCGGAAGGCTTCACCCGTTCCCGCCGGTGGCGTACGTGCGCGCCGTCGAGGACGGCGAAGTGTTGAGGGTGGGGCCGCTGGCGGTCACGGCGCACCGCACGCCGGGGCATACGCCCGGCGGCACGACCTGGACCTGGCGCTCGTGCGAGGGGGCGCGCTGCCTTGACCTGGTCTTCGCCGACTCGCTGAACCC
>JACQZJ010000174.1 GCA_016213895.1 Planctomycetota bacterium | reverse complement strand
TCCGGTGCATCGAGCGCGCGAGGAACGAGACGCGGCTCGTCACGATCGAGGCGAAGCAGGCGGTAGAGCGGCGTGAGGTACGCGAGGTGCGAGTGGGCACGCCGTCGCGACTGCCCCCTTTCCCAGGGAAGCGGCTGCGCCGCCCCGCGCGCTGTCCCGCTGCTCACGGTCCGGGGCATCCAGCGGGAACGACGACGGAAGAGGGCGGTGGGCTTCCGCGGGCTTGCGCCCGCGGAAGCCACCCAGGGATGCGCCGCGCAGGAAGCGCGGCGAAGAAGCAGCGCGGCGCAGCCGGCTTCCCTGGGCGTCGGGGGCAGATGCGCGACTTGAGGTGGAATCCGTCGTCCCCGTTGGGATGATCGTCATCGCTTCGCCGGCCGCAGGCTAGAAAGGACGCGTCATGAGGGCTCTGTTGGCTGTGGGACTGATGCAGGCGCTGGCGGCTGCCGTGTGGGCGGGCGAGGAGCCGGCGGGCTACGACCCGCTTCTCGTTGGCGAGGCCGAGCCCAAGCAAACGGACCTGGTGGTCCGCGACGAGGGACGGAAGCGGGACATCCCCATCCGCGCGTACTTCCCGGAGAAGGCCGCGCCGGAGCCGGTCGTCCTGTTCAGCCACGGGCTCGGGGGCACGCGCGCGGGCTGCGCCTACCTGGGCGAGCACTGGGCGCGGCGCGGGTACGCGGCCGTGTTCCTGCAGCACGCGGGGAGCGACGACTCCGTCTGGCGCGAGGCGCCCGCGGGCGAGCGCATCGCGGCCATGCAGCGCGCGGCCAGCCTGGAGAACTTCGCGCTGCGCGTGCGCGACGTGGCCGCCGTGCTCGATCAGCTCGAGGTTTGGAGCAAAACCGACGAGCACGCGCTCGCCGGCCGCTTGGACCTGAAGCGCATCGGCATGTCCGGCCACTCCTTCGGCGCGGCCACGACCCAGGCGGTGAGCGGCCAGTCCTTCCCTCTGGGGATGAACTTCACGGACGCGAGGATCAAGGCGGCCGTGATGATGAGCCCGAGCGCTCCGCGCGGCGGCGGCGATTCGCGCGCGGCCTTCGGCGGGGTGAAGATCCCCTGGATGCTCCTCACCGGCACCAAGGACGTCGCGCTCATCGTGGACGCGGACGCCGAGTCGCGCCTGCAGGTCTTCCCGGCCCTGCCGCCGGGAGGAAAGTACGAGCTGGTCCTCGACCGGGCCGAGCACTCGGCCTTCAGCGACCGGGCGCTTCCGGGCGACTCGGAGGAACGCAATCCGAACCACCACCGGGCCATCCTGGCCGTCACCACGGCGTTCTGGGACGCGTACCTGCGCGAAGACGCCAAGGCGCGGGAGTGGCTCGACGGCGACGGCGTGCGCGGCGTGCTGGAAGAAGGGGATTCCTGGAAGAGGAAGTGACCGGGCTGCCGCCGAGCGGCCGCGCCGGCGGCCGGCCGCGGCCGCATCGGAGTTGCTATTCATGGCATGAATGATTATCATTCGCGCCATGGATACAACCGTCCTCCCGCGCCTCGTCGCCCGCAGCCTGATCGACCGCCTGCGCGTCATGCCCGCGGTGGTGCTGACCGGCGCGCGGCAGACCGGGAAGAGCACCCTGGCCGGGATGCTCGCGCCCGAGCGCCGCTGCTTGTCCCTGGATGACCTCGACATACAGGACGCGGCGCGCCGCGACCCGGAGGCGCTCATCGGCGGCCCCGGCCCGATCACGCTGGACGAGGTGCAGCGCGAGCCCGACCTCCTGCGCGCGGTCAAGCGGGCCATCGACCGGCGACGGCGGCCGGGTCAGTTCCTGCTCACGGGTTCGGCCAACCTGCTGCTGGCGCGCCGCGTGTCCGAGTCGCTTGCCGGCCGCGCCAGCTACCTCACGCTCCGGCCGATGACGCGGCGCGAGCAGCGCGGCCTCGGGCGCTGCGGCCTCTGGGAGGAGCTGCTCGAGAGCCGCGACGAGGACTGGCTCGATCTGCTCGCCGCGGAGCGCGAGACGCCGGAAGACTGGCGCGCGCTGGCGCGCCGCGGCGGCTTCCCGACGCCAGGCGTTCACCTCGCAGCCGCGCAGGATCGCGCGATCTGGTTCGACGGCTACGTGCGCACCTACCTGGAGCGCGACCTGCAGGACCTGTCCTCGATCGCCGCGCTGCCCGACTTCCGCCGTTTGATGCGCGCGGCCTGCCTGCGGCTCGGGCAACTCGTGAACCAGACCGAACTCGGCCGCGACGTCGCACTCCCTCAACCAACGGTGCACCGCTGGCTCAACCTGCTCGAGACCTCCTATCTGCTGATGCGGCTGCCGGCGTACGCGGTGAGCGGCACCAAGCGCCTCATCAAGTCGCCCAAGCTCTACTGGGGCGACACCGGCGTGGCGCTGCACCTGGGGGAGGGGATCGAGCCGGGCGGCGCGCACCTCGAGAACGTCGTGCTGCAGGACATCCTCGCCTGGCGCGACGCGCGGCTCGAGCGCGCGGAGCTGTTCTACTGGCGCAGCGCCGTCGGGGAGGAGGTGGACTTCGTGATCGAGGCAGGCGGCCGGCTGCTGCCGATCGAGGTCAAGGCTGGCGCGAGGCCGCGGCTCGGCGATGCTCGGCACCTGCGCACGTTCCGCGCCGAGTACGGCCGCAAGGCGCGCGCGGCGCTCCTGCTGCACACCGGCAGCACGCTCGCGTGGCTTGCGCCCGGCGTGCTCGCCGCGCCCTGGTGGCGGGTGCTGTGAGGGCGGCGGCGCCCGTACCGGGCGAGTGGTAGTCTCGTACAGGCAGGCGCGGTCCTGGAACGACCGAGGAGGAACAGCCATGAGCGCGATCGCCGTTTCCGCCCGAGCGAGGTGGGTTCTCGTCTGGGCCGTCGCGTGCGCGGTTCTGGCGTGCGCGGACTCGGGCCAGGAAGAGGTCGCCGCGGACGAGAAGGAGACGCGGCGCGAGATCACGTTCGCGTCCAAGGACGGCCTCGAGATCGGCGCCGACCTCTACCTGAAGCACGCGGACGAGCACACGCCCTTCATCGTGCTCTTCCATCAGGCGCGCTCAAGCCGCGGCGAGTATCGCGAGATCGCGGAGCGCCTGAACGAGCTGGGCTTCAACTGCCTGGCCATCGACCAGCGCTCGGGCGGCGCCATGAACGAGGTCGCGAACGAGACCGCGGAGCGCGCGCGAGAAGGCGGCAAGGAACCGAGCTACCTCGAGGCCGAGCAGGACCTGATCGCGGCGCTGGAGCACGCGCGCGCCGTCTACGCCAAGGGCAAGGTGCTCGCCTGGGGCAGCTCGTATTCGGCGTCGCTCGCGCTCCGCGTCGCGGCCGAGCAGCCGAAGCTCGTGGACGGCCTGCTCTGCTTCGCGCCAGGCGAGTACTTCGAGCGCCTGGGCAAGCCCGCGGACTGGATCCAGGCGGCGGCGAAGAGCGTCGAGTGTCCGGTGTTCGTCACCTCGGCGCGCTCCGAGGCGGAGAGCTGGAAGGCCATCTTCGACGCTCTCAAGACCGCGGACAAGACGTCCTTCTTGCCGGAAACCGAGGGAAACCACGGCTCGAAAGCGCTGTGGCAGGAGTTCGAGGACAGCGCCGGGTACTGGAAGGCGGTCGAGGCCTTTCTCGGTCGCTTCCTGCAGCCGCGCTGAGGGCGGCAGCAAGCGGCCTAACGGCTTTCGCCGCCAGGCGTTGCAACGTCCGCGCGCGGCGCGCCGCCGCTCGCCGCGGCCGCGCCAGACTCTGGCGCGCCGGCGCTTGCCGCGCCACGAGCACCTCGCGCACCGCAGCCCAACTCGCCGAGCGACTTGACGCTCCCCCTTTCGTGGGACAGCCTTCCCGTACTACATTAGTTCTGCTGCTTCGCCCAGATGCCCCGAGTACCCGAACCCTGCGAGGATCCGCTCCATGGTCAAGCCCGTTCGTCTTCTCGTCGTGGGCGCTCTGTCGGCGCTCATCTACGCCATCTCCTCCGCTCCGGCCGAGGCGCAGATCAGCTACGGGGGTGAGCCCCCGAGCTTCACCGTGCCGCTCACCCAGCAGGCCCCGAGCGAGGTGATGCCGCCGGTCAACGAGGCGGTCCTCCTCATGGAGGACGCGCGCCGGCCCAAGAACCAGCCCTTCCGCTTCGGCAAGTCCTTCCCGGTCGCCTTGAACTTCACGAACTCCGGCGCGTGGGAGGATCTGCCGAACGGCGCCCGCCTCTGGCGGTTGCGCATCGCCTCGCGCGACGCGCTCTCGATCAACCTGACCTTCAGCCGCTTCCACGTGCCGGATGGCGCCGAGCTGTACATCTACAACGACGACCACTCCCACGTGCTCGGCAGCTACAACGCGCTCAACGAGAACCCGGACGGCCGCTTCGCCACCGAGGCGGTCCTGAACGACGCGATCACGCTCGAGTACATGGAGCCCTCCTGGGCCGAGTTCCCGGGCGAACTGGAGGTGTGCGAAGTGGTGCACGCCTATCAGGAGATCATCGTTTACATCATCAAGGGAACCGGATCGCCCAAGGCGGCCGGCGCTTGCGAGGTCGACGTCAACTGCCCGCAGGGTGTGGGCTGGGAGAACGAGATCGACGCCGTGGCGCGAATCCTGACCGGTCCGTACCTCTGCACCGGCTCGCTCTTGAACAACACGGCCAATGACGGCACGCAGTACTTCATCACCGCCAGCCACTGCGGCACGCTCGGCAGCGCCATCTTCTACTTCAACTACCAGAGGTCCGGCTGCGGCACGGGCACCGCGCCCCTCACGCAGACGGTGCAGGGCTCGACGCAGATGGTCGTGGACACGACCATCGACTACCGGCTGGTGAAGATCACGCCCGCCATCCCGGCGAGCTACGGCGTGTACTACGCCGGCTGGGACCGCAGCGACGTGGCTCCGAGCAGCACGGCGTGCATCCATCATCCGGCGGGCGATCCGAAGAAGATCTCGCACGACTACAACGCGCCTTCGAAGAGCGGCAATGACTGGCACATCGTCCAGTGGGACGTGGGCGCGACCGAGGGGGGCTCCTCCGGCTCGCCGCTCTACAGCGTGGCGCACCGCTTCATCGGCCAGCTCTGGGGCGGCCAGTCGGACTGCTCCTACCCGTATCACGACTACTTCGGCCGGCTGGCGAAGTCGTGGACCGGCGTCAAGGCGTACCTCGACCCGCTCAACACCGGCGCCACCTCCATCGCCGGCCTCGACCCGAACGCCTGCCCGTCGCCCTCGAACTACGGCACGGGCGAGACCGGCTCGACCGGCACCGTCGCCCTGGTCAGCGCCAGCGGCGAGCCCACGGTGGGCAACCCGAGCTTCTACATCGTGCTGGCGGGCGCCAAGCCCAACCAGTTCTGCTGCATGCTGTCGGGCGAGTCGCAGGCGAGCGTGCCCTACTCCTGGGGCACGGTGCTCGTGGGAGGGCCGAACTACCTGCGCACCTACAGCGCCACGGATGGGTCCGGCGGCTGCTCGATCAACATCCCGATCACCTCGGGCATGGTCGGCTTGACCAAGTACTACCAGTATGTCGCGCGTGACGCCGGCTTCGGCGGCGACGTCCAGGCCTCGAACGGCCTGATCGTGACCTTCTGTCCGTAGGGAGCACTGCGAGGGACCTGCCCAAAGCTCCCGTTCTCGAGCGTCCCCGGGACGGCATCGGCGCCGCTCCCGGGGACGTTCTATTATGGGCCTTCGCGTAGCACCGGAACGCGCGCCTCCCGCGCGCGCCGCGGCGCGCAGGAAGCGACAAGACGATGAAGCGAACGGTGCTCCTCGCGGTCTGGCTGGCGTCGTGCTGCCAGGCGGCGCTCGCGGCCGAGTCCGTGCGGCACGAGATGAAGGTCGAGCTGGATCCGGCGCAGGGCGAGTTGGCGGTCGTGGACCGGATGGTCCTGCCGGAGACGCTGCGCGCGGGCGCGGTCGAGTTCGTCTTGAACGCGGCGCTCACGGTGAGCGCGGCCGATCCGGCCGTGACGGAAGTCGCGGCCCCGGGCGGCGCAGCGCTCGCGCCCGGCCTGCGCCTCGCGCGCTATCGCATCGACTCGGCGCCGGCGGACGGCCGCGTCACCCTGGCTTATGCCGGACGCGTGCACTTCGGCCTCTCCGACCAGAAGGAGGAGTACACGCGCGGCTTCCGAGACACCGAGGGCTTCCTCGGCGAGGAAGGCGTGTACCTGGCCGGAGGCGGGTCCTGGTACCCGGTCTTCGCGGGAACGTACGTCGAGTTCGCCCTCGACGTGGGGCAGCCCGCGACCTGGCGCGTGATCGGCCAGGGCGAGGGCACGGCGCGGAACGAGGCGGGACGGGCCGTGTGGAGATCTCAGGGCCGGACCGAGGACATCCATCTCGTGGGCGGCCCGCTGGTCGCGTACCTCGAGGCGGCTGGCGCGGTGGAGGCAGAGGTCTACCTGCACGAGCCGGACGATGCCCTGGCCGCGCAGTACCTCACGGCCACGGCGCAGTACATCGAGATGTACCGCGCGCTCATCGGGCCTTATCCCTACGGCAAGTTCGCGCTGGTCGAGAACTTCTGGGAGACCGGGTTCGGCATGCCGTCCTTCACGCTGCTCGGCCCGGCCGTGATCCGCTTCCCCTTCATCCTGCACTCGTCCTATCCACACGAGATCCTGCACAACTGGTGGGGCAACTCGGTCTTCGTGGACTACGAGTCGGGGAACTGGTGCGAGGGACTGACGGCCTATCTCGCCGACCATCTCATCCAGGAGCAGCGCGGCAAGGGCGCGGAGTACCGCAGGAGCACGCTGCAGAAGTACCGCGACTACGTGCGCGCGGGGCGCGACTTTCCGCTCAGCGAGTTCCGCGAGCGGCACAGCGCCGCCACCGAGGCCGTGGGCTACGGCAAGGCGCTCATGCTCTTCCACATGCTGCGGCAGCGCACGGGCGACGAGGTGTTCCGCCAGGCGCTGGCGCGCTTCTATGGTGCCTTCCGCGAGAAGCGCGCGTCTTTCGCGGACCTGCGCACGTGCTTCGAGGAGGCGAGCCGTCTGGACCTCGCGGCGTTCTTCGAGCAGTGGGTGGGGAAGAGCGACGCTCCATCGCTGTCGGTCACGGTCGAGGGGGTCGTCCCCGAGGGCGGCGGCTTCCGCGTGCGCGGTGTGCTCCTGCAGAGCGCGCCAGCCGAGCCCTTCTCCCTGCGCGTGCCGCTCGCGGTCCGGACCGCGGCAGGAGGCGAGCGCGCGTTCGTCGATCTCGCGGGAGAGCGCGCGGACTTCGAGGTGCGCTCTGCCGCGCCGCCGATCCTCCGCGAGGTGGATCCGGACTTCGACCTCTTCCGCCTGCTCGATCCCCGCGAGACGCCGCCGTCTCTCGGGCAGATCTTCGGCGAGGAGCGCATCCTGGCCGTGCTCCCGTCGGCCGAGGCCGATTCAGCGCGCGAGCAGTACCGCGCGCTGGTCGAGGGGTGGCGAAGCGACAGCCACGCGATCGAGGTGGCTCTCGACGCGGACCTGCGGGCGCTTCCGGCCGGACGCTCGATCTGGATCCTCGGCCGCAAGAACCGCTTCGCCGAGGAGCTGTTTGCGCGCGATCCACAAAGCGGAATCGCGCTCGACGAGGAGAGCGTGTCCTTCGGCGCGGAGAGGGCGCCGCTTGCCGCGCACTCCTTCTTGGCCGTGCGGCGCCATCCCGCCGACCCGGAGCGCGCGCTCGGCTGGCTCGTGGTCGATCCCGAGGCGGCGTTTCCCGGCCTCGGGCGGAAGCTGCCTCACTACGGCAAGTACTCCTATCTCGCGTTCGAGGGCGGCGAGCCCACGAACGTGGTGAAGGGACAGTGGGCGGCGCTCGAGTCGCCGCTTCGCGTGGATCTCAGGCCTGTTGGCGAGCGCGGGGCGCCCTTGCCTCCGAGCGAGCCAGAGGCGCGGCCGGCGCTCGCCGAGCTGCCCGCGCTGTTCTCGCAGGAGGATCTGCGGCGGCACGTGGAGCGCCTCGCGGCCGGCGAGATGGAAGGCAGGGGCCTGGGGAGCGATGGGTTGGCCGTGGCGGCGGACTACGTGGCGGAGCAATTCGCGGCCGCGGGCCTCGAGCCGGGCTGCGCGGGCGGCTGGTTCCAGGAGTTCACGGTGGAAGAGGGGCCTGACGGGCAGCCGTGCGCGGCGCGGAACGTGATCGGAGTGCTCTCCGGGACGCGCGCTGACTGGCGGGAGCAGTCGGTGATCCTCTCTGCCCACTACGACCACCTGGGCCGCGGTTGGCCCGAGGCGCGCGAAGGCGAGGCCGGGAAGATCCACCCGGGCGCGGACGACAACGCAAGCGGCGTCGCGGTCCTGATCGAGCTGGCGCGCCATCTCGCGCGCGAGGCCAGGCACGCGCGCAGCGTGGTCTTCATCGCCTTCTCGGCCGAGGAGGCGGGCCGGCTCGGATCGAAGCGCTTCGCCGCCGATCCCGGCGCTTTCCCGCGCGAGGGCATGCGCGGCGCCATCAACCTGGACACGGTCGGCCGCCTGTCCAGCGGGACGCTGCAGGTGCTCGGCGCGGGCACGGCGGACGAGTGGCAGCACATCTTCCGCGGCGCGGGCTACGTCACCGGCCTCGAGTGCCAGATCGCGCCCGGAGCGGCCGAAGGCTCCGATCAGCAGAGCTTCATCGAGCAGGGGATCCCGGCGGTGCAGATCTTCACCGGCGCGCACGAGGACTACCACCGGCCGAGCGACACTCCCGAGCGCGTGGATGCCGCGGGCCTGGTGCGCGTGGCGGCCTTTGTGAAGGAGGCCGTGGTCTACTTGGCGGAGCGCGAGGAGCCTCTCACCGCCCGCGTCGCGGGCGGCGGCGCTGCCCAGGCGCCGCAAGCGCCCGCCGCGGGCCGCCGGATCCTGTTCGGCACGGTTCCCGACTTCGCCTTTGCCGGCGAGGGCGTGAAGGTCGCCTCGCTCGTGGCCGACTCCCCGGCCGCGCGCGCCGGCATCCTCGCCGGAGACGTGCTCATCGAGCTCGACGGCCAGAAGGTCGCGAACCTGCAGCAGTTCTCCGGCCTGCTGAAGGCCCTTGCTCCGGGCCAGACGGTCGCGGTGGCCCTGCTGCGCGACAACGCGCGCATGACCTTCGACGTCACGGTGGAGGCGCGGTAGGCGCTCACAGCTCCCGGGATTCCCCTCCGACGAGCGAGAGGTCGATGGTCACGCGCAGGCCCTCGAGGAGTTTCTGCTCGCTGATCGTCGCTTGGGGGGCGCCGTCCTTGTCGAGGGTGACCTGGAACCAGGGGACGCAGAGGGCCGGCCAGTCGGCGAGGGCGGGAAGGGGCACGCGGAGCGGCGCGCGCACGGGCCGCAGGCGCAGGGTGCCGGCACGGCGGTCGAGAGCGAAGCCCGCGGCCGCGTCGACGAGCGCGAAGACCGCCACGCCGCGCGGGTAGTAGCTGAGATGCCTGTTGTAGGGCGAGTCGCAGAAGCCGGCCCAGTCCGCCGTGTCCGTGGCCCGGGCGCGCACGCGCTGCAGCTCGGCGTAGCGCGCGGTGCGGTCGAGCACGTCGTCCCCGAGGTAGCACTGCGCGGCGTCGCGGAAGAGGTTGAGCGACACCCAGCTGTTGTCTTCCAGCTCGGAGTGGGCAGAGCCGTAGCGCCGCTCGGTGCGGGCGGCCGCGGTCGCCAGGTCCTGCCTGAGGAGCTTCTCGTCGAGCGGCAGGCCCATGCCGGCGCGCTGCAGGTAGAGCAGGCCGAGCGCGGTGTGGGGATGCGCCGCGTCCCAGCCGTCCAGCTCGTCCTTCCCATCCGCTGAGGCCACGGCGCGGCGCGTCAGCGGGTCGATGAGTCCCGAGGCGCTGCGGTCGACGCACAGAGCGAAGTGGTCCCCGAGCCAGGCCTCGGCCTCGAGGGTGGCGCGGATCTTCCCCGCCTGCTCACGATAGCGCGCGGCCGCGTCGGCGTCGCCCGCCGCGTCCGCCAGCTCCGCGCCGGCCAGGAACGCTGCCGCGCACTTCACGCCGAGATAGGTCTGCTCGCGCGCGACCTGGACCGCGGGCGAGGCGTCGTCGATGGTGTTCGCCGTGCCCTCCTCGGCGAAGCCGTCGCCGTCCTTGTCCGCGTCGATGACGTAGGCCAAGAGGCGCCGCACGACCTCGAACTTGCTCTTGGCGAACTCCTCGTCGCCGGTCATCACCCAGTAGTGGTGCAGGAGCTGCACGTAGTTGGTGTTCTCCTCCACCGGCATGTCGTGCGGGTACTTCTGCTCCCCGACCACGCCGTCCAGGCCCATGTCGTGGGCGAGGAAGCCGTCCCGCGCATGGCGCGGCCAGGCCTCGAGCAGGTGGCGCAGCAGGTCCGGGGCGAACCAGAAGTAGAAGGGCGCGGCGTTGTACTCGACGTCCACGGTCGAGTGGAAGCGGCAGTAGCCCTCGAGGCAGGAGTACCAGGCCTCTCCCTGCTCGCTCTCCGTGAGGAAGGTGTTCATGAGAAACGAGGGCAGCGCGGAGGCCATGAGTTCCTTCACGCCCTCGGGCAGGACGGCGTGCGCCGCGAGCGAGTCGACCACCGCCGAGGCGCGGAGCGCCTCCTCCAGGCGCGTGGCCGCGTGGCGCGCCAGCTCGTCGATGGTCTCGAAGCGCGCCGCGTACTGGAAGCGGTGCTGCGCGCCGTCCACCAGGAGGACCGAGTCGGCCACGTGCGCGGCGAGCAGCACGTCCACGCAGCACGAGTCCTTGGAGTACATGTAGAGCGGCACCCCGACCCAGGCGCCGTAGTCGACCAGCTTCACCTCCGCGCTGGCCGTGGCGGAGGACTCGACGCCGGGCGTGCCCACGAACAGGCCGCGCCGCGTGAGGCGGCCGTTCACCAGCTTGGAGAGCACGACGCCGCGGAAGTCCTTGGCCTCCGGCGACACGAGCCTGCCCTTGGCCTCGTAGAGCGGCAGGAACACGCCCGCCTGCGGCTCTCGCGGCGCGTCCTCGGCCACGCGGCGCAGCTCGAAGCGCAGGCAGATGACCGGCAGCGAGGAGAGCGCGCGGTCGCCGGGGTGGAAGGGCGCGCACAGCGTGATCGTGCCCTCGAGCCCGTCGAACTTCACGTGATACTTCACCGAGGTCAGGGAGCGCTCCTCGCGCACCTCGTCGAACGGCGTGAAGCCCGACTCCGCGTCGAAGATCGGCAGGGAGCGGTTGCCGTGCTCGGTGGTGAAGCCGATGACCGCGGACTTGGGCTTCTCGGCGAACTTGCCGAGCGGCGAGGTCTCGAGCCGGCTCCACTGGGGCTGCAAGTCGAGGAGGAAGCGCGATCCCAGTCCGGCCACGATCGCCTCGCCGAGCGGCGCGGAGTCGCCGGCGGCCGGCAGGTCCTGGTCGCCCCCGCAGTCGACGAGGTAGCGAGCGCCGCCGCATTCGAGCGCGATCCAGGCGATGGTCGCGTGGTAGCTGCGCGAAACCAGGCGAACCTCGAGCCCGCCGTCTGGCACGTCGATCTCGAACGCGCAGACCAGCACGGCCGGGCTCTTCCCCGCCTCCTTCACCAGGTCGAGGTCCTCGAGCACGGCCTTCCCGTTCAGCAGGACCGCGAAGGCGCGCACTCCGGCGGTGTCGAGCACCAGCTCGGCGAAGCCCAGCTCCACGGAGCAGCGCCCCGGCGGCACGCTCAGGCGCCAGCCGAAGTCGTCCCCCTCGCGCGCCGTGCCCGCGGCCGGATGGGCGAGCCGCAGGTCGCGCGGCAGGGGCCGTGCGATGGGCACGCCGTCGCCGAACCGCTCGCCCGGAGGAGCACCGGCCGGGGGCGCCGCGTCCGGCGGCGACCCGCAGGCCGCGAGCGCGAGGACGGCGAGCGCGAACAGGTTCACCAGCATGTGATCATGCATGGTACAGGGCGCGCCGCCGCCGTCCATCGCGCACGGCGCCGGCCCTTCTCAGGAAACGGGCCGGCGGCTACCCTGGAGCGTGACGCGGGAGCGGCTGCCCATGACCACGGAAAGATACGTTCGAGCCATTGCCGGGATCATGATCCTGGCGTCGCTGGCGCTCGGCCGCTGGCACAGCCCCTACTGGCTGCTCTTCACCGCCTTCGTCGGCCTGAACCTGCTGCAGTCCGCGTTCACGCGCTGGTGCCTGATGGAGGACATCCTGCGCTGGCTGGGCGTGGCGCGGAAGGACGGCGGTTGACGGCGCCGTGGAGCGGCGCGGCGCGGCCATGAACTTCATTCTCGAGCAGATCCGGATCGGCGGCGACCGCAACTTCGCCTACCTGCTGGGCGACCGGGCGGCGCGCGCGGCCGTGGTCATCGACCCCTCGTTCCACCCGCGGCTCGCGCTCGAGCGGGCGCGCGCGCAGGGGCTGGCGATCACGCACATCCTGAACACGCACGGCCACGGCGACCACGTGAACGGCAACGGCGAACTCAAGCGCGAGACGGGCGCGCGGATCGCCGCCTGGCGCGGTGCGCCGCTCCCGCCGGACCTGCCCCTCGAGGACGGCGAGGTGCTTGCCATCGGCGCCTACCAGCTGCGCGTGCTGCATGTGCCGGGACACTGCGATGATCACCTCCTGTTCCACCTGCCCGAGCTGAAGGTGGCGATCACCGGCGACCTGCTCTTCGTGGGCAAGATCGGCGGCACCTCCTCGGAGAGCGACGCGCGCCGGGAACACGACAGCCTGCGGCGCGTGCTCGCCGAGCTGCCGGCAGAGACCACCGTCTGGCCCGGCCACGACTACGGCTGCCGCCCGTCTTCGACCCTCGCGCTCGAGCGCCTGACGAACCCCTTCCTGCTGGCGCAAGACATCGGGGAGTTCCTCAGGCTGAAGCGCGACTGGACCGCCTTCAAGGCCGAGCACGGCCTGATCTGACAGCCCGTGCGCCTCACGGCCCGGAGCGCGGCAAGGGGGCGTACGCGCGGCTCCTGCAGAATGGCTCAAGTCCAGTTCTGGGAATCTCCGAATCTGCAGGCGCGGGAACACGACGGCGCCGTGCTTCTGTCGTGGAAGGGGGCCACTACTTTGACCAGAGGAAACTGATCGAGAGGAGAACCGACCGTGGCCACGACCATGACGGTGAGCAAGAGACTTGGATGGGGCTTCGGCTCGGTCCTTGCCGTGCTGGCGGCGATGGGTGCGACGAGCTTCATCGGCATCCACAGCATGAGCAACAACGCGCGCGGCTCCGTCGCCAAGAACCTGCTCATCACCGGGCTGGCCGAGAGGGAGATCGACCACCTCAAGTGGGGAGACAAGGTCAGGTCCGTGGTCTTCGACGAGGAAGGCGGAGCCCTCGACGTGCAAACGGACGATCACAAGTGCGCGTTCGGCCAATGGATGTACGGCGATGCTCGAGTCGAGGCGCAGCAAGCCGTGCCCGGGCTGGTGACCATCCTCAAGGAGATCGAGGGCGTTCACGCGAAGCTGCACTCGTCCGCCGGCGAGATCAAGCAAGTCCTGGCCGGACGCGGGACGGCCGGTTCAAAGGACGCGGAGCGTGCGAGCCAGGTCATGACTCTGTACGCGCAGGCGACGCGGCCAGCCTTGGAAGACATGCAGGTGCTGCTGGGCCGGGCACGGGACGCGGTGCGCGGCGTGGCCGACGAGGCCAACGCCGAAACGCTGAGCACGGCCTCGCTGACGCAGGCGCTGGTGGGAGCGCTTGCCCTGGTGGCGATGCTCCTGGGCGTGGGCATGGCGTGGTTCGTGGCGCGCGGCATCGCGCGGCGCCTGAAGGAGACCGCGTTGGCCCTGCGCCAGGGCGCCGCCCAGGTGAACTGTGCCTCCGCGGAAGTGGCTGCCTCGAGCCAGTCGCTGGCTGCCGGGGCGAGCGAGCAGGCGGCGAGCCTGGAGGAGGCGAGCGCCTCGGTGAACGAGGTCAGCGCGATGGTCAAGCAGACCGCCGAGAACGCCGCCCAGGTGAACGAGCGGGCCAAGCACAACGCGGTGAGCGCGCGAGAGGCCAAGGGCAAGGCGGATCTGGTGCACGGCGACGTGGTCGTGGGCCAGGAAGCCGTGGAGAAGCTCGGCGCGGCCATGAAGGAGATCAAGTCCTCGTCCGAGAAGACCAGCAGGATCATCAAGACGATCGACGAGATCGCCTTCCAGACCAACCTGCTGGCGCTGAACGCGGCCGTGGAGGCGGCGCGCGCCGGCGAGGCGGGGAAGGGCTTCGCGGTGGTGGCGTCGGAGGTGCGCAGCCTGGCGCAGCGCTCCGGGGCCGCGGCCACGGAGACAGCCGATCTGATCGAGGAGTCGGTGAAGAACGCCGACCACGGTTTTGCCGTGGGCGAGACGGTGCAGCAGGCTCTCGGCAAGATCGGCGAGGGAGTGACCACGGTGATGAACCTCATCGACCAGATGGCGGCGGCGAGCGACGAGCAGTCGGCGCTGGTCGAGGCGATCACGCGCGCGACGCACGAGCAATCCGAGGGCATGCAGGGCCTGTTCACGGCGGTGAGCGAGGTGGACAAGGTGACGCAGGCGAACGCTGCGTGCGCGGAGGAGTCCGCGGCGGCTGCCGCGGAGCTGAAGTCGCAGTCCGGATCGCTCGGCCACGTGGTGGAGGAGCTGGAGGCGCTGGTCGTCGTCGACCGCGAGCGCCGGGAGCAGCAGGGCGCGGCGGCCCGGACGGAGTCCGTGTGGACGGCCCCGGCGGAGTCATCCCTGGCGCGGGAGGCTCCGCCTGAGCAGCCGCGCATGCGCGCGCCGCGGGATCGGGCGGAGGAGAGCCCTCAGCCGGTCGGCGCCGCCGTGGGCGAGGACGGCTTCGCCGACTTCTGACGCGTGCGGGCGCCCTCGCTGGCGCCCGCCGCCTCAGCGCTTCTTCAGCGTGACGGCCATGCCCGCGTCTTCCATGTGCAGGAAGAGCGTCTCCAGCTCGGGATCGGTCGTGATCGCCTCGATGAAGCGCGGATCGGGCTCCGGCCGCCTCATGTTGTGGGCGAGCACCAGACCGCCCGGACGGATGAGCGGCTTGAGCTTCTCGAGGTAATCGACGTAGCCCGGCTTGTCGGCGTCGAGAAAGAGGACGTCGATGGGCTCCCGCAGCTTCAGCACTTCCTCGTGGGCGTCGCCGAGGACGATGGTGACGAGGTCGGCGACGCCCGCCTTGGCGAAGTTCTCATGCGCGCGCTGTGCCCGCTCCGGGTCGATCTCGAAGGTGGTGAGGCTGCCGCCGGTCGAGCAGAGCGCCAGGGAGATCCATAGGCCGGAGTAGCCGTTCGACGTGCCGATCTCGACCGCGTTCCGCGCGCCCGCGGCCTCGGCCAGGAGCCGCAGCAGGCGGCCGTCCTCCTCCGGGACGTTCATGTTTCCGCCCCGGTCCTGGTTCAGCTCGCCGAGCACCGCGAGGATCCGGGAAGCGGCTTCGGGCGTGCGGCCGGCGGCGGGGCGCGCGCGGCCGTATTCCTCCGGGGAGAGCGCGCCGTCTCCGTCCGAATCGAGCCCGAGGAGCGCGGCCGAGGCGCCCTCGACCTCGGAGCGGGAGAGCGTCCCGTCGCCGTCCGCGTCGAGCGCGAGGACGAGCGGGCAGGAGTCCGGCGCCTCGCCGCCCTGGCCGGCGGAGAGGAGGGCCAGGGCGAGGGCGAGAAGGGCGGCAGCCAGCATCTTCATGGTCACCTCTGGTGGTTCAAGCGGCAGGGCCTCCTGCGCGAGGCGCGTGCGGGACGTTCTACATGGCGCGCCAGCGCCGCGCCAGGCCGGCAGGTAGAGTGGCAGGGCATGCGATGGATGGCAGCGGCTCTCACCGTGTTCGCGGCGGCGGGAAGCGCGAGCGGCGCGGCGGACTATCCGCTGCAGCCGGTCCCCTTCACCGCCGTGCGCTTCGCCGACGAGTTCTTCGCGCCGCGCCTCGAGACCAACCGGCGCGTGACCATCCCCTACGCCTTCGCCAAGTGCGAGGAGACCGGCCGCATCGACAACTTCGCCATTGCCGGCGGCCTGCTCGAAGGGGAACACCGCGGCGACTTCCCGTTCGACGACACGGACCCGTACAAGATCCTCGAGGGCGCGAGCTACTCGCTCAGCGTGCGGCGCGATCCCGACCTCGAGCAGTACCTGGACGGCCTGATCGAGAAGATCGCCGCGGCGCAGGAAGACGACGGCTACCTCTACACCTGCCGCACGAACGGCGCCACGCGCCTCGAGAGGTGGTTCGGTCCCGAGCGCTGGTCCAGGCTCTCGGGCAGCCACGAGCTGTACAACGCCGGGCACCTCTACGAGGCGGCGGTCGCGCACTTCCGCGCCACGGGCAAGCGTTCGCTCCTGGAGGTGGCCCTGAAGAACGCGGACCTGGTCGCGCGCACCTTCGGCGAAGAGGGGCTGCGCGCGCCGCCCGGCCACCAGGTCATCGAGATGGGGCTGGTGAAGCTCTTTCGCGCCACGGGCGACGAGAAGTACCTGAAGCTCGCGAAGTTCTTTCTCGACGAGCGCGGTCGCGCGCGCGGCCGCGAGCTGTACGGCGCCTACAGCCAGGACCACCTGCCGGTGGTCGAGCAGGAGGAGGCCGTGGGCCACGCCGTGCGCGCCACGTACCTCTACGCCGGAATGGCGGACGTGGCCGCGCTGTGCGGCGACCAGGAATACGTGCGGGCGATCGACCGCCTCTTCGAGAACGTCGTTGGCAGGAAGCTCTACGTGACCGGCGGCGTGGGCGCGCGCGGGGACGGAGAGGCCTTCGGCGAGGACTACGAGCTGCCGAACCTGACGGCCTACTGCGAGACCTGCGCCGCCATCGGCAACGCCATGTGGAACCACCGCATGGTGCTCCTGCACGCGGACGCCAAGTACGCCGACGTGCTGGAGCGCGTGCTCATGAACGGCGTGCTCTCGGGCGTGTCGCTCGGCGGCGACGCCTTCTTCTACGACAACCCGCTCGAGTCGCGCGGGCAGCACCAGCGCAGCCCGTGGTTCGGTTGCGCCTGTTGCCCGGGCAACGTGGCGCGCTTCATCCCCTCGATCCCGGGCTACGCCTACGCGCAGCGCGGAGACGAGCTTTTCGTCATCCTCTTCGCCGCGGGAGAGGCGCGCGTGGAGATGGGGCAGGGGGCGTTGCTCGTGCGCCAGGAGACGCGCTACCCGTGGGACGGGGACGTGCGCCTCGTGCTCGAACCGGAGCGCGAGGCCGAGTTCACGGTGTACGTGCGCGTTCCCGGCTGGGCGCGCGGCGAGGCGCTGCCGGGCGGCCTCTACCGCTTCGCCGAGGCGGGGGCGCCCTCGCCCGAGCTCAGCGTGAACGGCGCGCCCTGCGCGCTCGAGCTGGAGGGAGGCTTCGCGCGTGTGCGGCGCGTGTGGCAGAAGGGGGACGTCATTGAGCTCGAGCTGCCCATGCCGGTGCGGCGCGTGCTCTGCGACGAGAAGGTGCGCGAGAACCAGGGCAGGGTCGCGCTGCAGCGCGGGCCGATCGTCTACTGCCTCGAGGGTGCGGATCACGCTGGCGGGCGCGTGCTGAACCTGCTCGTGCCGGATGACGCGGAACTCAGCGCCGAACCTCGCGCGGACCTGCTCGGCGGGGTCACGGTCGTGCGCGGCCGCGGGATCGCGTTCGCGCAGGGCGAGGCGGAGGGGACGGTCGAGGAGGCCGAGCAGGAGTTCCTCGCCGTTCCCTACTGCGTCTGGGCGCACCGGGGCCCGGGCGAGATGACAGTCTGGCTGGCAGGCGAGCGCAGGGCGGCGCGTCCCCTGCCGCGGCCGACTCTCGCCTCGGCGGCGCGGCTCACCACGTCCGGCGGCACGAACCCGGGGGCGATCAACGACCGCCTCGAGCCCGCGAGCTCAGGGGACCACGAGGTCCCCTTCTTCCACTGGTGGCCGAGGAAGGGAACCGTCGAAACGGTGGAGCTCGAGTTCGCGCAGGCAGAGTCCGTTTCGCGCGCGAGCGTCTACTGGTTCGACGACACCGGCCGGGGCGAGTGCCGCGTGCCTGCCTCCTGGTCGCTCCTCTACCGGGACGGCGACGCGTGGAAGCCGGTCGCGGCCGCCGGCCCCTTCGGCGTGGACAAGGACCGCTTCAACCGCGTCGCGTTCGAGCCGGTCCTGACCACCGGCCTGCGCCTGGAGGTTCGGCTCCCCGAGGGCTTCTCTGCCGGCATCCACGAGTGGACGGTCGAGTGAGCTGCGGCGCCGGGCGATCGGCCCGCATCAACCGGCGCGGCCCGCCAACGCCTCGGCGATGGCGTTCCACGGCACAAAGCGGTCCTCGCCTGCGGGCCGCTGCTCGGCGCCCGCGTAGACGACCAGACCGGGCGCGATGGCCGCGCCGGGCTCGCGGCTGCTCAGCTCGCGGAGCTTCCGGATGCCCGCGGCATCGGCCGGGAACGGGGTCGCGCTCGCCCTGATCTCGATGGGCAGCAAGACGCCGCCGCCGGTCTCGATGACGATGTCCACCTCGATGCCGTCGCTCGAGCGCCAGAACCACATGTCCGGCCGAACCCCGCGGTGCACGCGGGATTTCAGGATCTCGCCGAAGCACCAGGTCTCTACGAGCGCGCCCCACAGGGGATGGACGCGGAGCTGGTTGACGTCGCTGATGTGCAAGAGGCGGCAGGCGAGGCCTGAGTCGATGAAGTAGAGCTTGGGGCTTTTCACCAGCCGCTTGCCGAAGTTCCGATGGTGAGCACGCAGCAGGCGGACGACGTAGCATTCCTCCAGGACTCTGAGCCACGCCTGGATCGTCTTGTTGTCGACCGCACAGTCCCTGGCCAGCTCGCTCATCTTGAACATCTGCGCGGTGCGGGCCGCGCAGAGCCCGAGGAAGCGATCGAAGGCCGTGCGGTTCTGCACTTCGAGGATCTGCCGAATGTCCCGGTTGACCAGGGTGGCGAGGTAGTTCTCGAGCCAGCGCGCGGGTTCGAGGTCGCGGCTCGGGTCGTAGAGCGCAGGGTAGCCGCCGCGCAAGACCGCGTCGGGCAGGGTGCTCGGCCGCCTCGGCGCATCGGCCAGCTCCGCGAGGGAGAAGGGCAGGAGATCGAGCAACGCGACCCGGCCGGCGAGGGACTGGGTCACCCCGCGCGTCAGTTCCATCTGTCGTGAGCCGGTGAGGATCCAACGACCCATCTTCTGGTCCTCGTCGATCCGCACCTGCAGGAAGGAGAGCAGGTCAGGGACGTTCTGGACCTCATCGAGAATCGCCCCCTCCGGGAACCTCGCCAGGAAGCCAAGCGGATCATCGGCGACCTCGGCTCGCTCCAGCGGGCTTTCGAGGTTGACGCATGGCAGGTCCGAGAAGGTCTCCCGGGCGAAGGTGGTCTTTCCAGACTGGCGCGGTCCGGTGATGGAGACGGCCGGGTAGCCGCACCGGAGGCGAGCGACGTGCGACGCAAGGGAACGCTCGATCATTCACGCAATCATGGAATTCAATTCCAATGTTGCAAGGCGCGTTTGGCTGGATGCTCAAGATCCTCTGAATAGACCACTTGCGGCAGCGCGGCCTTGGAGCATCGACCCCTTCAGCCGCTGCCCTTGCCCGCCCCCTTCGCGTTCACGCCGCGGTCCCGGAAGAGCAGAAGGAAGAGGATCATGACCACGCCGGCCGCAAGGCAGGGGATGAGCCAGAAGCGTCCGTAGCTGGCGAGCAGTTCAGAACCCGAGCCGCTCACCAGCCGGTTCTTCAGGACCTCGGCCACGCGCGCGCCGATCAGCATGCCGATGCCCTGGGTCACGAGGACCAGCAGCCCCTGCGCCTGGCCGCGCACCTCGGGGACCGACTTCTTGTCCACGTAGATCTGGCCGGTGACGAAGAAGAAGTCGTAGCAGATGCCGTGCAGGGCGACGCCGATCAGGATCATCCAGAAGACCCCGCCGGGCGCGGCCGCGGCGAACAGGCCGTAGCGCGTCACCCAGGCCAGCATGCCGACGAGCAGCATCCACTTCACGCCCAGGCGCACGAAGAACCAGGGCATGACGAACATGAAGAAGACCTCGAAGCCCTGCCCGACCGACATCCACGCCCCGGGGTTCTCCTTGCCCGTGTCGCCCATGAAGACCGGCGCGTAGGCGTAGTACGCGGCCAGCGGGATGCAGATCAGGAAGGAGCTGGCGAGGAAGATCCAGAAGGGAGCGGACGAGAGCCTCTTCAGGGCGCCGAGCCCGAGGATTTCCTTGGCGCTCGCCGCCTTGCCCTTGGCGGGCGGCGGCGTGTGCGGCAGCGTGAAGCTGAACAGGCCGAGCGCCACGCAGGCGGCGCCCGTGACGTAGAACTGCGCCGGGCCGAAGTCGGCGTGCAGTACGCGGCTCACGATCAGGCCGGCCACGATCCAGCCGATGGTGCCGAACACGCGGATGATCGGGAACTGCTTCTCCTGGTTGGTGATGTTGTGGAAGGTCAGCGTGTTGGTGAGGCCGAGGGTGGGCATGTAGAACAGCATGTGCGCCTGCAGCACGCCGATGAAGACCCACGGTCCGGCGCTGGCCGCGGCCGGCGCGAGGAACATGGGCACGGCCGCGCAAAGCAGCATCACGCCCAAGACCTTCTGCGTGGCGAAGAAGCGGTCGGCGATCATGCCCAGGAAGAACGGCGAGATGATCGCGGCGATCGGCCCCACGGTGTAGGGCCAGCCGCCCAGCTCGCTCATGCCGTGGGCCTTGACGAAGTTGCCCACGGTGACGTACCAGGCGCCCCAGATGAAGAACTCCAGGAACATCATCACGGAGAGGCGCGTGCCCGTGTAGCTGGGGGATTGGCCGCTTGCGTTCATCTTTTCACCTGCCGAAAAAGAACGCGCCGCGGCGCCTTGCGGCGCCGCCGGCGGAAGCCGGGATGATAACGGCGCCGCCCAGGGAGCGCACGCCGCGATCTCCTCTGCTCGAGCGGGGGGCGCCCGTCGTCACTTCGGCTCGAGCAGTTTGTGCTCGACGATGAAGTTCGCGAAGGTGCGCGCCAGCAGGTCCTCCCCTTCGTCGGAGAGGTGGACCTCGTGGACGAACACGCCCTGCTTGCCGCCGAACCTCTCGGCCTGGCGGTGCGCCTCCTTCTCCAGGGCCGCCGCGCCCTCGACCAGAGGCACGTTCTCGCTCTCGCACACGTGCCTCAGGACCTTCTCCATCTGCGCCATGCCCTGGAGCTGCGCCGCGCGCGAGTTGCGCGACTGGATGTCGGCATCCCACAGGCCCTGCGTGCTGATCAGCACCTCGGCGCCGTGGGCGCGCGCGACGGCCACCATGCTGATCAAGTTGCGGCGCGCGTTCAGGAAGCCCTGCGGCGAGGCGTTCTCCACCACGTACGGGTCGGCGTCGGGATCGTAGTCGACGATGGCGTAGTAGAACAGGTCCGCGCGCGTCTCGAAGTAGTCCGTGAAGTAGCGCCGCAGGATCTGATACGTGACGCTTCCCTCCAGGAACCTCTCTATCGACGAGACCTTGTCGACCGGCCACACCGCGCGCCAGTGCGTGTTGTCGTGCGCGGGATTGGGATAGAGCGCGCAGCGCATGTCGTTGATGGAGTGATAGACGATGATCAGGTCGGGGCTGAAGTCGATCACGCGGAAGGCGAGGTTGGCGAGGCTCTCGAACGTCGAGTACCCTGGCGCGCCGCCGTTCAGCACCTCGATCTCGCGGCCGGGCAGGGCTTCCCGCAGGTGCTGCTCGAGCCGGGCCGGCCAGGTCCTCGCGTCGCTCGAAGCCTGGTGCCCGTAGGTGCTGGAGCCGCCCAGGCAGGCGATGCGCGTCACGCCCTTGGGCTTGTTCCAGGTGATCTCCGGCCCGCGAAAGCCGAGCGAGTTGTGCGAGACCTGCTTCTCCGCCTTGGGGAAGGACTCCCAGCCGGGCATCAGGCGGTACGCGAGGTAGGGATGGCCTTCGGTGCGCGTCACGCGCGAGGCCCCGAGGAGCGGCGGGTTCAAGTCGTCGTGCCGCAGTCCGGGAATGGGCAGGAAACGCGCGCCGACCTCGATGACCAGGATCCAGAGGATCACGGTCATGACAATGGCCGTCTGCAGCTTGAAGAACCTGAGGAGCCCGCGGGAGATCGCTTCGGTCATGGTCGTCACTGCTCGAAGCGCGGGTTGACCTGGATTTCGTCGGCGAAGAGCCAGGCCGCCTCGCCCGCGCCGCGATGCCAGTCGGGCAGCGCGCCGATGTTCCTCGCCGCCACGCGCACGAAGCGCGCCCGCTTGCGTTCGACGCGCACGTGGAAGTCGCGGAGCTGCCTGTCCTCCTCCGCCGCGGGCGCGCCCGGCTCGAACAGCCCGACCGTCTCGTACACGGCGCCGTCGAGCGAGAGGCTGAACTCCACGCGCACCGGCGGGAAGATCCACGAGTTCATGTCGCTCAGGAACCCGGCGCGGAGGTCCTCCACTTCGACCTCGCGGCCGAGGTCGATGACCGCCTCCAGGCTCTCTCCCTTGAACCCCTGCCAGCGCCCGTCCGAGAAGGACTCGGAGCCCCACTCGCCGTCCGTCAGGGCGTTTTGCCCGCCGGCCTGGTACTTCTCGGATGGAGGAAGAGCGAGCGTCACGGCGCAGCCCTCTGCGCCGTGATCGACGCGGCGCGCCAGGGCGGAGGCGGCCTTCTCGTAGGCCTGCTGCGCCGCAGCGCCCACGGCCGCGTCCGCGCCGAGCGGCTCGAGGAAGGAGAGGGTCCAGAAGCCTTGCGCCTCGCCGGCGCGCGCAATCACGACTTCCTTTTCCTCGGGCGTGCGCGCCAGCTCCCAGGCCTGGTCGAAGATCGCGCGCATCTCCTGCGGGGAGCGCTCGCCGCCCAGTCCGGCCAGGCGCAGGTAGCCGCCGAGGGCGCGCGCCCGCTCCTCTGTGGAGGTGCCGGCGCGCGCGGCCGCGAGCAGCGCGTCCGCGGGCGCGGCGTCCGGCCAGTCCGCGAGCGCCGCGATGGCGGCCGCGCGCGGCTCCGCGTCCGCGTCCGCGGCCGCGGTGAGCAGCGGCTCGAGGGAAGACGCGGACGGCATGCGCCCCAGGACGCGCAGCAGGGAGGCCCGCGCCGGCGCGTCCTTGCCGGCGAGCGCAGCCGCGAGGAGCGGCACCGCCTCGGCTCCGCCATCCGTCCGGCCGCAGGCCGCGGCCAGGGCGCCTTCCAGCTCGCCGCGCTCCTCGTCCGAGGCGACCCGCGCGAGCAGGCCGAGGAGGCCCGGCAAGTCCGCGGCCGCGGCGCAAGCCGCCAGGCCCCTGAGCGCCGCGAGGCGCACCGCCGCCTCCTCGTCCGCGGCGCGCGCGAGCAGCACGGGCACGAGTCCAGCGGGCCGCCGCTCCACCAGGCAGGAAAGCAGCGCCGCGCGCACCGCGCCGTCCTCCGTCTGCTCGAGACAGCGCAGCATGGCCTCGTCCGCGCCAGCGGCTGGCAGCTCTGCGAGGCTCTGCGCCGCGGCCTGGCCTTCGTCGCCCTCGAGCACGGCCGCGCGCGCCAGGCGCTCCACGTGCTCGGCCGCGCCGATCCGGCCGAGAGCCTGCAGGCCGGCCAGGCGCACCTCCGCGTGCGCGCTGTCCAGGGCGGAGAGCGCCGCGGGCGCGGCCGCCCTGTCGCCCCTCTCCGCCAGGGCGAGGAGCGCCATTCCTTGCGCGTCCGCGGGCAGCTCCGGCCAGGCGGCGATCACGGGCGCGGCATTCGCTCTTGCGCCCATCTCGGACAAGTACTTGGCCGCGGCCTGGCGCAGCCTGGGCTCGGGGTCGCGGAAGAGGGCCGCGAGCTGGGTCCCGGCCTTGTCCGGGTGGAGCTGGAGCAGGCCGCGCCACGCGGCCGCGCGGCAGGCCGGAGGCTGCGAGGCGGCGGACAGCTCCTCGTAGATGGTCTCCGCCTCCGGGTCCAGCCCCTCGCTCCTGAGTCGGTCGGCGCACACCAGGCGCGCGTCCAGCCAGGCCGCCCGCAGCTCCTCCGGAACCTTCAGGTTGGAGAGCATGGACGCGGCGTCCGCTCCGCCGATGCGCCCGAGAGCGAGGATCGCCGCGCGCGCCGTGATCGCGTCCTCGCCCGCGGCCAGCTCCGCCAGGTAGTGCGCCGCCTCGCGGTCGCCGCGGGCGGCGAGCGTGTCGATGACGCCGAGCCGCAGGTCGCCCGAGAGATGCGGCAGGGCGTCGCGCATGGCGGCGTCGGCGTGCCGGAAGGACGTGCCATGCAGCACGAGGCGCGCCATGTGCGCCATCTCGGGATCGTCGAGCAGCGCGGCGAGCGCCGGCACGGAGCGCGGCGTGGCGACCCGCTGCAGCAGGCGGCACGCGAACTGCCTGCCGGCGCGCGTCGTGGCCGGCGCCGTCAGCACCTCGAGCAGCCTCGCTTCGATCTCCGCGCGCTCGTCGGGCGTCGCGGCACGGATGCTCTCCTCGAACGCCGAGAGCACCGCGCGGCTGTCGCCGAACTCGATGCGCGCGAGCACGGCGTACGGACCGTCGACGTCTTCCGGGCCGGTGGTGAGGGCCGGCGCCGGCGTTGTCTCGAGCGTCGCGCTCGGCGCGTCGTCCGCGGGGAGATCCCCGAGAGCGTACTGGATGCCGGCCAGGTAGTGCCCGAGCACCCCGGGGTACCGCAGGACCACCGGGTTATGGCCGAGGGAGCAGTAGAACACGCGCCCGGCGCCAAAGGGCCGGATCCAGGACACGGCGAAGTCGCGGTCCTCGCGGTGCACGCCCTCGACCTCGCGGTTCCGCGGATTTGACATGTCCAGGCTCAGGAGCACGCGCAGGGCGGCGCGCGAGTAGGGCTCCTTGATCTGGTAGATCTCGTCCGAGATGAGGAAGCCCCTGCCGCAGAATGCCGCGTTCAGCGGATGGTCCGGCTCGTCGATCTTGAACGCCCAGGTGCCGCCCGCGTGCCACGGGTGGCCGTCGAACAGGCCGCCGAGCATCTCCGCCGCTTCCGGCCACTCGTAGAAGCAGTCCGTGGCCGCGTGGATGCCGATCACCCCCTTGCCGCCCTGCACGAAGTCGAGCAGGGCCTGGCGCTGCGCGGGCGACGCGAACTTGAGCTGGGTCGTGTTGTTGAACAGAACCGCATCGAAGAAGCTCAGGCTCTCCGGCTCGAAGCAGGCCATGTCCGTCGAGAAGACCGGCGTGAAGGCGCCGGTGATCTCGCCCATGATGCGCAGGGCCTTCTCGACCGCCGGGATGGACTCGTGCCGGTAGCCTTCGCAGAGCGAAAAGACCAGCAGGCGGCGCGGGGCGCGCGGCGCGGCGGCGGGCGCCGCGGGCATGGCCTCGGCCATGGCAAGGCTCTCCTCGTCCGTGTAGCGGCCGAGGTCCTTGGGCGGCGGCGCGCTCTGGCAGGCGAGGAGCAAGGCGGCGAACAGGACGGCGCGAAGGTCGGCGATCATGGTCCACCTTCCAGTCAGCAGGCGATGGAGCGGAAGAGATCGAGCGGCCATCACAGCACCCAGGGCTCGCGGTAGGAGCGGCCGAGGAGCGCGCTCGCGCCCGGGTCGCCGATGATCCTCTCCTTCTCCGGATCCCAGCGGATCTTCCTGCCGGTGAGCATGGCGATCTCGCCGAGGTGCCCGACGCTGATGGAGCGGCAGGCGGTTTCGACCGGCGTGATGGTCAGCTGGCGGCTGCGCACGCAGTCGAGGAAGTTGTCCACGTGGTCGCGGTTCCTGGGGCCGCGATAGAGACGCACGTCGTTCGGGCCGATCACGTCGTAGGAGAGCAGGCGCTGATCCGAGGCGTCGATGCGCTCGCGGTCCACGTACACCCAGCCGTTCTCGCCGTGCCACTTCGTGCCCATGAAGCCCATGACGTCGTCGCTGGCCACGCGCATCTCCAGTCCGCCGGCGTAGCGGCAGGTGAACTGGTAGGTGACCGGAGCGTCCCAGAGCCCGTCCGCGGGGTAGTCGGCCTTGCCTTCCACCTCGGCCGGCCCGGTGTGCTCCTTGCCCAGGCCCCAGTGCGCGATGTCGATGTGGTGGCCGGCCCAGTCGGTGAGCTGCCCGCCCGAGAAGTCCATGATCCAGCGCCAGTCCCAGTGGCACCTGTCGCTGCCGAACTCGCAGTAGGGCCGCCACGGCGCCGGCCCCAGCCAGCGCTCCCAGTCGAGGCCCTCGGGCACGGGCTGCGGCGGCTTCTGGCCGCAGGTCTTGCCCATGGGCAGCCCGACCTCCACCAGGTTCACCTGGCCGATCAGGCCGTTCCGCACCAGCTCGCACGCGTGGCGGAAGTGCCGCTCCGAGCGCTGCCAGCTCCCGGTCTGCCACACGCGGCCGTAGCGCAGGACGGCCTCGCAGATCGCCCGGCTCTCGCGGATGGAGCGCGCCAGCGGTTTTTCGCCGTAGATGTCCAGGCCGGCGCGCGCGGCCGCGATCGCCGGCACGGCGTGCCATTGATCGGGCAGCGCCAGGGCCACGGCGTCCAGGTCGCCGCGGCCAATCAGGTCGCGGAAGTCGGCGTACGCGGCGCAGCCCGTGCCGCCGCCGCGCTCCTCGACGTTGCGCCTGGCCTGCTCCAGGTGCGCCGCGTCCGCGTCGCACACGGCGACCACCTGGACCTCCTCCTTGTCCAGGAACCAGTTCATGTTCCCGCGCCCCTGCGAGCCCACGCCGATGAAGCCCATGACGATGCGGTTGCTCGGCGCCGGGCGCCCGTCCCGGCCGAGCGCGGCGGCCGGAATGAAAGTGGGGAGGGCGATCGCCGCGCCGGCGGCGGCCGCGCTCTTCATGAAGCCGCGCCGGTCGAGGCGGGTGCTGCGGTTCATATGAGATGTTCCTTGCCAGGAGGAGAGGGCTGTCCGTGCTGCGCGGGGAGCAGTGTACCAGCCGCGGTCGCGGCGGCCATGACGGGCAAGCGGCGCGGCCGGCGCCGCGCGCCGCTCAGGCCCGCGCCAGGGTCCAGATCCCGATGAAAATGAACCCGATCCCGGCGGCCCAAGACAGGTACCTCGGGTTGACGTGCCGCGAGACGAGCCCGCCGACCAGGACGGCGATGGCCGTGGCGAGCACCAGGGCGGCCGCCGCGCCGACGAACACGGCGAGCCGCGGGTTGCGCGAGTCCGTGGAGTAGAGGAACGTGGCGAGCTGGGTCTTGTCGCCGAGCTCCGCCAGGAACACCATCACGAACACGGTGAAGATCGTCCGGAGGTTCATCGGTCTTCCTCGCTCGCGGCAGCAAGTTCTCACGGCCGGCGCTTCGTGCGCCGGCGCCGTGCGGCGCGATGCTACCAGCGCGCCGCGGCAGCTCGGCGGGATTCGCCGGCCGCGCCGCGCGCCGTCCGGGAGCGCTTGCGAGAGGCGGCGGGCGGGTTTATCCTCCAGAAACGCCGGCGGAACGCCCGATTCCAGGGTTCCTGGCCGATCGTCGCCGCGCTCGCGCCGCCGCCGGGCGAAAGCAGAGTCTCATGCGCGTCCAGCTCATCAACGCACCGCCGCGCCAGATCGTGGAGCGCATGTACGACACGCCCGAGTTCACGCGTCTCGCGCTCGCCACGCTCGCAGGCTACCTGCGCCCGCACGGGCACGAGGTCTCCTGCGTTGACGCCAAGTTCGAGCGGCTCGGCTATGACGCGGTGCTGGAGCGCGTGCGGGGCTTCCGCCCCGACGTGGTCGGCCTGACCGCGTTCACCAACGAGGTGAAGTCCGCCGGCCAGGTCGCGGCGCTCATCAAGCGCGAGCTGCCCGAGGCGTGCACCGTGCTCGGCGGCGTGCACATGACGGCCATCCCGGAACGCACCATGGACGAGTTCCCGCAGTTCGACTGCGGGGTGATCGGCGAGGGCGAGCGCACCCTGCTCGAGCTGTGCCAGGCGCTCGCGGCGGGCCGCGACCTCGGCCAGGTCGACGGCTTGATCCACCGCTCGGGCGGCTTGCTCACGCGCAACGGGCCGCGGCAGGAGATCGCCGATCCGGACAGCATCCCCATGCCGGCCTGGGACCTGATGCCGGCCGCGCGCGAGTACACGGTCATGACCGCGCGCGGCTGTCCCTACTCCTGCGTGTTCTGCATGAACCCCAACGGCCGCGTGGTGCGCAAGCGCTCGATCGAGGCGTTCGTCCAGGAGCTCGAGTGGCTGATCGAGCACAAGCGGCCGGAGCGGCTGTTCATCTGCGACGAGATCTTCTCGGTGGACGTGGCGCGCACCCGCCGCCTACTCGACCTGATGATCGAGCGCGGCGTGCACCGGAAGCTCAAGTGGTTCGCGCAGACGCACGTGAACTTCGTGGACGAGGAGCTGTTCCGCCGCATGAAGGAGGCCGGCGCCTACATGGTCGGCTTCGGCATCGAGACCGGCGACCTGGAGAAGCTCAAGAGCCTGAACAAGGGCATCCGCAGCCACGAGAAGATCAAGGCGGCGCGCGAGGCGGCGCGGCGCGCCGGGCTGCCGGTGGAGGGCTACTTCATCATCGGCCAGCCGGACGAGACCTACGAGTCGGCGCAGAACACCATCAAGCTGGCGGCCGAGGTCAACCCCGACCTGCCGATCTTCGGCATCATGGTGCCCTATCCGGGCACCGGGGTGGCGGCCATGGCGGAGCGCGGCGCGGGGGGGTTCCGCATCAGGTCCTACGACTGGGACGACTACAACAAGCAGATCGGCGACGCGCTGGAGTTCGAGCACCTCTCGCGCCGCCAGCTCGAGCGGCTGCAGCTCATCGGCTATCTCAGCGTCTTCATCAGGAACTTCCGCTTCCTCGACCTGGCGCGCTTCCTGTGGCGCTTCCGCCGCGAGGGCTTCGTCTTCCTGCGCAAGTTCCTGTTCAAGAAGGCGACGTTCGTCAACCAGCCGGCGCCAGGCGCGCCGCGCCGCGAGGAATTGGCGTACATTCCGGAGCATCACTCGTCGCGCCGGTGACGGCGCCCGGCGCGACGCCAGTCAGTCCAGGGCCGGGAGCGATGCGGAGGTTGCCAGGCGGATGTCCAGGCGGGAGAGCGCCGCGCGGGTTTCCGGGTGCGTGAGGGACGCCGTCTCCACGCCGCCCAGGAGGCCGTCGCCGGGATGCACCATCAGCTCGGTGGAGCCTTGCGGCAGGCGCGCGAGCAGGGCGAGCAGCCGGGAATGGTGATCGTGGCCGCGGCGGAACAGCGAAAGGCCGAAGAAGTGGTCCGGGACGCGCAGCGCCGCGCGGCGCGCGGCGGCGCGCGCTCCGCGGCAGAGGGCGCAGAGCAGGGCGCGCTTGAGGCGCGCTCCGCCGTGGCGGAAGAGCGCGCCCTCGTGCGGCACGCGCAGGGCGCCGATCCCGTGGCGCCGCGCCAGGCGCAGGGCCACGTCGAGCATCCCGGGGAAGACGTGCACGTGGTGGTGGCCGTCGAGGTGCGCGGGCCGGAAGCCGGCGGCGCGCACGCGGCCGATCTGCGCGTCCCACTCGCGCTCCAGCGCCGCGAGATCGACGGCGCGGCGCAGGCAGGCGAGGAGCAGGGGGCGGGGGCCGCGCAGGCGGCCGGCGCCGTCCGTGGCGCCTGGCAGGACGCCGGTGAGCGCGTGTCCCTCGGTGAGGTTGAGGTGCAAACCGGCCGGGGCCGCGCCGAGGAAGCGCGCGGCGGCGTCCGCGAGCGCGGCGCCGTTGCCCAGCACGCTCGCCTGGGTGACGATGCCCGCGCGCGCGGCGCGCGCGATCGCCTCGTTGGCGGCGGCGCTGGCGCCGAGGTCGTCGGCCGTGACGATGAGCGTGCGCACGGGGGCATGCTAGCGATTCCGTCGGCGCGGCGGGGGCGGTGATGGCGGGCGGCGGCGCGGGCTCCTTGAGCCTCATCATCCCGGCGTACAACAGCGCGCGCTTCCTGGAGAAGAACCTGGCGCGCTGCGCCGCCTACCTCGAGGAGACGGAGCAGGACTGGGAGCTGATCGTCGTGGACGACTGCAGCACGGACGGCACGCACGACATCGCGCAGCGCTTCCGCGAGCGCGGCGGCGGCGAGCGCGTGCGCGTGCACAGGAACAGCAAGAACGCGGGCAAGGGCGCCTCGGTGCGCCGCGCCATGCTCGAGGCGCGCGGCGACTACCGCGTCTTCACCGACGCTGACCTGACCTACCCGATCGAGAACGTCGGCCGCATCTGCCGCAGCCTGCGCGCGGGCGCGGACGTGGCCATCGCCTGCCGCGTGCACGAGGACTCGCGCTACATCGTCAACGCGCAGTTCCTGCCCATCCTCCTCACCCGGCACCTCATGGGGCGCGCCTTCAGCCTGAGCGCGCGCCTGCTCCTCGTGGGCTGGCTGCGCGACACCCAGGCCGGCCTCAAGGGCTTCACGCGCGCGGCCGCCGAGCGCGTCTTCCCCCTGCAGATCATGAACCGCTTCTCGTTCGACGTGGAGGTCCTTTTCCTGGCGCAGCGCCTGAGCCTCAAGATCGAGGAGGTCGGCGTCGAGTTCATCTACTCGAAGGAGCCCTCGACCATCCGCTTCGCCACGGACACGCTGCGCATGCTCCGGGACATGCTGCGCATCCGCTGGCGAGCGCTGGCGGGGCGCTATGACGAGCGGGGCGGCGGCCCCGCGGGAGCGGGCGATGGCGGACGCGGCGCCGGCGCGCGCTGAGCGGCGCAAGGCCTGGGCCGTCCTGGCCGGGCTGCTCGCGCTCTTGCTCGCCGAGCGCCTGGCGATCCTCTTCTTCGCCGTGGACGACGTCTTCGTGCCCGGCTACGAGCTGTTCCCGATGGGGGTGCTCGCCAACGAGCTCCTGCACGGCCTGCCGTCGCTCTCGGTCTTCGAGTTCCACGACACGCACTCCGGCGGGCAGATCCTGAGCGCGCTTCTGTCGGCGGGCACGTTCGCCCTCCTCGGCGCCAGCTGCTTCGCGCTCAAGCTCGTGCCGGTGCTGTTCGCCGCCTTGACGCTCCTGGTCAGCTACCGCTTCGTGCTGAAGAGGTTCGGCCTGGCGGCCGCGGCCTTCTGCGGCGCCGCGCTCGTCTGCGCGCCGGCGACGTACGTCGACTACTCGAGCGCGAACTTCGGCAACCACTCGGAGGTGCTGTTCTTCCTGGCCCTGTCGCTCGCGCCGTGCTTCGCCCTGTTCGTGGACGGCCGGCGTGACGCGCGCACGCGCTTCCTCTTCGGCCTGACGTGCGGCCTCGCGGTCTGGTACGCGCTCTCCTCGCTGCTGGTCGTGGCCCTCTACCTCGTGCTCTGGCTGGCGGCCGAAGGGCTCTTCTTCCTCAAGCGTGCCTTCCTGCCCTGGCTCCTGGGTTTCGCGGCCGGGACCCTGCCGCTCTGGTACGTGCTGCTCACCTACGAGGCGCCGCAGACCAAGTGGATGGAGGCCAAGTTCGCCGGCCGCGGCGTCACGCTCGAGCGTGCGCCCGGGCGCTTCGCCGAGTTCTTCGGCGACCTGCTGCCGCGCTCGCCCTGCTTCTACGACCTGCCCTTCCTCGCGGGAGCCGTTCTCGACCGGATCCTGGTGCTTCTCTGGCTGGCCGCCGCCCTCTTCCTGGCGGTGCGCTGGTTCCCTGGGATCCTCTGGTTCCTGCGGCGCCTGCTGCCGCCCTGGCGCGGCTTCGCCGTGGACGGCCGTTCCCTGCTCGTGCTGTTTCTGGGCTATCCGCTCGCCCTGGCCTGCACCTACGCCTTCTCGAACTTCAAGATCGGCAACTGGGCCGCCCCTGAGTGGGGAGGGTTCCGCTACCTCTTGACCCTGCACTACCTGCTGCTGCTGCTGCTCGTGCTCGCCTTCGCCGAACTCCGGCGCATGGGGCGCACGCGCCTCGCGGCCGGCCTCGCCGGCCTCGTGGTGCTGGTCGGCGCCGCGGGCAACGCCGGCCATTCCTTCAGCGCGGACTCCGCCGGCAAGGCGCTTTGCTACGAGGGTTTCTACTACCCGCAGATGGCGCGCGTCTTCCTCCTGCCGCGCTACGACGACAAGCAGCTCGTGGTGGACGCGCTGGAGGGCCTGCCGCCGAGGCGTCGCGCCGAGTGCTACCTGGGGATCGGCGTGCACGAGGCGCTCTTGCAGATGCGCGCGGTCGGCCGCCGCGCGGGCCGGCTCCGCATCGACGAGATCCTCGCCCCCTTCCCCGCCGAGTACCGGCCGTTCATCGCCCAAGGCATCGGCGCGCACGTCGCCGCGCACCCCTCCATCAAGGACGGCAAGAAGGAGACTTCCGACCAGGCCATGCGCGCCATCTTCGAGCACCCCGGGCCGGAGCGGCTCTTCCTGGTGCAGGGGCTGTTCCTCGGCTCCGAGATGCTGGTGACCGCGCGCGGCCGCGAGAGGGCGCACAGGAACTCGATCGTGCTCGAGCAGGTCCCGGCGGACCTCAGGGTGTACGCCTACCAGGGGCTCGGCCTGTTCGTGGGATCGCTCCTCTGGCGCGGCATCGAGGCGGAGCGCGTCATCGCCGAGGAGGTCATGAGCCGCGTGAGCGGCGCGGGCCGCGACGACTGGCGGGAGGCGTTCTACAACGGCGTGGGCGCCGCCTGCCTTGGCTACTGGGAGGACCCGGCGCGCTTCGACGCGCGCATCGCCGAGACGATCCCCGAGGCGGCGAGGCGGCACGTCTATTGGGGGTTGGGCTGGATGAGCGACCTCGTCCTGCGCGAGGGGCGTGAGGTGCTCGCGCGGCTCTCGCCCGATCTCGCGGCCGACCTGCGGGAGCAGGTGGCGGCCGGGCTCGCCTGGCGGAAGGGCAGGCGAGAACCCTCGCCGGCGAAGGGGGACGCGAAGCGGTAGGGGCTTCTGCGCGGGCCGGTCGAGCCGCGCACGGCGTGGCGCGCCTCGACGTGTTCGGCTCGGCGTTGCGCGACGACCACCGCTCCGGCGAGAGCGACGTCGACCTGCTGGTCGAGTCCTACCCGATGGGCCCGTTGCATCGCTGCCGAGGTGATGCGGACCGGGCAGGTCCTGTATGCCGCGTAGGGCGTGCGCGAACCTGGCCGACATCATCGAAGCCTGCGACGCCATCTCGGCGGCCGTGAAAGGTCTCGATCTGGCCGCGTATCGCGGCAATCGTCTCGTCCAGTCGTCGGTCGAGCGCGAGTTCATCATCATAGGCGAGGCCGCCACGGTGCTGGCGTGGCGCATCACGGACTTCCGGAATCAGCTGGCTCACGCGTACGCCACGGTCGATGACGCCGTGGTGTGGGTGATAGCGAACCGTGAAGCACGTGTGCTGCGGCAGGAGTGCGTGGTCCTTCTGGCGCGACTCCAGCAGCAGAGCCCGGACTGATCGGAGGCCGAGGCGAGCGCAGCGTCCCGCTACCCTGGCCCGAGGCGCACGGCGCGCACCACGCGGCGCATGAAGAAGAGGTAGGCCCCGAGGAGCGCGGCGGCGACGGCGGCGGCCACGGTGGGCAGGATGCCGAGGTGCGAGGTCAGGTAGTAGAAGCCCCCGGCCAGGAAGATGAAGACGAAGTTGAAGAAGTTGTTGACCGCGAAGGCCTTGCCCTTGCTGCCCTCCTCGGGTGCGTCCTGGACGAAGGAGACGACCGGCACGACGAAGAACGCGGCCGCGAAGCCGGCGACGGCGAGCGCCGCGTGCGCCAGCAGGTAGCCGCCGGCCGCGCGCGAGACGACCGGGCCGACGAGCACGAGCGTCGCCTGGGCGAGGACGAGGACGAGCGCGCCGGTCGCGATCATGCGCGACGCAGGCACGCGCCGGCCGACCACGGGCGCGAGCATGCAGCCGATCATCAGGGCGGTCACCAGCGTGACGAGGAGCAGCGAAATGAGCCAGTTCTCATCGGCCTCGAGGTCGAGGACCTGGGGCACGCCCATGCCATTCACCGCCTGCTGCAGCACGTGGCCGTTGAAGAAGAAGAACGAGTAGGAGATCACGACCGTGAAGGTGCGGCGGTCGGCGCGCATCTCGCGCACTGTTCCCGCGAGTCCGCCGAAAGGGTTCCAGCCCACCCTGAGCTCTGGCCGCGTCGCAGGCGTCGGGCGAATGGTGAGGGAAGCCGCCATGCCCGCGGCCGCGAGCACCACGCCGGCCGCGCCGCCGATCCAGAGCGCATGGGGGAAATGGTCGAGGAGCGGCCCGGCGATGGCCGCTCCCGTGATGATCGCCAGGAAGGTGGTCATGGAGATGACGCCGTTCGCGGACAGGAGCCCTTTACGTTCCACGATCTCCGGCACGATCCCGTATTTCGACGGCCCGAAGAAGGCCGAGTGCGTGCCCATGAGGAAGAGCACGGCGAGCAAGAACCACCACTGGTGCTTCCAGCCGCTCAGGTAGAGGGCGGCGACCGCGCCGAGCATGACGCCCATCTCCGCAACCTTCATCACGACGATGACCGAGCGCTTGGAGACGCGCTCGCTCAGGTTGCCGGCGATGCCGGAGAAGAGCACGAAGGGCAGGGCGAACACGGTCGAGGCAATGCCCTGCTTGTCTTCACCCTGGAAGAGCACGCGCGCCGCGAGCAGCAGCACGAGCTGCTTGTACAGGTTGTCGTTGAACGCGCCCAGGAACTGGGAGATGGTCAGGCCGCGCAGCGAGCGGTTCCTGAGGAAGGAGCCCGATCGGCCGTTCGCCGCCGCCGCTTCCTGCGCGCGCGTCACGGCGTCACGGCTCCAGCGCCCGCCGCCCGAGGGGCAGGGTGAAGAGGTCGTCGGTGCGCGTGTACTCGAGGCCTCCCATGCGGCCGATGGCGGCGAGCGCCTTGCTGCTCACGCGCAGCTTCGCGTCGATCACGTCCTCGCGCACGTGGACGTGGACCACCCTGCCCAGGACCACGTTGCCGCCGCCCGGCTTGCCCGGATTGGTGCGGATCACCTGGATGGTGCGGCACTCGAAGGAGACCGGCGACTCGGCCACGCGCGGCGGCCTGACCTTGGCGCTCGGCGCCGCGGTCAGGCCGGTCAGCTCGAACTCGCTCTTGCCGAAGGCCAGCGGCTCGGAGGCGCCGACCACCTGGCGGATGTTGTCCTTGGTGGCGACCCCCACCACGAACTCGCCGGTCCCGCCCTCCTCCACCGGCTTGGCGTTCCGCAGGGTGTCCTTTTCCGAGCCGTCGGGCGCGTTCACCGGGCAGATGATCAGGGTCATGGGATCGGAACCTACGCCCGTGAAGAACGAAAAGGGCGCCAGGTTCGGCTTGCCGTCGGTCGAGCAGGTCGACACCACGGCGATGGGACGGGGCACGATGACGCCGGACATGAGCCGGTAGCGGTCCTTGACGGCGAGCCTCGCGGGATCGAATTCCATGCTCTTTCTCCACCGGGGAGCCGGGATCAAGCTACCCCAGCGCCGCTGGCCGCCGCGCGCGCTTCCGGCCCGCGGGCGGCGCTTTCCGGGCGTTTCCGCGGCGCCGGGCGGGCGCGTCCGGCGGAAAGCGATCCGCCCTCGGGCGCGGCGCCGTTGCCGCGACGCCACGGGCGAAGCTATCTGTGTGCGGCCCGAAGCTGAATCCGTTCCGCCCCTTTGACAGCCGCCGGAGCGCGACCTAGGTTGTGCCCGGACCTGGGCTCGCAGCAGGGAACCGAGTAGCGGCATGCGACTGAGAGACCACATCGACCAGAGCCTGATCTTCGTGGACCTGCGCGCAGCGGACAAGGCCGAGCTGCTCGAGGAGCTGGTGCGGCGCGCCTCCTCCCGCTTCCCCGGCATCGACTCCGCCGACCTCCTGCGGCGCCTGAGCGAGCGGGAGCGGCAGGTGAGCACCGGCGTCGGCAAGGGGATCGCGATCCCGCACACGGCGGTCGCGGGTCTCGAGCGCACGGTCTGCCTGCTGGCGCGCGTGCCGGACGGCGTGGCCTTCGACTCCATCGACCTGGCGCCGGTCCGCTTCGTCTTCCTGCTGCTCAGCCCGCCCAACACCATCGGCCAGCACCTCAAGCTACTGGCGCGCATCTCGCGGGTGGTGGGCAGCGACGCCTTCGTCAAGGCCGTGCTGCGCGCCGAGAACCCGCGGGAGATCTACGACCTCGTGGTCGAGGAGGACGCGCGGCACGTCGACTGACGGCGGGAGGAAGATGGATCTCCTGGTCTGCATCGTGAAGAGCCACCGGCACGTCGAGGAGATCCTCACCGGCTACCTCGAGCTGGGCATCCGGGGCGCCACGGTTCTCGACGCGCGCGGCATGGGGCAGGTCATCGCCGCGGACATTCCCATCTTCGCCGGCTTCAGGACGCTCTTCCCGGCGGCCGCGGGCGGCACCTACGTCATCCTCTCGGTGCTCGAGGAGGAGCAGGTTGCGCGCGCCGAGCGCGTCGTCGATGAGGTCTGCGGGGGGCTGGAGAACCCGGGAACCGGCTTCTGCTTCACGCTGCCGGTGAAAAGCGTCCGCGGACTGGCCGGGGAGATCGAGTAGTTGCTGCAGGCCGTCGCCGGGGTTCTGCTGCTCGTCGCCATCGCCCTCGCCGGCTACCGCAGGACGTTCACCAGGATTCCCCTGCCCAGCGGAGCGCGGCTGCTCTTCCTCTCGGGCACCGAGTTCATCCTGGTCGGGATCGCCCTGGGGGCCGAGTTCATCGGCATCCTCGACGCCGAGACGCTGCGCGGCCTGACGCCGCTCTACACCCTGGGACTGGGCTTCGCCGGCCTGATCTTCGGCCTGCAGCTCGATCTGCGGCGGATCGCGCTCTTCCCGGCGCGCTACCAGTTCGCCGCCTTCTTGCAGGCCGTCGTCACCATGGTCGCGGTGTTCGTGCCGTGCTTTCTGCTGCTGCGGCGTGCCTACGGGGGCGGCGCGGAGGTCCTGCTCTCCTCGCTCGTGCTTTCCGCCAGCGCCGGGTGCACCGGGCCGACGGCGCTCGCGCTCCTCGCCCGCGAGCTCAGCCCGCCGAGCAGCCGCTTGCTCGAGTTCCTGCGCTACGTGTCCGGCCTGGACGCCTTCTTCGGCCTGGTCGTGCTCGGCTGCGCCTTCGCCCTGGCGCGCGCCGGCTCCGCGCCGGCCGTCCCGCTCGCGGCCGCCCTCCTCTGGTTCGGCGCGTCGCTCGCCATCGGCGCCTGCGTGGGCGCGCTGCTCCAGCTCCTGGGGCGCCTGCGCTGCCGCCAGGAGGAGCTGGCCGTCTTCGTCCTCGGCGCCGTGCTCTTCGCCGGCGGCGCGGCGCAGCACCTCGGCCTGTCGCCGCTCTTCGTGTGCATGGTCAGCGGCGCCACCCTGGCCAACTTGCGTGGCGCCGGCGTCCGCGTGTTCCTCCTGCTCGTGCCGCTGGAGAAGCAGGCCTACATCGTGCTCCTCATCCTGGCCGGCGCCCTGTGGCACGCCGGGCCTTCCTGGGTCCTGGCCTTCGCGGCGCTCTACGTCGTGCTGCGCCTCCTGGGCAAGCTCCTGGGCGGCTTCCTCGCCGCGCGCGCGGCCGGGCGCGGCGTGCGGGCGCCCGCGAGCCTCGGCCTCGGGCTCGTGTCGCAGGGCGGGATCGCCGTGGCGATGATCATCAACTTCGCGCGTGTCGCGCCGCCCGCGCTCGGCGGCGCC
>JACQZJ010000168.1 GCA_016213895.1 Planctomycetota bacterium | reverse complement strand
CGCCGCGGAGCGGCGTCGAGCTCGCGCGAGTCGAGAGCCGCGTGGTCGAACGCCTCGAGACGAATGGTGATCTTCTGATTCAGCATCGAACACAGTCCATGCCTGGCTCGCGTCCGTCCCGATCGAGAGACGAGCCACGACCGGGCGGCACGTCGCCCCCTTGGTCGGGCAGGCTCCCCAACCGAATCCAGGCAGCCCCAGAAAGGCCAGAGCTGCTAGTCAGTTACGGAGGTGGCACAAAGACTCGGCATTCTATGGGAATCCCCGCCGGAGTCAACGGAATCTAGGGCGCCGACTTCGCTCCGAAAAAAAGAAGCAGAGATTTCGCGCGGCGGCCTTTGGCGGCTCAGAACAGGAGGCGGCGCGAGACCTCCTCGGGCACGACGGCGTAGTCGGAAGGCTCCATCGAGCACGTGGCCCGGCCCTGGGAAAGGGAACGGATCGTGGTGGAGTATCCGAAGGTCCCGGACACGGGGATTTCTCCCCGTAGCAGGACCGGATCCTCGTCCAACGCGAGCTCCGTGACCCGCGCCCTCCGGCCGTTCAGGTCGGAGATGATGCTCTTCATGTACTCCGCCGGTGTCCGGATCTCGAAGCGCATGATCGGTTCCAGGATCTGGACCCCCGCGACGTTCAGCGCCTCGTCGAACGCCCGTTCCGTCGCCACCGCGAAGGCGGTCTCGTTCGACTCGCCTTCGATCCACTCCCCGGACAACAGCGTCACGCGGATCCGGATCACTGAGAACCCGAGGCTCCCTCCAGACAGGGCGCAGCTCCGCGCCGCGTTCTCGATCGCTGGCAGGAAGGACGGCGGCACGTCCTCCCGGCATGCCTGGTTCACGAAGCGCAGCTTCGCCGCCTTGGCGTCGGGCTCGACGCGCAGACTGATCTTCGCGAACAAGTTCTTGCCGCCAATCGATTTGCGGAACTCGCCCCACGCCGTGCCCGCGCCTCCGATCGTCTGCTTGTACGCGACCCGCGGCTGCCCCACGCGCGCGGCCACTCCGTGGTCCGAGAGCAGGCGGTTTCTCAGGATCTCCAGGTGCAGCTCCCCCATGCCGGAGATGATCGTCTGCCCGGTTTCCTCGTCGAGCTGCCAGCGGAAGGTCGGATCGTCCTTGGCGAGGATCGCGAGCGCCTGCTCGAGCGTCTCCTTGTCCCGGGACGTCCTCGGCTCGATCGACATGTCGATCACCGTCTCCGGGAAGAGCATGCCCTCGAGGAGGATCTGCTGGTGCCTGGGGCAGAGGGTGTCGCCGGTGCTCGTGAACTTCAGCCCGACCACGCCGACGATCTCGCCCGGTCCAGCCTGCGCGATCTGCTGGCGCTCGTCCGCGTGCATGAGCAGGAGCCTGTTGACCCGCTCCTGCTTGGCCGTGCGCGGGTTGAAGACCGCGTCCCCCGAGTTGAGGACGCCGGCGTAGACGCGCACGAAGGCGACTTCGCCGTGCGCGTCGTGGATCGTCTTGAAGACCAACGCCGTGAGCGGCTCGCCCGGATCCGCGCGGCGCTTCACGGATTCGCCCCGCTTGACTCCCACGCCCTCGATCGGCTTCGCTTCCGGCGGAGAGGGCAGGTACTTGATCACTGCGTCGAGCACGGGCTGCACGCCCTTGTTGCGCAGCGCGGAGCCCGCCAGCACCGGAACCGCCTTGAAGCGCAGCGTGGCCTCGCGCAGGCTCGCGTCCAGATCGGCGGGCGTGAGCGGCACGTCGGCGAGAAACTTCTCGGCCACGGTGTCGACCACCTCCGCCAGCTTCTCGACGAGCAGCGCCCTGCGCCGCGCGGCCTCGGGGAACAGGTCCGCGGGGATCTCCTCCTCGACGACGCGCGCGCCGAACTCCTCGTCGGAGAAGCGCAGCGCCTTCATGTTCACCAGGTCGATGACGCCGGCATGGTCCCGCTCCCGGCCGATCGGCATCTGGACCGGGATGGCGACCACCCCGAGACGCCGCTCGATCGAGACCACGACGCGATCGAAGTCGGCGCCCACGCGATCCAGCTTGTTCACGAAGGCGATGCGCGGCACACGGTAGCGGTCCGCCTGGCGCCAGACCGTCTCGCTCTGGGCCTCCACGCCGGCCACGCCGCAGAAGACGCCCACGGCCCCGTCGAGAGCGCGCAGGGAGCGCTCGACCTCGGCCGTGAAGTCCACGTGGCCGGGGGTGTCGATCAGGTTGACGCGGTGCTCCTTCCAGTAGCAGGTCGTGGCCGCGGAGGTGATGGTGATCCCGCGCGCCTGTTCCTCCGGCAGGTAGTCCATCTTGGCGGTGCCGTCGTGGACCTCCCCCATCCGGTGCTCCTTGCCCGTGTAGAACAGGATCCTCTCGGAGAGCGTGGTCTTCCCCGCGTCGATGTGGGCGATGATGCCGATGTTGCGGATCCGGCTCAGATCCATGGTCGGTCCTGCTGCCGTCTCGGTCGGATCGTCCTCGCGGGGCCTGCTCCGGCCCCGGAACAAAGGAGCCCGCTCCGGCGACGCTCGGCCGGACCGGGCTCCCGTCGAGTCGCGCTGGCCTCTACCAGGCGAAGTGGGCGAAGGCCTTGTTCGCCTCGGCCATCTTGTGCGTGTTCTCGCGGGTCGTGTACGCCGTACCCTGGCGGTTGAAGGCGTCGAACAGCTCCTCTGAGAGGCGGCGCGCCATGGGCTTGCCCTTCTTCTTGCGCGCGGCCTCGATGATCCAGCGGATGGCGAGCGACTGCTGTCGTTCCTTCTTCACCTCGTGGGGAACCTGCAGCGTGGCGCCGCCCACGCGCTTCGACCGGACCTCGACCATCGGCTTGACGTTCTGGATCGCCTGGGTGAACGCCTCGAGCGGCTCGACGTCCGGGATCTTCTTCGCGAGCAGGTCCAGCGCGTCGAAGAAGATGCTCATGGAGACCGTCCTCTTGCCTTCCCACATCAGGCAATTGATGAAGCGCGAGGCGAGCTTCGAGCCGTAACGCGGGTCGCCGATCAGGAAGCGGTCATTCGACTGGTACTTGCGCGGCATTTCTGCTTCTGCTTAACCTGTTACTGGTTTAGGATTTCGGACGCTTCGTCCCGTACTTGGAGCGCCCCTGTCGCCGCTCTTCCACTCCGCCCGCGTCCAGCGTGCCGCGGATGACGTGGTAGCGCACGCCGGGCAAATCACGCACGCGGCCGCCGCGCACCAGGACGATCGAGTGCTCCTGGAGGTTGTGCTTCTCCCCGGGGATGTAGGCGGTGATCTCCCGGCCCGTGGAGAGCTTGACGCGCGCGATCTTGCGCAGCGCCGAGTTCGGCTTCTTCGGGGTCATGATCTTGACCTGGACGCACACGCCGCGACGCTGCGGGCAGGCCTCCAGCGCCGGCGCCTTGGTGCGAGTCCGCTGGACTCGGCGTCCCTTCCGGACCAGTTGGTTGATCGTCGGCATACACCCATTCGCTTTCGGCGAGAGGAGTCCGGGCTTCACGACCGCGCGGAGCGCCTGCTCGCGTTTCGACAACCGCTCATCCCGCCGCCGTTCTGTTCACCGCCGGCGGGAAGCCCGGTATTCAATCAGTTCATGCGGCGCCTGGCAAGCCCGCCAGCGCGCATTCTCCAGGAGAGGCCGCGGCCGCGCCGGCCGTCACGCCGCCGTCCCGGTGTCGCCCGCCGGCTCCTTGCCTTCCTGGGCGACCTCGGCGGGCGCGGCCTGGGGCAAGCCCAGCGCCTCGTCCGGCGGCTGCACGTGCTTCTTGATCTTCGTCCAGTGGTACTCCTTGAAGCCCGTGCCGGTCGGCACCATGTGCCCGAGGATCACGTTCTCCTTCAGGCCAATCAGCTCGTCCTTGCGGCCGGCCAGCGCCGCCTCGGTCAGGACCTTCGTGGTCTCCTGGAACGACGCCGCCGAGATGAGCGAGTCGGACTGCAGCGACGCCTTGGTGATCCCCAGGAGCTGCGGCTCGGCGCGCGGCCGGCGCTTCTTCGCCGCCGCCATCTCGTCATAGACCCTGCGGAACCTGAACTTGTCGAAGAGGATCCCGGGCAGCAGGTCGGAATCGCCGGCTTCCTCGACGCGCACCTTGCGCATCATCTGCGCGATGATGATCTCGATGTGCTTGTCGTCGATGGTCACGTCCTGGGAACGGTAGACGTTCTGCACCTCGCGCAGCAGGTACTGCTGCACCGACTCCTCGCGGTTGATGCGCAGGATGTCGTGAGGGATGAGCGGCCCCTCGATGAGCGGCTGCCCCGCCTTCACCCGGTCGCCGGTCTGCACGCGCAGGTGCTTGCCGTGCGGCACGAGGTGCTCGTGCACCACGTTCCCTTCCGCCTTGACCAGGATGGTGCGCTTGCCGCGCTTCATCTCCTTGACGATCTCGACCACCCCGTCCACCTCGGCCATGACGGCCGGCTCCTTGGGCCGCCGCGCCTCGAACAGCTCGGTGACGCGCGGCAGGCCGCCGGTGATGTCGTCCGTGCGCCCCGTCTCCTTCGGCGTCTTCGCCAGGAGCCGTCCGGGATCGACCACCTCGCCGTTGTCGACCTCGATGTACGCCTTCTCCGGGATGGGGTAGTAGATCAGCGGATTGCCGTCCTGGTCCTCGATGACGATCTGCGGGTGCAGGTCGCCCTTGTGCTCGATCACCAGCTTGCGCTCCACGCCCGACGCGTCCCGTTCCTCCTTGAAGGTCTTGCCCTCGACAAGGTCCTCGAAGCGCACCCGCCCCTCGCGGTCGGCGAAGATCGGCGTGTTGTGCGGGTCCCAGCGCGCGATGACCTGGCCGGCGCGCACCGTGGCGCCCTCCTCGGCGCGCAAGACCGCGCCCAGCGGCACCTGGTAGCGGTCCAGCTCGCGGTCCTTCTTGTCGACCACGAGGATCTCGCCGTTGCGGTCCAGCACGACGCTCATGCCGGCGCTCTTCACCACCTTGAGCCCGTCCAGCCGCAGCACGCCGCCGCGCCGCGCCTTCACCTCGGAGGTGGCGAGGCTGCGCGCCGCCGCGCCGCCGATGTGGAAGGTGCGCATCGTGAGCTGCGTGCCCGGCTCGCCGATGGACTGCGCGGCGATGATGCCCGCGGCCAGCCCCTGCTCGACCAGCCGGCCGCGCGACAGGTCCATGCCGTAGCACAGGGCGCACACGCCGAGCGACGCCTCGCAGGTCAGCGGGCTGCGGATGCGGATCTTCTCGTAGCCGAGCGCCTCGATCTTGCGCGCGATCTCCTCGGTGATCAGATCGTTCTCGCGCACGACCACCTCGTCGGTGACGACGTCGACGATGGGCGAGCGCGCCACGCGGCCGCGGATCTGCTGCCAGAGGGGCACGTCCACCTTGTCGCCCTTGAAGACCGCCGACTTGGCCACGCCGTTGATCGTGCCGCAGTCGTGCTGCGTCACCACCACGTTCTGCGCCACGTCGGCGAGTTTGCGCGTCAGGTAGCCCGAGTCCGCGGTCTTGAGCGCCGTGTCGGCCAGACCCTTGCGCGCGCCGTGCGTGGAGGAGAAGTACTCGAGGACCTTCAGGCCCTCGCGGAAGTTGGCGCGGATCGGCGACTCGATGATCTTGCCGGAGGGCTTGGCCATGAGGCCGCGCATTCCGGCCAGCTGGCGGATCTGCTCGAGCGAACCGCGCGCGCCGGAGGAGCTCATGATGTAGATCGGGTTCAGGTACGGCAGCCCGTCGCGGGTGTCGTTCTTGAGCTCGTTCATCATCTCCTCGCCGACCATCTCGCGCGCGTGCGTCCAGCGGTCGACGACCTGGTTGTAGCGTTCGCCCTCGGTGATGATCCCCTTCTCGAAGCGGCGCCGGATCTCGGCGACTTCCTTCGACGTGTCGTCGATGATCGTGACCTTCTTCGGCGGGATCTTGAGGTCGTGCGTGGAGAAGGACAGACCGGCCAGCGTGGCGCTCTTGAAGCCCAGGTCCTTCAGGTCATCGAGCATCGCGATGGTGCGGCGCCGATCCAGCAGCTTGTGGTAGTCGCCGATGAGCCGGTTCAGCTCCTTCTTGGTCATGGTGTAGTTGCAGTAGGGCGCCTCGTCGGCCAGGATGTCGTTGAAGATCACCCGCCCCACCGTGGTCTCGACCGGGTTCAGGATGACCCCGCGCGCGGCCAGGTCCTCGGGGTTCAGCGCCGCCAGATCGGGCGTGCGCCTCTTGACCGCCAGGTCGGCGGCGCCTCCTTTCGCCCGCAACTTCTTCCCCTCTGGCAGCCGCACCTTGACGCGCGCGTGCAGGGCGACCTTGTGATCGGCATAGGCGCGGAACACCTCGAGGTCGGAGGAGAAGACCTTGCCCTGCCCCAGCTGGTTGTCCAGGTCGGCGGTCAGGTAGTGGCAGCCGAGCACCATGTCCTGCGTCGGCGTGATGATCGGGTTGCCGTGCGCCGGCGAGAAGATGTTGTTCGTCGACAGCATGAGCGTCGCCGCTTCCACCTGCGCCTCGAAGGAGAGCGGCAGGTGGACCGCCATCTGGTCGCCGTCGAAGTCGGCGTTGAAACCCTGGCAGACCAGCGGGTGCAGCTTGATGGCGTTCCCCTCGATGAGGATGGGCTCGAAGGCCTGGATCCCCATGCGATGCAGGGTGGGCGCGCGGTTCAGCAGCACCGGGTGCTCGTGGATCACCTCCTCGAGGATGTCCCACACCTCGGTGTCCTTGCGCTCCAGCATCTTCTTGGCCGACTTGATCGTGTCGGCGAAGCCGAGCTCCTTGAGGCGGCGGATGATGAAGGGCTGGAACAGCTCGAGCGCGATCTTCTTCGGCAGCCCGCACTGGTGCAGCTTCAGCTCGGGGCCGACGACGATCACCGAGCGGGCGCTGTAGTCGACGCGCTTGCCGAGCAGGTTCTCGCGGAAGCGGCCCTGCTTGCCCTTGATCATGTCGGTCAGGGACTTCAAGGGCCGGTTCGAGGAGCCGAGCACCGGCCGCCGGCAGCGGCCGTTGTCGAACAGGGCGTCGACCGACTGCTGCAGCATCCGCTTCTCGTTGCGGATGATGACCTCGGGAGCGTTCAGGTCGAGCAGCTTCTTCAGCCGGTTGTTGCGGTTGATGAGGCGCCGGTAGAGGTCGTTCAGGTCGGAAGTGGCGAAGTTCCCCGACTCGAGCAGGACGAGCGGCCGCAAGTCGGGAGGAATGACGGGCACGACGTCCAGGATCATCCAGTGCGGCTGGTTGGGCGAGTCGCGCAGCATCTCGACCGTCTTCAGACGCTTGATGATGTCCTTCTTGCGCTGCTTCGAGCGCGTCGTGCGCAGCTCCTCGCGCAGCTCCACGGACAGCGCCTTCAAGTCGAGGCGCATGAGCATCTTCTTGATCGCCTCGGCCCCCATGTCCGCGTCGAACGTCTCGGCGAACTGGGCGCGCGCCTCCTTGTACTGCTCCTCCGTCAGGAGCTGGCGATCCTTGAGCGGCGTCGGCCCGGCGTCGATGACGATGTACTCCTGGAAGTAGACCACCTTGTCCAGGGCGGCCACCTTGATGTCCAGGAGGTTGCCGATGCGCGAGGGCATGGCCTTGAAGAACCAAATGTGAGCGACCGGCGCCGCCAGATTGATGTGGCCGGCGCGCCTGCGGCGCTCCTTGGAGGACGTCACCTGGACGCCGCAGCGCTCGCAGGTGACGCTCTTGTGCTTGATGCCCTTGTACTTGCCGCAGGCGCATTCCCAGTCGCGGGTCGGCCCGAAGATCTTCTCGCAGAACAGGCCGTCCTTCTCCGGCCGGTAGGTGCGGTAGTTGATCGTCTCGGGCTTCTTGACCTCGCCGTAGGACCATCCGTGGATGTCGTCGGGCGACGCGAGGCGAATGGTCACGCAGGTGTAGTCATTGACGCGGTTAGGCTGCGTGTCAAACACGTCTCACTCCTTATTTCTCGCCAGGCCGCACGAGGCCGGGCGCGCCCTCGGACCGCTTCCTCACAGCACCCTCCGCTTGTGCAGCTCCATGTTGAGGGCGAGACCGCGGATCTCGTTCGTCAACACGTGGAACGACACAGGCGTTCCGGACTCGAGGATGTTCTTCCCCTTGACCATCGCCTCGTAGATCCTGGTGCGGCCATCCACGTCGTCCGACTTCACCGTCAGCAGTTCCTGCAGGATGTTGGCCGCTCCGTAGGCCTCGAGCGCCCAGACCTCCATCTCGCCGAAACGCTGGCCGCCGAAGCGCGCCTTGCCGCCCAGCGGCTGCTGAGTGATCAACGAGTACGGCCCGGTGGCGCGCGCGTGGACCTTGTCGTCCACCAGGTGGTGGAGCTTCATCATGTAGATGTGGCCCACCGTCACGTTCTGATCGAAGGGGCTGCCCGTGCGCCCGTCGTAGAGGCGCACCTTGCCGTCCACCGGCAGCCCCGCCTTCTCCAACTCGGCCTCGATCTGCTGCTCGCTCGCGCCGTCGAACACTGGGGTCAGCGCCCGGAAGTTGAGCTTGTGGGCGGCCCACCCCAGGTGCGTCTCCAGGATCTGCCCCACGTTCATGCGGCTCGGCACGCCGAGGGGATTGAGCAGTATGTCGATCGAGGTGCCGTCCTCCAGGTAGGGCATGTCCTCCACCGGGAGGATCTTGGAGATCACGCCCTTGTTGCCGTGCCGGCCGGCCATCTTGTCGCCGACCGAGAGGTGGCGCTTGGTGGCCAGGTAGACCTTGACCATTTCCAGCACGCCCGTGGGCAGCTCGTCGCCGCGCGAGAGCCGGTTCACCAGCTTGTTCTTCTCGTTCTCCTGGCCGTCGATGTTGTCGCTGTGCTGCCGGAACATGCGGTACGCCCTCTCGCCCGCCCCGCGCGGCTTGTAGTGCTCCAGGCACACCTCGCGCACCACGTCCAACTGGCGGCGCAGCTCGGCATACGGCGCCTGATCGTCGATCTTGATCGCCCCCTTGGTCGTCGGATCGGTGAGCTTGACGCTCAGCTCCGTTCCGATCTCCTCGATCATGAGCTTCAGCTCGCTGCGGAACGTGCCGAGGAACTCCTTCTCCGCCTTGCGGATCTCGCGCAGGTTCTTCAGCGACTGCTCCTCGGACGTGTCGATGCTGCGCGAGAGCTTCTTGGTGTCGATGACGATCCCCTCGATGCCCGAGGGAACCTCCAGGGAGTCGTTCTTCACGTCCTCGCCGGCCCGGCCGAAGATCGCGTGCAGCAGCTTCTCCTCGGGCGTCAGCTCCGACTTGGACTTCGGCGACACCTTGCCCACGAGGATGTCGCCCGGGCCGACGCGCGTCCCGTTGCGCACGATCCCGGCCTCGTCCAGGTTGCGCAGCGCCTTCTCGGAGACGTTCGGGATGTCGCGCGTGAACTCCTCTCGCCCGAGCTTCGTCTCCCTGAGCTCGACGTCGAACTGGTTGGCGTGGATCGACGTGTACACGTCGTCCTTCACCAGCCGCTCCGAGACGATGATCGCGTCCTCGAAGTTGTAGCCGTCCCAGATCATGAAGGCGACCAGCAGGTTGCGGCCGAGCGCCAGCTCGCCGAGGGAGGTCCCCGCCCCGTCCGCGATGACCTGCCCCTTGCGCACGCGGTCGCCCACGGACACGATCGGCTTCTGGTTGAGACAGGTCTTCTCGTTGAGGCCGTTGAACTTGCGCAGCCGGTAGGTCGCGACCTCCGTGCCGCGCTCGTTGCTCACCTTGATGGTCCTGGAGTCCACGTAGGACACCGTCCCGGGCACGTCCGCGACCACCACCATGCCCGAGTTCTCGGCCACGGCCCGCTCCATGCCGGTGGCGATGAGCGGCGGCTCGGTGCGCAGGAGCGGCACGGCCTGGCGCTGCATGTTCGAGCCCATGAGCGCGCGGTTGGCGTCGTCGTGCTCGAGGAAGGGAATGAGCGACGCCGAGACCCCGACGAGCTGCTGCGGCGAGATGTCCATGAACTGCACGTCGCTGCGCGGCCTCTCGGTGAAGTCGCCGCACACCCGGCACAGGACGCGCTCATTGACCAGCTTCCCCTTGGCGTCCACCTCCGTGTCGGTGGGCGCCAGGATCGACTCGAACTCCTCGTCCGCGCGCAGCAGCTTCACCTCGTCGGTGAGACGGCCGCCCTTGATCACGCGGTAGGGCGTGACCAGGAAGCCGTACTCGTCGATGGTCGAGTAAATCGACAGCGACGCGATCAGCCCGATGTTCGTACCTTCCGGCGTCTCGATGGGGCAGATCCGCCCGTAGTGGCTGATATGCACGTCGCGCACCTCGAAGCCGGCGCGCTTGCGGTTGAGGCCGCCCGGACCGAGCGCCGACAGGCGGCGCTCGTGCGTCAGCTGCGAAAGCGGATTGGTCTGGTCGACGACCTGCGACAGCTCGCCGCGGCCGAAGAAGTACTCGATGGCCGACGAGATCGTCTTGGAGTTGATGAGCGTGCGCGGCGTGGCGGTCTCGATCGACTCCAGGTTCATGCGCTCCTGCGCCGTGCGCTTGAGCTTGACGAAGCCCTTGCGGAACTCGTCCCCCGCCAGCTCACCGATGGTGCGCACGCGGCGATTGCCGAGGTGGTCGATGTCGTCGATCTCGCCCTTGTTCTCGCGCAGGTCGAGGATGTAGCGGATCGAGTTGATCACGTCCTCCCGCTGCAGGGTCATCTCCCCCTCGGGCACGTCCTGGCGGTACTTGCGGTTGATGCGGAAGCGGCCGACGCGGCCCAGCCGGTAGCGCGTCGCGTCGAAGAAGCGCTCCTGGAACAGGTCGCGCGCCTTGTCCAGGTTCGGCGGATTGCCGGGACGCAGGCGGTTGTAGATGCGCAGCAGGGCGCTCGAGTGGCTGTCCGTGTCGTCCTCGCGCAGGGTGTTGAGGATGAGCGGATCCTCAACCGTCTCGACCACCTCGATTTCCTTCATGTTGGAGGAGAGGATGGCGTCGATCTGGTCCTGCGTGACCTGCGTGCCGTGCGGGATGACGATCTCGCCGGTCTGCGCGTCCACGACGTCCTCGACCACGACCTTGTTGAGGAGCTTCTTCTCCGTCTCCTTCGGGCCGGCGATCTTGACCTTGCTGGTCTCGTAGAACAGGCGGATGATGGCCGCGTTGCTGCCGAACTCCTCGGCCATGGCGCGCAGGTACATCGTGGCGGGGAAGCGGCCGCTCTGGTCGATCTTGATCTGCAGGACGTCCTTCTTCGAGACCGACAGCTCGATCCACGAGCCCCGCTCCGGGATGATCCAGCAGGAGTGGATCTTCTTGTCCCCGGGCAGCACGTCGACCGAGAAGTCGACGCCGGGCGAGCGGTGCAGCTGAGAGACGATCACGCGCTCCGAGCCGTTGACGATGAACTCCCCGCCGCCGACCATGATCGGGATCTCGCCCAGGTACACCCACTCCTCGACCGGGTCCGGCTTGTCGAGCTTGACCCGGATCTTGAAGGGCATCCCGTAGGTCTGGCCGAGCACCTTGCACTCGTCGGCCGGAGGATCGCCGCGAGCCCGATCGGGGCGCGCCGGTTGAAGGGGACGTCCGCCTGCAGGAAATCGGCGTACGACCGGGTCTGGATGTCGGTCAGACTCGGAACCTCGATGCTCGAGGCGAAGGACCCGAAGCGCTTGACTTCCATGTTACTCCTTCAGGAAGCGGTCGACCCTGCCGGCACGGCGCGCGCAGCAACCGCCCCGCCCGGCCTCAACCTCATTGAGGCAATCCCGGCGGCTCGCGCACCAGGAGCGCGCCCCGCGCGCGTCCGGACGCGCCGCCGCCCGCCGCCGGACCCTCCGCCCACGTCGCCTCTCCACGCCGCCAGCGCCTGGACGCGGCGTCCGCGCCCGCCGGGGCGGGCCGGGCGGGGAACGACCCGCCGCGGGGAACGGACGGACTCCGTCCCTTCCCCACGCTGGCTCCGCTCTTCGGCGGCCGCCGCCGCCGGCTCGCGCAAGGCGGCAAGGCGAGGCTCTATTTCAGCTCCGCGGATGCTCCGGCATCCTCCAGCTGCTTCTTGACCTTCTCGGCCTCTTCCTTCGGCAGCCCCTCTTTGACTGCCTTGGGAGCGGCCTCGACCAGGTCCTTGGCCTCCTTCAGGCCAAGTCCGGTGATCTCCCGCACGACCTTGATCACCTGGATCTTCCTGTCGCCGATCGCGGTGATCACGACGTTGAACTCGGTCTTCTCGACCTCTCCCGCGCCGGCTTCCGCCCCGGCGGCGGGCCCGGCCATCATGATCGCGCCCGAGGCGGCCTGGACTCCGAACACGTCCTCGAAGTCCTTCTTGAACGCGGCCAGCTCGAGGACGCTCATGCCCGCGAACGTCTCCATGAGCTGGCGGCTCTTGCCCTGCGGAAGAGCCTCGAGTCTCTCCTTGATCGCGTCCATCGACATCTTTGTTTCTCCAGTACTCTGCGACCAGTTTCGTTCACGGGCTCCTCGACACGGCCGGAGAGCGCCTCCGCCGCCGAGCACCCGCCTGCCCGCCGGCTACCCAGCCGCGGCTCCACCTTCGTTCAACTTGTCCTCCAGCGCCTTCGTCAGGCCCGGAACCGCGGCCAAGAGCGCGTTGATCGCGCCCGCCGCCCCGCTGAGCGGCGCCACGATCGTGCCCACGACCTGCGCCAAGAGCTCCTCGCGCCCCGGCAGCCGCGCCAGCACCTCCACCTGCTCCGGGCCGATCGCCTTGCGGTCGAGCAGGCCGCCGCGCACGACCGGCTTCCTGCGCGCCCGCGCAAGGTCCTTGACGGTGCGCGCCACGGCCGCGACCGACTCCCCGCCGTACACCACGGCGGCGGAACCGCGGAACAGGTCCTCGGCGCCGGCCAGGCCGACATTCTGGGCCGCCAACCGGGCGAGCGAGGACTTCAGCACCTGCATGTCCATCTGGCGGCTGCGCAGCAGGCCGCGCATGTTCTCCGCGTCGGCCACGCTCATTCCCGTGAAGTCGACGATCACGCAGTCGCTGGACCGGACGAGGAGACCCTCGATCTCCGTGAGCATCTGCTTGTTGAGGATGTTCGGCATGATCGTCTCAGGTGACCTCGACCGGGACACCTGCTCCCATCGTCGTGCTGATGAAAACCTGCTCGATGTACTTGCCCTTCGCCGTCGGCGGTCTGAGCGACCGGACGTACTCGATGAACGTCTCGATGTTCTCCCGCAGCGCGTCCTTCTCGAAGCTGACCTTTCCCACCGGACCGTGTACGTTCCCGCCGCCGTCGGCGCGGAACTCGATCTTGCCGGCGCGGAACTCGCGCACCGCCTTGGCCACGTCGGGCGTGACCGTGCCCGACTTGGGCGAGGGCATCTTGCCCTGGGGGCCGAGGATCTTGCCCAGCCTGCCGACCACGCTCATCATGTCCGGCGCGGCCACGGCCACGTCGAAGTCGAGCCAGTTCTCGTCGCGGATCTTCGCGGCCAGCTCGTCGCCGCCCGCGGCGATGGCGCCCGCCTCCTTGGCCTCGGGCACCCGCTCTTCCTTGCAGAAGACGATGACCCGCATCTCGCGGCCGATGCCGCGCGGCAGGCTGACCGCGCCGCGCACCATCTGATCGGACTTCTTGGGATCGATGCCCAGCTCCAGGCAGATCTCGACGGTCTCGTCGAACTTCGCGGGCTTCTGCTTCTTCAGGACATCGATGGCGTCGGCCAGCGGCAGCGGCTCCAGTCCGCCCACCAGCTCCTTGTTCGCCCGCTGTCTCTTGCTCCTCTGGACCATTGCTAAACCTCGACGCCGGCCGCCGGCCGGGGCGATTCTGCTCGCCGGACTAGACCACCTCGATGCCCATGCTGCGCGCGGTGCCCGCGACCATGCGGCAGGCCGCCTCGACGCTCGCCGCGTTCAGGTCCTTCATCTTCTTCTCGGCGATCTCCTGCACCTGCGCCTTCGTCACCTGGCCGACGACCTCGCTCCCGACCGTCGCGGCGCCCTTCACGAGGTTGGCCGCCTTCTTGAGCAGCACCGCGGCCGGCGGAGTCTTGGTCACGAAGGTGTAGGTGCGATCGGTGAAGACCGTGATGACCACGGGAATGATGGTGCCCTGGTCGGCGCGCGTCCGGTCGTTGTACTCCCTGACGAACTGCCCGATGTTCACGCCGTGCTGGCCCAGCGACGGCCCCACCGGCGGCGCCGGGGTAGCCTGGCCCGCCGGGATCTGCAGCTTGATCAAGGCCTTGATTTCTTTCGCCATCGTTCACACCAGCCGTTCAGCGCCCGCCGCGGCGGACGCGAAGCGCGGTCCGGCCGCGCTACACCTGCTCGACCTGGGACACCTCGAGTTCCACCGGGGTCTCGCGCCCGAAGATGGTCACGATGACCCGCACGACCATCTTCTCCTCGTTCACCTCGTCGACCACGCCGTTGAAGTTCTCGAACGGGCCGTCCTTGATCTTCACGCGGTCTCCGACGGCGCACGGGATGTTGACGCGCGGCTTCTCCTCGGTGCTCTTCATGCCCCCGAGCACGCGGTCGACCTCCTCCTGGGACATCGCCTGCGGATGCTGATCGGAGCCGACGAAGTCGCCGAGCCGCGGCGTCTCCTTGATGAAGAACCAGAGGTCCTTGTCCAGCTTGCCCTCGGCGTCGTAGAGGTCCGCCTCGATGAGCACGTAGCCGGGGAAGATCTTGCGCTGCACCACGCGCTTCTTGCCGTGGCGGATCTCCGCCTCGCTCACCAAGGCGACCACCACCTGCGGGACCTTCTCGCCGAGGCCGTCCTTCTTGATGCGGTTCTGGAGGGATTCGCGCACGCGCTCCTCCATATTGGTCGGCACCCGCACAACGAACCACTGCTTCACCATCGTCCCGCCGTCTTTCCTGGCCGTCAGAAGACGAATCCCTCGAAGAACCGGGCGAGAACGAGGTCCGCGCCGGCGAGCAGCAGAAGCATCGCGACCACGGTGGCGATCACCACGAGACTGCTGTTCCAGGTCTCCGGCCAGGAGGGCCAGGTCACGCGCCGCAGCTCGCCCTCGGTGTCGATCAGCAGCTCGGCCAGCTTCACGTGGTTGATGGCGTAGCGCAGACAGACCGCCGCGCCGAGGAACACCGCCGAGGCGATGAGGAAGCCCGGCGAGACCGGGACCTGCACCACCGGGATCGTGTAGCCGAGAGAGCTGCTGGCCCAGTTCCAGGACAGGAAGTGGTAGAGCGTCACCGCCCCGTAGTAAGCCAGCGCGACCAGGAGGCCGAATGCCGTCCCGCGCGTGTATCGGCCCTGTTCCGGCTTGTAGCTGATGATCTTGAATGCCATCTCGGCGTGCCCGAATACCGCTGTCTCGTTACGTTTGCGTCTCAGCCTCTCGCACCAGGCGCGGCCGAGAAGCCGCCGCGATCGCTCCGCGCGCCGGGGAACGGCCCCGGGTGAACCCGGCCGCGCTACTCCAGGATCTTGGTGACGACGCCCGCGCCCACCGTGCGGCCGCCCTCGCGAATAGCGAAGCGCAGGTTCTCCTCCATCGCGATCGGATAGCCGAGCTTCACCTTGAGGCTGCAGTTGTCGCCCGGCATCACCATCTCGGCGCCGCCCAGCAGGTCGACGTCGCCGGTCACGTCCGTGGTGCGGAAGTAGAACTGCGGGCGATATCGGTTGAAGAACGGGGTGTGCCGGCCGCCTTCCTCCTTGGAGAGGATGTAGACCTCGCACTCGAAGTTGGTGTGGGGCGTGATCGTCTTCGGCGCCGCGAGGACCTGGCCGCGCTCGACGCCTTCCTTCTCCACCCCGCGCAGCAGCAGGCCGACGTTGTCGCCCGCCTCGCCCGAGTTCAGCGTCTTGTTGAACATCTCGACGCCGGTGCACACCGTGGAATCGACCTCGAAGGAGAGGCCGACGATCTCGAGCGGGTCGCCCATCTTGACCACGCCGCGCTCGATGCGGCCCGTGGCGACCGTGCCGCGCCCCTTGATCGAGAACACGTCCTCGACCGACATGAGGAACGGCTTGTCGCGCTCGCGCTGCGGCAGCGGGATGTGCTTGTCCAGCGCGTCCATGAGCTGCTTGATGCACTTCCCCGCCTCGGGATCCTCGCCCGCCTTCTGGTAAGCGCGCAGGGAGTCGCCGCGGATCACGGGGATGGTGTCGCCCGGGAACTCGTACTTGGTCAGGAGCTCGCGCACCTCGAGCTCGATCAGGTCGAGCAGCTCCTGGTCGTCGACCAGGTCGACCTTGTTGAGGAACACGACGATCGCGGGAACGCCGACCTGGCGCGCCAGCAGGATGTGCTCCCGCGTCTGCGGCATGGGGCCATCGTCCGCCGCCACCACGAGGATGGCGCCGTCCATCTGCGCCGCCCCGGTGATCATGTTCTTGATGTAGTCGGCGTGGCCCGGGCAGTCGATGTGCGCGTAGTGGCGCTCGTCGCTCTCGTACTCGACGTGCGCAACCGCAATGGTGACCGTCTTGGTCTCGTCCCGGACCGTGCCGCCCTTGGCGATGGTGGCATAGTCCTTCACCTGGGCCATTCCGTCCGCCGCCTGTGTCTTGAGAATGGCTGCCGTGAGCGTGGTCTTCCCATGATCGATGTGGCCGATCGTGCCCACGTTGACGTGTGGCTTGGTTCGCTCGAAGACACCCTTGGCCATCGACGGTCTCCTTATTCTGCTCTGCGACGCCCGCCCAGCGGGCCCTTCGAATCAAGTCGAGTCCAAACGACGTCCCGCTGCCGCGCTTCCTATGCCGGACCGCAGGACCGGATCAGTCACCTGGAGCGGGTGATGGGAATCGAACCCACATAACCAGCTTGGAAGGCTGGAGCTCTACCACTGAGCTACACCCGCGTCATCGTTCAGAGAACCTCCCGCGATAACCTCGGCCGCCGGCCAGACACCCTCACTGCAAGTGGTGGGGAGTGAAGGATTTGAACCTCCGTAGCGTAACCGCAACGGGTTTACAGCCCGTCCCCTTTGACCACTCGGGCAACTCCCCGTTGAGTGCCGTACCGACTCCTGGATACCCGGGATGCTCCACGAACCGCCGGGACCCAGGGGCAGACCCGGCCTATCACACTGCACGTCTGGGGCCAGCGGCGGGAATCGAACTCGCAGCCCCCGGTTTACAAAACCGGAGCTCTACCGTTGAGCTACGCTGGCGCTTCTCGCCGAGGACTTTGCACCCACGGACGAAAGCTGGACACGTTAAGACGCTCGCTCCGGAAGTCAAGCCCGAATCCGACAGATCCTTCCGTCGATGGCTGGCCAGCCCTCGTCAGCTCCCTGGGGAATGGCCCTCGACGAAGAACCTCTGCTTCCGGTGCTCGCTCTGCTGCCGAACCGCCGCGCTCAGATCCTCGATCGTAGCACCTCCGAAGCGCTCGAGGAAGACCTGAGCGAGCACGATCAGCATCATCGCCTCTCCCACGACCGAGCCCGCCGGGACCGCGCAGACGTCCGACCGCTGCGGCTCGGGACTTCCCGCCATTCCGTCCCTAAGATCCACTGTTTCCAATGGGTTACGGAGCGTGGACAGGGGTTTCATGGCGACCCTGAGCCAGATCGCCTCTCCGTTCGACATCCCTCCCTCCAGACCGCCCGCACGGTTTGAAGGGCGCGCGAAGAGCTTTTCGCCGGAAACCCCGTGAATCGGGTCGTGGACTTCCGACCCCAGGCGGCTCGCGTTCCCGAAGCCCTCCCCGATCTCGACTCCCTTGACCGACGGGATCGACATCATGGCCGCGGCGAGGCGCGCGTCCAGGCGGGAAGTCCACTGCTCGACCGAGCCCAGGCCAGCCGGAACTCCTTCTGCACAAACAAGAAACGTCCCACCAACAGTATCCCCAGCCCGGCACGCGGCCTCGATCCGCTGGCGCATGGCCTCTTCCTTGGCCGCATCCGGGGTGCGGAGGTCGGAGAGGTCCCGGCGCTTCACCGCCGCGACGAAGTCCAAAGGAACCTCTGCCGGCTCGCTCCCGCCGATGCTCAAGACGAAGGCCGCGACCTCCACGCCCAGCGGCCGCAGAACCTGTCGCGCCACGGCCCCGGCCGCCACGCGCGCCGCGGTCTCCCGCGCCGAGGCTCGCTCCACCACCGGCCGCACGTCGCTCGTGGCGAAGCGCTGGGCCCCGGCCAGGTCCGCATGACCGGGCCGCGGGCGGTGGAGCGGCGGCAGCCTCTCGAGGGAGCGGTCGGCGTTCGCGATGCGCAGCACGAGCGGCGCGCCGCTGGTCCTGCCGCGATAGACGCCCGCCACGACCTCGGCGCGATCCTGCTCGATGTTCATGCGCGCGCTGCGGCCAGGCCCCCCTTGCCGGCGGCGCAGCTCGGCGTCGATGGCCGGAACGTCGAGTTCCAGGCCGAAGGGAACGCCCTCCAGGAAGGCGAGGATCGCCTCCCCGTGCGACTCACCGGCCGAGCGAAAGGAGAATCCGGCCATGAGCGGGTCCCCGGGCCGTCAGAACTCGCGGCTCACCGCCCTTGCGGCCCTGTCCTTCCTGGTCAACTGCTCCACCCGGTTCATCAAGTCGAAGATGTCGAACGGCTTCCTCAGCCAGCCCGCCACGTTCGGCTCCTCTTCCAGCGCGTCCACGGTCTCGACGTCGAGGAAGCCGCTGACCACGAGGACCAGGACCTCCGGCCGCCGAGCGCCCAGGCGGCGCGCGAACTCCAGACCGCTCAGGCCGGGGATCGCGTAGTCGCTGATCACCAGGTCGTAGTCCCCGGTCACCGCTTCGGCGAGCGCCCCCTCGCCGCCCGGGCTGACCGCCACGGTGAAGCCCTGCCGGCGCAAGATGTCCCGGATCAGGTCGGCCACCGGCTTCTCGTCATCGATCACGAGGATGCGGCCGCGGTTCGGGCGCGATGCGCTGCTCATGGAGTCACCGTCCTGTTGAAGCCGCGCGGGCTGGGCGCCCGCATTATGGCTCCTGGGAGCGGGGGTACAAGTGGCTCTGTTCGACCGGGGCGATCTCGTCGAAGCCCACGGTCAGCGACATGGCCTTGTAGTCGACCTCCACCTTCTCCTCCTTGGCGATGACGCGGCGCACCAGGCAGACCTCGTTGTGCCGCAACAGGAACACCTTGTCGCCGTTCTTCAGCTTGCGGCCGAAGCGGCGCCGCTCCTCGGCCAGCGGCGAGGCGGAGAGCGCGCGCCGCATCGCCTCCATGATCTGCCCGGCGGCGAGCGCCGCGCGCCCGCCGTGGGCGAGCAGCGCGCGCCGCGGCGCGTCGATCTCCTGCGCCAGGCGGCGCAGGCGGCTCTCGGCCGCGAGTTCGGCCTCGACCAGGAGGGACGCCCTCTTCTCCGCGAGGCGCCGCTCCTCGGCGGCGGCGCGCTGCGCGGCCTCGGCCGCGGCGCGCCGGTCCACCTCGGCCTCCGCGCGCAGGCGCTCCACCGCGGCGCGCGCGCGGTCGAGCTGATCGAAGAGCGCGCTCTGATC
>JACQZJ010000167.1 GCA_016213895.1 Planctomycetota bacterium | reverse complement strand
GCGAGCGCGGCCGCGGCCGCCCGGCGCCGCCAAGAGCGGTCGAGCGAGAAGGACAGCAGGCGGTTGAGCAGGTCGTAGCGCGAGGCGATGCGGTCGAACATGGCGCGCACCCTGCCCGCCTCGGGCGCGCCCGGGGTCGGGGCTGCGTTCTGGCCGTGATCGATCGTTTCCCTGGTCATGGGCATGGCGCGGCGGTTCGCGAAAAGGCTGGTGCGGTGCGGGATTGCGCCAGCGCGCTCCGGAGAGGGAGCATAGCGCGCCGGCTCGTGTTTCGGCGTTCGACTTGGGGAGCGCGTCCGATACACTCGCCGTCCAGGAGACGGACGATTTGACGCGTGATGATGAACCCCCGGCCGTGCGCTACGCGGATCTCAACCGCCGCACCGAGACGGACGGAGCGCTGCGGCCGCGCACGCTGGACGAGTTCATCGGCCAGGAGCGCGTGCGCCGCAACCTGCGGGTCGCCATCCAGGCCGCCGCCAAGCGCGGCGAGCCCCTGGAGCACCTGCTGCTCTCCGGCCTGCCCGGGCTGGGCAAGACCACGCTCTCCCACATCGTGGCCGCCGAGCTGGGCGTGGACCTGCGCGTCACTTCCGGACCGGCGCTCGAGCGCACCGGCGACCTGGTCGGCCTGCTCACGAACCTGAAGCGCGGCGACATCCTCTTCATCGACGAGGTCCATCGCCTGCCGCGCATCCTCGAGGAGTACCTCTACTCGGCCATGGAGGACATGGCCATCGACATCGTCATCGACCAGGGTCCGGCGGCGCGCAGCGTGCGCCTCAACCTGGAACGCTTCACCCTGATCGGCGCGACCACGCGCGAGGGACTCCTTACCGCTCCCTTTCGCGCGCGCTTCGGACTGCTCGAGAAGCTCGACCTCTATCCGGAGGAGGATCTGCGCCAGGTGCTCTTGCGCTCGGCGGAGCTGCTGCGCGTGACGCTCGACGGCCAGGCCATCGCTCTCATCGCCAGCCGCGCGCGCGGCACCCCGCGCGTGGCCAACCGCCTGCTGCGGCGCGTGCGGGACCTGGGCGAGGTGCGCTCGGCGACCCTCCTCACCGCCGAGCTGGCGCGCGAGTGCCTCGGCCATCTCGGCATCGACGACGCCGGTCTGGAGCAGACCGACCGCAAAATCCTGAGCTGTCTCGCGCGGCACGGCGGAGGGCCGGTCGGGATCAAGACCATCGCCGCCGCCGTGGGCGAGACCGAGGACACGCTGGAGACGGTCTACGAGCCCTACCTCCTGATGCTCGGCTTCCTCATGCGTACGCCGCGCGGCCGCGTTCTCGCCGAGGCAGGGCGCCAGCACATCGGAGGGAGCACCTCGGGTGGAACCAGCGGGCAGGCGCGGCTGTTTCCGTGAGGGCGGACGCCGGGCGCCCGGCGCTTCGCGCGTGGACGCGGTGACGCGCGCGGTCGTGCCCGCGGCCTCGCTCGCCTTGACCGCGCTCCTCGGGTGCATGGACGCGGCCATGAGCGGCGGCCCCGCGCCGCGGCCGCCAGCGGTTCGCCCGGCAGCGCGCGCCCCCGCGCCCGCGCCGGCCTTGCTCGCGCCCGAGGACGCTCCGGCGGCGCCGCTGCCGGAGATCGCCGAGGAACGCGCCGCGCTTCCCGTGTTCCTGGAGCCGCCAACGGTTCAGGTCAGGCTGGCCGCGGCGCGTCCGGGCAAGGACATCTCGTTCACCGTGCACGGCGCCTACCGCGTCTTCGAGCTGAAGGGCAGCCTCGAGGACGGCGCACTCGGCCCGCTGCTCGCGGCTGGCGACGGGCTGAAGCGGGCGCGCGCCAGGGCCGCCCGCGAGGGCGTGGTCATGAACGGCGAGCTCCTGGCCGGCAAGTCCCTCCTCGTCTGCCCCAGGAACGACGGCGCGCTGGAAGTGGACGGCCGCCGCTACCGCGGCGACCTGGCGCTCCTGGCGTCCCCGGGGCTGGAGCTCGCCGCGGTCAATCGCGTGGACATCGAGGACTACGTCGCCGGCGTCCTCTTCGGCGAGATGCCCAAGCGCTTCGCCAAGGAGGCGCAGCGCGCCCAGGCGGTGGCCGTGCGCACCTACGCCCTCTACCACGTGCTGAACGGCAGGGTGCTCAGCGACGATCAGGGCTCCCAGGTCTACCGCGGCACCGAGCTCGAGTCGGACGCGGCGCGCAGGATCGCGGACTCCACGGTCGGAGAGGTCCTCACGCACGCCGATCGTCTGGTGCAGGCCTACTTCCATTCCACCTGCGGGGGCGCGACCGGGTCCGCGGCAGAGGTCTTCTGCGTGCCCGCGGCCGGGCAGGTCCTGGCCGGGGCCGCCTGCCCATCTTGCCGCGACTCCCCCCACTTCGCCTGGACCCGCGGCGTGCCGCCTGGCGTGATCGCCGGCCTCTACAACGGCGCATTCGGCCAGGCGCTCACCTTCGACGTGGCGAGCCGGGATCCCGCCGGCCGCGCTCTGGAGGTGGCCGTGCTCGACGCCGCGGGCCGCCAGGTCGACCGGCTGCCGGCGGACCGCTTCCGCAACCGCTACAACGCCGGCCGGCCGCTCGCGGAGCAGATCCCCTCGGCCATGATCGACGAAGTTCGCCGGGCCGGCTTGGAACTCCGGATCAAGGGCCGCGGCTTCGGCCACGGCGTGGGCCTCTGCCAGTACGGCGCGAACGGCATGGCCCACGCGGGCGGCAGCTACCAGGACATCCTCGGGCGCTACTATCCCGGGGCCCAGATCCGGCGGCTCTACGACTGACTACTGGTCGAAGTACGAGGCAAGCACGCCCGGCGTGGGCACGCCCTCGATGGTGTTGACCCTGACGCCGGAGAGGTTCGCTTCGAGCACCTCGATGCGGTTGTCGCCGGGGAACGAGACGTACAGGCGGTCCGGCGCCCAGGTCGGGCCGCCGCCGCGCGTCGGGTGCTTGCTGTTGATGCCGCCGGCGCCCACGGAAGCCGGAGAGTTCCAGCCGCCCACGTTCGTCTTCACGCCGCTCGCGTTGTAGCTGAAGAAGTTCCAGGCGTTGAAGTCGTTCAAGGCGATCCCGTAAGGCACCTGGTCCTGGCCGCCGTAGTTGATCTTCTGGTTGATCGGGACGAGTGGGCCGCCCCAGGAGCCGACCACCTCGAACTTGCGGCTGAAGACGCCCGGTGCGCTGATGACGGCAGAGGGCATGGGAGTGGGCGGGAAGGCTCCCGCGCTCGGGAGCTGCGCGGTCCAGCAAGCGCGCGAGATCATGGCGAGGCCGGTGTCCGCGTCGCGGTGCGTGACGTACACGCCGCCCGGCAAAGAGCCGACCGCGGGAGCGTAGCCGTTGTAGAAGACGCCCGTGGGATGCCCCGGGTGCGTCAGGGGATCGTACCTCATGTGACGCAAGTCGGAGAGGGGATCGAGCAGCTCCACCTTCCAGCGGATGTCGTCCAGGCCTACCCCGGTCGAACCGGTCGGGCCGGATTCGTAGATCAGGACGTCGCCTGTTCCCTGGTTGCCGATGAAGCCGAAGTACACGGCGGCAATCCAGCCCGTACTGGTGTGCCTCTGCGACAGACAGACCTGCCAGGGCTTCTTGATCGCGTTTTGCAGCGTCTTGCGCACCGTCTGCGAGGTCGGGTCGATGATCGAGACGCTGTTGCCCAGGAAGTTGCTGACGAAGATGTCCTCGCCATCCGGTTGCACCGCCACGTCACGCGGGCCCGCGCCGACCTTGATGGTGGTGACTTCCTTGTGGAAGTTCGGGGCCCAGGGGTCAACGCCGACCAAAGACACCGTATCCGCGCCGAAGTTGGACACCCACAGCGACTTCAGGTCGGGGGAGATGCCCAGTCCCTCGGGATCGGAGGTCTGGATCGTGTCGACCACCGAGAAGTTGTTCGAGTTCAGGCAGTGCACCACGCCGTTGTCGCGATCGGTCACGTACAGGAAGTTGCCGATCTGCTGGCGCGCAGAATACGGTATCCCGGGGTAGCACGCCGTAGGGACGAGGGGAAGTGTCGGCCAAGGGAACGACTGATACCACGGGCCGTTCTGTGAGAACGTGGGGTAGAGATCTACGGCCAACGGGTTGTACGGGTTGGGCACGAAGAGCACGCGGCTCCACGAGTGAGCGCAGTACATCAGGTAAGGTGCAGGCGGTGGGTTCGTGGGCGGGATGAGGTTGGAGAAGACCTCGTCTCCCTCGATGAGGAAGGCCGGCTTCTTGAGCTTCTGCTGGCTGAAGATGATGTCCACCGGCGGCAGGCCGACCGGAAGGCGCATGGGCGGCGGGTTCGGATAGGGCGGGTCCGAGATGTTGTTGCTCGGATAGCTGCCTACGATCGGGATCCCGCCGAGCGACAGGGCCGTATGCAGCCCGATTGAGGCGTAGCCGTTCAACGTGTCGTAGAAGAGCTTGTCCAGGAAGTCCCCGACCTGGATGTCCCCGACCGCCCCGATCGTGGGCGCCGAGGCGAGGCGCGGATCGCCCTCGGAGTTCCTGGCCACGGTCTCGAACCCGGGCGGGTAGACCGCGTAGGGGTTGCCCTGGTTCGCCAAGGTGCCCCAGGAGCCTTCGTTCACGCCAGGAACAGGAGTCGGCCCGCCCATCTCAGGCGGGTTGCCGGCGATGCCGATGACGTTCGTGCCGGTGCGGTCGCCGAACCTGGACGGGTTGCCGCCGAGCAGGGCCACGCCGAAGGGATCGGACAAGTCCGTGACGTAGTTGGTCAGGATGACCAGCTTCTCCACGTCCGGAGCGTTGGTTTCGAAGCCGTTCCCATCCAGGTTGATGGCGCCGATGCCGGAGCCGGTGAGCGTTCCGTAGTAAAGAGCCTGCGGCGCCACCGGCACGTTGGTGAAGGCGCGGCTGCCGAGAAGGTGATAGGCCTCGGACGCGGCCGCGGTCTCGTCGTTGAAGGCCACGTTGTAGAACGACGTCGCGGCGCTGGCGATGAAGATCGTTCCCACGGGCGGCAGGGAGGTCCAGCCCGTGTTCGTGTTGTACGCCAGCCCCTTGAGGGTCATGTCCAGCTTGCCCGGCATGTCGATCAGGGGATTGATGACGTACTGCGACAGGTTGTTTGGATTGACCGGCCGCACGTCGAAGGGGACCGTGAACGTGGACACGCCGTTCGCGGTCGCGGTGATGCGGAAGTTGGGATAGAAGGGGACCTGCAGGTTCTCCGGGTTCGGCACCATGGCGCTGTTGCCGTTGTAGACCATGGGCAGCAGCGGATTCCCGGCGTTGAACTTCTTGACCTGCTCGGCGCTGAAGCCCACCGACTCAGGGACCACGGGCTCGTTGTACTCGACCACGAAGCTGGAGAAGGCGTCGACCACGAGGTTGCCGTGCACGTACTTCTGCGGCGTCACCGGGCTCTTGGCGCTCAGGGACGCGATGGTCAGCGCGCCGGCATCGACCGGCGCTCCCGTGCCGTCGCCGATCTTCAGCACCCAGTAGCCGTTGACGATCACCCCGCCCACGGCGGCGAGGCGCACGCGGACCTCCTTGATGGCCGAGGTCTCAGGCGTGCCGATCGTGCCGCCGAACGCGGCGATCGAGGACAGGTCCTGGTCGCCGAGGTCCGAGACGTAGGTGAAGACGTCCTTCCCGATCAGCCGGTTCTTGCCCTGCGCGTCGTCCCAGCGCGGGAAGTCGGGGTTGCTCTTCACGCTCGTGCCGTCCACCGTCTTGCCGTCGATCACGGCGATGCCCGCCACGTGCGCCCCGGTCTCGTCCTGGATCAGGATGTTCGGCATGAGGAAGGACGTCGCCGACAACGCCGCCGTGTTCTTCGCGAGCGACTGGCGGATCTTCTTCTTGGCGATGCTCATCGGGAACTCGAGCCGGATGAACTGGTTGGCGCCGTTCGCGAGCTGCGGGATCGTCGGGATGGGCGTGGCCAGGTCGAAGTTGCCGGTGGTCGAGTTGTAGGTGTAGAGCTGGTTCGCTTCCTTCTCGGTCAGAGAGAAGACGGCGCCGGCGTTCGGGCCGATGCTGGCCGACACCTCGATGACCGGGTCGTTCTTGCCGCCTCCCTCCTTGTCAGCGAAGCCGTACTTCCCGGCCTCGCCCAGGGGCTCACACAGGATCAGGAGGGCGGAGGAAAGGATCAGGTGCTTCAGGCGGACGCCCATCGGCGGCTCCTTGCTGGCAGGCGGCTGCTCCGACAATCGGTCTTCCTGTGCGGCGGGACGTTGCGCGGCTACTGGTCGAAGTACGAAGCCATGCGCCCGGGCGCGGCCAGGCCCTCGACGCTGTTGACGCGCTGTCCCGAGAGGTTCGGTTCGAGCACTTCCACGCGGTTATCGCCCGGGAAGGACACGTACATCCTGTCCGGGGTCACCGTGGGGACGATGAAGCCCTGCACGATGCGGTGCGGGTGCTTGCTGTTCATGGTGCCCGCGGCGGCAGCCGGCACCGCGGGATTGGACCCGCCGTTCGTCTGCGCGTTCTGCGGGATGACGGAGTAGAAGTCCCGGGCGCTGAAGTCGTTCAGCGCGACGTCGTAAGGGGTCTGGTCCTGGCCGCCGTAGTTCAGCTTCTGGTTGATCGGGACGAGCGGTCCGCCCCACGCGCCCACGACCTCGAACTTGCGCTGCAGGATGCCAGGCGCGTTGAGCGGAGAGGAGGGCAGCGGCACCGGCGGGTAGGCGCCAGCGCCCGGGAGCTGGGAGGTCCATGCCACGCGGCTGATCATGGCCTGGCCCGTGTCCTTGTCGCGGTGCGTGACGTAGACCCCGCCTGGGAGGTAAGTCGTCGCCCCGGGGTAGGAGAACGGATCGTACGTCATGCCGCGCAGCTCGGCGAACGGCTGCGCGATGTCGGCGGACCAGCGGATGTCGTCCGAGCCGAAGCCGGCCGCGCCGGACGGTCCGGACTCGTAGACGACGATGTCGCCGCTCTGCTGGTTGGCGATGAAGCCGAAGTAGATGCCCGCTGCCCAGCCGGTCGTGCCGTAGCGCACGGTGAGAACCACTTCCCAGGGGCGCTTGACGCCGTTCGAGACCGTGTTGCGGATCGTCTGGGACTTGGGCTCGAGGATCGACACCGAGTTGCCGAGGAAGTTGCAGATCAGGACGTCCTCGCCGTCGGGCTGGCAGGCGACGTCGCGCGGCCCGGCCCCCACCTTGACGCGGTTGATCTCCTTGTGGAAGGTCGGCGACAGAGGATCAGTGCCGACGATCGAGACCGAGTCGTCGCCGAAGTTGGACACGTAGATGTGCCGGAGATCGGGCGCCAGCCCAAGCCCCTCGGGATCGGGCGTCTGGATGCTCGCAACCAAGGAGAAGGTGTTGGAGTTCAGGCATTGCACCAGGCCCTGGTCGCGATCGGTCACGTAGAGGAAGTTGCCGATCTGCTGCCGCGCGGCGTAGGGCAGGCCCGGCGAGAAGGTCTGCGGCGTGGGCCCGTTGTGCGGGAAGGTCGGATACGTGTCGCCGGCGAGCGGATTCGTCGTGTTCGGGAGCAGCATGACGTTCAGAGCGTATCCGTACGTGAACACCTCCTCGCCCTCGATGACAAAGGCCGGCTTCTTCAGCTTCTGCTGGTTGAAGACGATGTCGATGGGCGGGAGTCCCACGGGCAGGCGCAGGGGCGGCGGGTTCGGCATGGGCGGGTCGGCGATGTTGTTCGCCTGGAGAGCCGTGCCTGCGACGAGCGACGTGTGCAGTGCGAGGGTGGGATTGAACCACGGGTTGAGCGTGTCGAAGAACAGCTTGTCCAGGAAGTCGCCGATCTGGATGTCGCCAGCCGACCCGACGAGCGGGGCATCGGCCAGGCGCTCGTTTCCATCGGAATTGCGGCAGGGAGTCTCGAATCCCTTGGGATAGACCGAATACGGGTTGTCTCCGTTGGCCGTGGAACCCGTGCTTCCCTCGTTCACGCCCGGATAGGGCGTCGGCCCGCCCAGTGCGACCGGGTTGCCGCCCAGGCCAATCGGGTTCACCGTGGTCGGATCACCGAACACGTTCTTGTTGCAGCCGAGCAGGAAGGACCCGAACGGGCAGGCGGCGATCTCGGTGGCGTTCGTGAAGATCACGATCTTCTCGGTGGCCGGGTCATTGGTTTCGAATCCCTGGCCGTCGAGGTTGATCGCGCCCACGCCGCCGCCGGTGATCGGCAGGTAGAAGACCGTCTGCGGCGGCACCGGGATGTTGGTGAACGCTCGGCCGCCGGCGGGCAGGCGGAAAGTCCTCCGTGCGGCGGCGGTCGTGACGTCGAACTGCGCGTTGTACAGGGACGTGACCGCCGAGGCCACGGTGGCTCCGCCCGGAAGGCTGGTCGTGTTGACGTTGTTCGTTATGGCGAGCCCAAGGAGCGTGATGTCGATCTTGCCCGGCAAATCGAGGAGCGGCTTGATCTTGAGCTCAGACAGGTTGTTCGGGTTGCGCGGCGCGACGTCGATGGGAACGAGGAAGTAGAGCACGCCGTTCGGCGTCGCACCCACAACGAAGTTCGGGTAGTACGGGACCTGCAGGTTCTCGGGGTTCGGGATCAGGTTGGTGTTGCCGTTGTAGAGCATCGGGATCGTATGCGGCTGCGCGTTGTACTTGTTGACCTGGTCGCCGCTGAAGCCGACGGACTCGGGCGCCACGGGCTCCGAGTAGCGCACGATGTAGTTCGAGAAGGACTCGACCACCTGGTAGTCATTCGGGGGCGTGCCGTGATACTTGGTCGGCGTCACCGGACTCGTGGGGATGAACTCGTCGATGGTCAGCGTGCCGACATCGAGCGGCGTGCCGGTTGCATCGCCGATCTTCAGCACCCAGTAGCCGTTCACGATCACGCCGCCGACCTCGTGCAGGCGCACGCGCACCTCGTTGATGCTCGAAGTCTCAGGCGTGCCGCCCTGCCCGCCGAAGGCCGCGATCGTGGCGATGTCGCCATCACCCGTGTCCGAGATGTAGACGAAGCTGTTCTCGTCGAGCAGCCTGTTCTTCCCCTTGGCGTCGAGCCAGGTCGGGAAGCTCGGGTCGTTTCCCACCTTGGTGCCCAACACGTCCTTCCCCTTGACCACCGCGATCCCGGGCACGTGCGCTCCGGTCTCGTCCGTGATGGTGATGTTCTTGGTCAGGAAGGAAGTCGCCGCCAGACCCCCCTTGTTCTTCATCAGGCTCTTGCGGATGCTGTTGGTGATCTCCATCGGGAACCTGAGGCGGATGAACTGGTTGGCACCGTTCGCGATCTGCGGAATGACCGGCGGAGTCGCCGACATGTCGAACGTGACCGCGGTCGCGTTGAACGTGTAGAGGGCGTTCGCCTCCTCCTCGGTCATCGAGAAGGTGGCGCCCGTGTTGGGGGCGATCGACGCCGACACCTGGATGACGGGGTCGTTCTGCCCTCCTCCTTCCTTGTCCGCGAAGCCGTACTTGCCGGCGTCCGCGAAGGACGGCACGGCCAGGATCAGTCCGGCGGTCAGAAGCAGATGATGGAGGCGGATGCCCATCGTCGTCTCCAGTTCTAGCAGCTCAAGGGCGACTCGATGCGAGGCCGGGTCCGGGTGGACCCTGCGCTCTTCGGTGATCCTATTTGCAACCTTCGTTCCATGCCATCGGAATCTCGAAAACCTTCCGTTCGCATGACTTATGCCGATTCACGCGAGCGGCAAGCCGTGTGCGAGCGCACGCTGAGGAGGCCTTTGAGCGGCACCGCACGTTCTTCCCTCCATTTCTCCCCCTCGGTATAACTCCAGAAAGTGCGGATATTTCGAGCGGCCGAGGGCGGCGCCGACACGCCGCCGCACCAAGGAACCCTGCTTGGAGAGGATGGACTTTCGCGTCGAGGCGAGGGACGGGAACGCGCGGGCCGGGCTCGCCGCGGTCCGCGGCCGGACCTTTCGCACGCCCGCGTTCATGCCGGTCGGGACCGCCGGCAGCGTGAAGGCCCTCGCGCCCTGCGACCTGGACCGGGCCGGGGTGGAGATCCTCCTTGCCAACACGTACCACCTGCGCCTGCGGCCCGGGCCCGAGAGGATCCGGCGGCTCGGCGGCCTGCATGTCTTCATGGGGGGGGACGGCGCGATCCTCACCGACTCGGGCGGATACCAGGTGTTCTCGCAAGCAGGACGCGTGCGCATCGATGAGGAGGGCGCGGCCTTCCGCTCCCACCTCGACGGCGAGGCCATCCTGCTCACGCCGGAAGAGGTGATCCGGATCCAGGACGCTCTCGATCCCGACATCGCCATGGTCCTCGACCATCCGGTCGCCTTGCCCGCGGCGGCAGAAGAGGTCGCCGCGGCGGCCGAGCGCACGATCCGCTGGGCCGAGCGCTCGCTCGCGTTCCACCGCTCCCAGGTGCATAGCGGCCAGGCCCTCTTCGGTATCGTCCAGGGCGCAGCCGACCTGGAGATCCGCGCTCGCCAGGTCGAATCCCTCGCGTCCATGGGCTTCGACGGCCTCGCCCTGGGAGGGCTCGCCGTGGGAGAATCCAAGGACGAGATCGCGGCCACCATGCGCCAGATCCTGCCGCGATTCCCGGCGGCTTCACCCCGCTACGTCATGGGCATCGGCTATCCCGAGGACCTGCTGCTCGCCATCGAGAACGGCGGCGACATGTTCGACTGCGTGCTGCCCACGCGCCACGCCCGCACCGGCCAGGCGTTCACTTCGCGCGGCGTGGTGCGCTTGCGCCACGCCGCCCTGCGCGACTCCCTCGATCCGCTCGACGCCGCGTGCGACTGCAACACCTGCGCGCGCTTCGAACGCGGCTACCTGGCCCATCTCTACCACTGCGACGAGATGCTCGGCCCGATCCTGGTGGCCCGGCACAACGTGCGCTTCTACCAGCGCCTGGTGCGCGCGGCCGGCGACGCCGTGCGGAACGCGTGCTTCGCCGCGTTTCGCGCCGGCTTCCTCGAGGCTTGCCGGCAGGAGAGCCGCACGAACGCCGGCGGCGAGCCTACTTGCGGATGATCTCGAGCTTCCCCACCTCGATGAGCGGCGCGCCGGCGATGCTCAGCACGCGGCCGTGCACGCAGACGAGCTGGCCGGCGAAGTCCGCCAGGCGGATCCTGCCGGAGGAGCAGCGCAGCCACGCCGCCACGCGCGTGCCTTGCTCGAGCGCGAAGGGGTGCTCCCGATCGTCGGCCCGTTCGCGCAGGAAGCCGTTCCACGCGCCCTCCTGCCCCACTTCCGGCAGCTTGCCGCCGTAGATCTCCTCCTTCGCCGCCTTGGCCGCGGCCAGGCGCTCGTCCTCGATGCGCTGGCGTTCGGCGGCGAGTTGCGCCAAGAGCGCCTCGCGCTCGCGCACGGCGTCCCTGAGCTTCTCGATCATCTCGATGTCGCGGCGCAGCGCCTCGACCTGCAGGCCGACCGCGGAATCCGAGCATCCTTCGAGGATGGAGGCGAGCAGCGCCTTCACCGGCTCGCAGTCCGCGGCCGCGCCCTGCTGCCGGGCGGCGTCGAGCAGGGTACGCGCCTCCTGGACGCGCTCCAGGGCCTGCTCGGCCTGGCGCCGCCCCGCGGCGCGCTCCGCCGCCTCGCCCGCGCGCTCCTCCCACGCCTTGCGGCGCTCGGCGCGCAGGGCTTCGAGCTGCGCCAAGAGCGCCGGATCCTGGCGCGCGTCGCCGGCGATCTCGAGATCCGCGTCTGCCGCCCAGAGCGGCAGGTCCGCCGGCGCCGTCACCTCGCACCAGCCATCCTCCTCGCCCTTGCGCCCCCAGACCCACACCACCTCGCCGGCGTTGACCTGCCCGATGGGGTAGTCGCCCTGGGAACTCGGCAGGGAGCGCACGTTGACGCGCGAGTTGGTGATCACGCCGACGCCTTCCTCGTCGACCTTCACGTAGCGCGAGTGGATGTATGCCACGTAGCCGTCCGGCACGAGCACCTGGAGGTGCCCGGGCGCGTCCCCCACCGCGACCAGGAGGTGCCCGCCGGGAACCTCGCGCACCACGCGGTAGTTCGGGTCCGGCCCGGAACGGAGCACCGCGCCGCCCTCGCGCACGCGCGCGACGAACAGCACCTCGTGCGGCCCGACCCAGGCCAGGGGATCCTCGTCGCCGGCGGCGACCGAGGTCGCGTCGGCCGCGCTCTCCTCCTGGCTCCGGCCCGCGGCCGCGAAGCACAGGGAAACCGCCGCGCAAGCCAGCGCGAGACGCCGCCATCGCCAACCCATGCCCGGCAGGCTACCATCGCGCGCCATGCGCTTCGAGGAATTTGCCTACATGCGCTGGGCCAAGACGCGCGGCCAGGAGGGGACGCACCGGCTCACGAGCAGCAGCATGCCCGAGGTCAGCGCCGCGGATCTCGTCCTTTCCGCGCGCGACCTGGTGCTCGGGCCGGACGACTACGACCGGCCCACGGAGATCAGCGCGCTGGTCGCGGCGCACTACGGCGTGCCCGCGGAATCCGTGCTCGTCACGGCCTCCGCCTCGTACGCCACGGCCCTCGCCTTCCTCGCCCTGCTCGAGCCCGGCGACGAGGTCCTGGTCGAGACGCCCGTCTATCCGAACCTGAGGATCCTGCCGGGCCTCGCCGGCGCCACGGTGCGCGCGCTGCCGCGCCGCTTCGAGAGGGGATTCGCCGTCGACGCGGAGGAGCTGCGCTCGCTGCTGACGGAGAGAACGCGCCTGGTCGCCCTGACCAACCTGCACAACCCGAGCGGAGTGCGCCTCGCCGACGCGGTACTCGACCAGTGCGCCCAGGCGGCAGCCGAGGCCGGTGCGCACCTGTTCGTGGACGAGGTCTACCTGGACATGGCCGGCGGCGCGCGCACCTCGTTTCGCGCGGGGGAGAACCGCATCGCCGTGTCCAGCGCCACCAAGGCGTACGGCCTGGGCGGCCTGCGCGTGGGCTGGCTGTTCGCCCCTCCCGCGCTGGTCGAGCGCGCTCTGCGCTTGAACGACCTCTTCGTGGTGCATCCTCCTTTCCCCTCCGCGCGCATCGCGTGCCGCATCTTCGAGCGGCAGGACGAGTTCCAGCGCCGCATCCGCGAGGTGATCGGCCGCGCCCGGCCAGTGCTTGACCGCTTCATGGCCGAGCGGCCCGACCTGGAGTGGGTGGCGCCGGAGCACGGCATCCTTGCCTTCCCGCGGCTGCGCGGCGTGGCCGATTCCGCGCCGTTCCTCGAGCGGCTTCTCGGCGAGCGCGGCGTGAACCTGACCCCGGGCAGCTTCTTCGGCGCGCCCGCCCACTTCCGCGTCGCCTTCGGCCGCGCGCCCGACCTGCTGGCGGAAGCGCTCCGGCGCCTGGGAGCCGCTCTCGACGAGCTGCAAGCCGCGGCGCGCCCCTCTGCCTGAGCCCGCCCGCGGGCGGCGCGCATCACGCCTTGGGGCGGTCCGGCGCGGACTGCGCTTTCGCCTCGCCCTCGGCCGGCCAGAGCGGCAGCTCGCGCTGGACGGTCTCCAGCGCTTGGCGGAAGGGAATGTCCCTCTCGGTCGCGATGCGCGCCACGTCCTCGTACTCCGGCGCCGCGCGCCTGAGACCGCCCGGGCCGCGCGCGAACTTGGTCATGACCTCTCCCAGCGAGGTCAGGATGCGCGCGCTCCTGCGCTCCAGGCGCGTGCGGTGCACGCGGTGGCGCCGCACCCCCAGGGTGGCGGTCTCGCCGAAGATGACGCGCTCGATCGCGTCCGCGCGCGCCTCGTCGCTGATCGCGCAGAACAGGATCCCCGGCCGCGACTTCTTCATCTGGATGGGCAGGGCGTAGGCGTCCAGCGCGCCGGCCGCGAGCGCCTTGCCGATCAGGAACCCGACCGCCTGGCCGGTGGCGTCGTCGAGGTTGGTCTCGAGAACGACGACCTCCTCGCACGGG
>JACQZJ010000087.1 GCA_016213895.1 Planctomycetota bacterium | reverse complement strand
GAAGATGCCGCGGCGGATGATCTCCTCGCAGATCTTGATGACGCGCTTCTTGTTGATCGTGAACAGGTCGTCGAAGAAGAACACCTGCGGCGGGTTGTAGTCCCGCATCACCTTCTCGACCAGCTCGACCGTGCGCTCCGCGGACATCGCGCGGTAGTTGCGCGGCGTCATCTCCGCGTCGCAGAAGGTGCACGCGTAGGGACAGCCGCGGCTCGAGACCAGCGGGATGCCGGGGTTGACCATGCGCTCGAAGAAGCGCGGCATGTCGTACAAGTGGTAGGCCGGCAAGGGGAGCGCGTCCAGGTCCTTGATGTAGGGCCGCCGCGGCGTGGAGATCAGCCGGCCGTCCTGCTTGAAGGTGAGGTTCTGGATGTTGTGCCAGCGCTGCGGATGCGCGCGCGCCTCCAGGATCTCGGGCAGGACGTAATCGCCCTCGCTCTGCACCGTGACGTCGCAGCAGTCGTCCTCGAGGAAGAACTCGGGAGCCACCGTGGGGTGCGGACCGCCGAGCACCACGAACTTGCCGGCCTTGCGAGCGCGGTGCCCCAGATCGCGCGCGCGGCGCGCGTTCGAGGTCAGCGCCGTGATCCCGACCGCGTCCGCCCAGGCGATCGCCTCCTCGATCTTCCCCTCGGGCTCGATCGAGTCGTCCAGCAGGCGGACCTCGTACCCTTCTGCTGGAATGAGCGCGACTTGGCGTAAACGAGGGCGACTCTCATCCGCTCGATCCTCTGCGGCCGGAGCCGGCCGGCGCGCGCCCGCGCCGCCGGCGCCCACATGATGCGACAAGTCCCTGCAGGGCCGCGGCTGCGGCCTTTTCCGTTATAGCATGTTTTGGCTGTTTCAGCCGCGAAACCAGCACGGCAACTAGCGTCCCGGCGGATCGCGGTAGGCGCGGTCCTGCTCGAAGAGGCCGAGGCGCGCCTGGATCTCGGCCGCGAGGCGATCGAGCCCGCCCGCCGCGGCGAGTTCCAGGGCCTTCCGCGTCGCGGCGCGCGTGTCCGCGAAGCGGCCGGCCGCGGCGTAGGCCACGGCCAGCGTGTCCAGGCGGTCCGCGTCCTCATGGGCCGTGAGCTCGCACCGCTCCGCGAGCCGCGCCGCGCCGGCCGCGTCCCGCAGCGGCCCGTCTGGATTCGCCGCCAGGATCCAGGCCAGGTTGTTGAGCGCCGGCAGGAAGTCCGGGCTTATGGAAAGGAGCGTCTGGTAGGTCTCGTTGGCCGCGCGCGGCTCGGCCGCGCGCCCGCCGATGAAGCTGCCGAGCGCAAGCCCGCCCATGAACGCGCACAGCACGGTGGTGACCGCGTGCGTGGTGTTGCCCATGACGAGCCGGAGGAGGCGCGTCCAGACCACCTCATGCACCAGCCCGCAGAAGCCGGAGACGAAGAACGCCGCCAGCACGCCTCGGGCCAGGGCCCGCGAGGAGAAGCTCGACCTGCTCGCCGACACGATCGCCAGGCTCCTGTCCGCACGCGCGAAGGGGATAGTCTGCCGCGGCCAGCAGCCGAACACAAACCCGCGCCGCGCCCGGTCGCGCCGGCGCGGCCTGCAGCCCCTTTCCTTGCCGATCCTCTCGCCCCGCGACTCAAGGTCTCTCCGCCGTTTTCTCGACATGCGGGCAGGAGGCGAGCAGCCATGCAGACATTCGCTCCCAGCGCACCGGAGAGTCCTCCTTTGCCGGCCGCTCCGGCCGCCGTGGCGGAGCGCGGTAGGAACCCTGCCCCGTGCCGCCGGAAGACCCGCATCTACGTGGGCGGCACCTTCGACTGCTTCCACAACGGCCACGTCAACCTGCTGCGCCGCGCGCGCCAGCTCGCCGACTTCGTCATCGTGGCCTTGAACAGCGACGCCTTCGCCGAGTCGTACAAGTGCACCCCGGTGCTGCGCGAGGCCGAGCGCTTCGAGATCGTGCGCGCGTGCCGCTACGTCGACCTGTGCTTCATCATGGAGTCGCACGACACGCAGCGCGCCGCCATCGAGCTCCTGCGCCCGGACTTCATCCTGCATGACGACGACTGGGCCGGCGACTCGCTCGTCGCCCAGCTCGGCCTGACGCGCGCCTTCATGGAAGAGCACGGCATCGCGCTCACCTACGTGCCCTACACGGCCGGCATCTCCACCACCGAGATCAAGAAGCGCGTGCTCGCCCTGCGGGAGACCCGTTAGGTGTTCGCGCTCGCCTGCAGGTTCGACCCGGCGCGGCCGCTCGTCTTCGAGGCGGTCGCGAGCATCCGCCGCCATCACCCGGCGGAGGAGATCGTGGTCACGGACAGCGACTCGCCGGACCGGAGCTACCTGCGCGACCTGGAACGTCAGGGAGTCATCGTCGAGGACGCCGGCAACCGCTGCTACGAGGCGGGCGCCATGTGGCACGTCTACGAGCGGTACCCCCGCGACTACTACTACTTCCTGCACGACAGCGTCGTCGTCAAGCGCAACCTGGACCACCTCAAACGCCTCGAGGTCTCGGGAATGATGTACTGGGACGGCTGGGGCGGCTGCCAGGCGCGGCACCTCGAGTGGGCGCGCGCGCAGCTCGCGCTCAGCCGCTACGCCTGGCTGGAGGACGGCTTCCACATGGTGTTCGGCTGCATGCTCTTCTGCCGCCGCGCCGTGCTCGACCGCCTGTACGCCGCCGGCATGCACCACGTCCTGCCCTCGGACAAGACCGGCTCCGAGGCCATGGAGCGCCTCCTCGGCATCGCCCTGCAGCACGAGGGTTTCGGCCGCCAGATTCCATTCACCTTCCTCACGCGCTGGAAGGGCTGCGAGGAGCACGAGGGCCGCAAGGTGACGCGCACCCCCCAGATCGACAAGGTCTGGCTCGGCAGGCAGTAGCGCGCGCCCCGCGTCACTAGCGATCCAGGCAGCCCGCCTCGAGAGTGCCCCGAAGTCGCTCAGCCCGCAGCCCTGAACGTAGCTCGACGCGCTCGCGCCGTTCACCGTTCCCAGGACCACGTTGCCGGCGAAGTCCACGCCCGCGGCCGGGCCGACGAAGGCGATGGCCGCTCCGCTCTCGCTGTAGGCCACGTTGTTCGCGAACACCATCCCCGGCTTCCCGCTCCAGGAAGCGAGGTAGGCGGCGGTCCCGCTGTTGATGATCGTGTTGTGGGTGAAGACCAGGTCGCGCGTCTCGCCCTGGTGGTTGCCGCTGTAGAAGCCGTTCGCGCCGCGCATGAGCAGGTTGTTCGTCACGAGCGCCTCGCCCTGCACCTGCAGCACGTTGTCGTTCGAGCCGAAGCAGACGTTTTGCTCGATCGTGTTGATCGGGTTCCCGGCGGTGCCGTACACCAGGATGCACGGGTAGTTGGCGTCGTGCACGCAGTTCCTCACGATCCAGTTGCCGAAGCTCCCCTGTTTCACCTCGATGCCGTCGCCCTGCGACCCGCCGGTGTGGTGCACGTGGTTCTGGGCGACGACCGAGTCGCGCATCACGCAGGCGCCGTTGTTCGCTCCGAGGTACATGCCCTCGCCGCAGCCGCTCGTGTGGTGGATGTGGTTGCGCGTGACGTAGAGGCGCGCGCTGTCGGCCGTGTTCGCGGTGAGCGCGGCCTCGCCCGTGTCGTGGATGGAGCAGTGGTCGAGCCACACGTCCGCGCAGCCGTAGAGCCGCACGCCCGCGGATCCGCCCCGAAACTCGAGGCCGCGGAAGCAGAGGAACTGGGCCGAGCCGGGGGAAAGCGTGCCCACGTTCATGAGGTTCTGCGCGGCGTCCGGGCGCGTGATGACCGGCCGCGCCCCATCCTGCGCCTCGATCCAGATGGGCGCGGACGCGCTGCCCACGAGCGAGACGTTGAAGTAGGAGTTGATGCTGTACACGCCCGAGCCGATCCTCAGGCAGTCGCCGGGTTCCAGCCCCTGGATCGCGGCCTTGAGCGCCGCGCCGTTCTCCTCGTCGCTCTGCGCGAGGTCGGCCGTGAGGTCGATGACCCGCGTGGGCGCGGCGCCCGCCCAGGGCGGGTCGTACGGCGTCGCGCAGGAGGACCAGCGGCCCGGGCCGGCGAAGCGCCAGGAATCGATCGCCTCGATCTGGCTCACGCACTGATCCACCTTCTCCCGGGCGGCGCCGGCCTTCTTCGTGTACTTGGCCACGCCTTTCTCGGCCGCGGCGATCTGCTTCTTGGCCGCCTTGATCGCCTTCTTGCGCGCCTTGCTCTCCTGCGCCGTGTTCTCCGGCATGGCCTGGGCAGCGGCCAGATCGGTCTGCCCCTGCGCCAGGTCCTGCTTCTTCTTCTCCAGCCTCTTCTCGTACTTGTCGAGGAGAGACTGGCGCGCTTCGAGCTTGCTCTCCAGCGCGGCCACCTGCTCGGCCTGGGCGGCGCCGACGTGGCAGTCAGCCGCGGCCGACTCCTCGCACGACTGAAGCGAGGCGCCGCTCGCGAAAGCGACCACGAACGCGGTCGCCAGGGCGGCGGCCCGCACGGACCGCAGAAGGTGCCGGATGCGCATCAGAGGCTGTCAAGCTCCGTGTCGGGCGGCTCCAGGTCTCTTCGGATCCGGAGAGGGGGCACTTGAGCAAGCGCTCCCGGTGTGGCGGTGATTCCGACGGCGCCCCCATTCTCGCTCATCAGGGCATCGCGCGCACCGGGAAATACCGCCCGAACCCGGGCCTGCGAAGCGACCCGAAGCGGGCGGGCCCCATCCGCTCGCTGCGCTGCCACCGCCGGCGCGGGGCTCCGGCCCCGCGCTCGCGCTGCGAGTTCCAGCGGGAGACGCGGGGCATGCTGAAGACGGCGCGGGCCTGGGCGATCAAGGAGACCGCGGCGACACTCTGGAACTACTCCTCGCGCGGATGGCCCGCGAGCACCTGCACGGCGTGATCAACGCGGTGCTCTTCCGCGCGACCAACGCGATCAGCGAGTCGTTCAACGCGAAGATCCAGAGGATCAAGGCCCGGGCCTGTGGCTTCCGCAACCGCGCCCGCTTTCGAACCGCAATCCTCTTCCATCTCGGCGGCCTCGATCTCCATCCCACACTATGCGCCGTTACCCACACGGAAGGTTGAAGCCGCTAGAAGAGGGGCCGGCAGCGACGTCGTGCCGCTCGCACCTCCCGCCGCTCATCCGCGCCCTCCGCCAGCATCGCCTCTGCCGATGGCGAACCTCGCCACATTCGTCGCGCACGGAATGCACCGGAAGTCGCGATCCGGCCCCGATCGCCAGGGGAACCGCCGCGCCGCCCCGCCCCGCTCCCACCCGCTACAATCCCCTCGTCCGTCATGAACTACCTCGCACACCTCTACTTGGCCGACCGTTCTGCCGACTCGGTCCTCGGCAGCCTGCTCGGCGACTTCATGCGCGGCGCCGACCTCTCGCGCCTCCCCGAGGCCGTCCTCCGCGGCATCCGCCGCCATCGCGGGGTGGATGCATTCACCGACTCGCACCCGGTCGTCGCGCGCAGCCGCCAGCGTCTGTCCGGCCCCTTCCAGCGCTACGCGGGCGTGATGGTCGACGTGTTCTACGACCACTTCCTGGCCCGCTCCTGGGAGCGCTACAGCCCGATCCTGTCGCTCCACGACTTCGCTCGCGGGGTCTACGCTGCGCTCTTGTCGAGAGTCGCGCTCATGCCGCCCCGCCTGCGCGAGATCGCGCCGCGCATGGCCGAGGGAGACTGGCTCGCTGCCTACGCCGACTCGGACGCCGCCGGCCGCGCGCTCGCGGGCATGTCCCGCAGGCTCCGCCACGCGAATCCGCTCGCGAAGGGCGCTGCTGAGCTCGATGCCCACTACGCGGATCTCGCCCAGGACTTCGACGAGTACTTCCCGCGCCTGGTCGATCACGTCTGCGCCCGCGAGGGCGTCTCCCCGCGCGACTGTCCGCCCCGCCTGGACGCCGCGCCGGCCTGAGCCAGGCGCGCCGCGCCCGCGCACATCCACGATCTGGACGCTCCCCTGCTGAAGGCCGCGCATCCCATCCTCTGCAGCTTCATGCCAGGCGGCCGAGCACTTCGGTCGCTGCCCGGCGCGCCCGCTCCGCGGCATCCGCGAGCCGCCAGACGGCGCGCCCTCTCTCGCCCGTCTGGTTGCTCACGCAGCGCACGTGGACGAGAGGGACGCCCAGAGCCCGGCAGGCGAGCGCAACCGCGGCCCCCTCCATGGTCTCGACCAGGGCGTTGCTGCGCCGGGCGATCTCGGCGGACAGGGCTTCGGTGCCGCTGCACCGGCTGACCGTGGCGCCGCGCACCACGCGGACGCCTCCCAGGATCGCGGCCGCCCGCGCCGCCAGCACCGGGTCAGCGGCAAAGGGGCCGATCTCCCCGAGACCCATCTCGGCCAGGCTCTGGAAGCCGCCTTCCACCTCCGCGCCCTCGTCCGCGAGCAAATCCTCGCCGACCACGCACAGGTCCAGCACGTCGAGCGCGGCGCCCGCGGCAAGGTGCCGCGCGGGAAAAGCGCCGCAAACCCCGAACAAGAGGGCCGCGTCCGGACGAGGACCGCGCGCCAGCGCCACGCACAGCGAGACGGCTGAAGCAGCCTTGCCCGCGCCGAGCTCCAGGCACGGGGCGAAGCGCGCCTGGAGCTCCGCGCCCTCCTGCGCCGTGGCATAGACCGCCAGGACCTTCATGCACTCCTCCGACCCTCGAGCCGCGCCGGGTGCGTCCTCGCCGCCGCCGCGGCCGGGCGTGTCGCGAAGATGGAGCATTTTCGCCCGCAGCGGCTTCTTTTCCCTGAATTTCCATCGATCGTCTGCCGATGAATCCGAAGCCGGCTGCCTGCTGCCGGCTGTGCAAGATCGGACGTCGAGGACCTGAAGAACCTGGCGTTGGTCGATGGCGGAGGAGACCCCTCACCTACGTTCTTCCCGCACACGGAGCGAGGCCCAATGAACGATTCAGTCTGCTGCGAGCATCCAGCCGCGCCGGACGCAGTGTGCGACCTGATCCGGGTGCGGCAGCCCGCAGGCTCGGTGCTCCTCGTCGGAGGAGGGTGCGAGCAGCTCATCAACCTGTCGACGCGGCTCCACCAGGCGGGCTTCCGCGTCTCCGTGGCGCAAGACGTGCGCGCCGGCGTGGAAGCGGCGCTGTATCACGCCCCGGACGTCGTCGTCTTGGACTTGGACATGCCCGGTCACGGCGGTCTCGGCATCCTGCGCGTCCTGCGCTCCGTGCCGACCGCGGCCGAGACCCCGGTGGTGGCCCTGGCCAGCGAGAACAACCCTGCGGCCGAGCGCGTGGCGAGCTGCGACATGGTGGCGCGTCTGATGGTGAAGCCGGTGACCGGCGCTGCTCTGACGCGCGTCGTCGCCGCGCTCTGCGAGCGGCGCCGCGACCCTGTGAGAGAGCCGGCCGCGCAGCAGCAGGGGTGAGGGCGCCGGCCCGCGTTCCCTGCGAAGAGCGTTTCTCGCCGGGCGGATCGCCGGCGAAACGCCGCGTGCTGGTGTATCCTCTAGGAATGGCGATGGGAACGCAGGAGGACAGGCCTTTTCGGCTCACCTGGACGCGGCTGCGCGGCGACGCGCCAGCCGCGTGGGACGAGCTCATCCATGCCGTGCGGCCGGCCGCCATGCTCCTCCTCATCGAGGCGCGCATGGGGGCGGCGCTGCGCACGCGTCTGCCCGCGGACGACGTGTGGCAGGAGACCCTGCTGCGCGCCTGGGGCAACCGCGCCCGCTTCGATGGCCGGGACCTCGGCGCTTTCCGCCACTGGCTGCTCGCCATCGCCGAGGACCGCCTGCATTCCCTGCTGGAAAACGAGCACGACCCTGCGCTCGCGACCGTGCGGCCCGCGCTGCCCCTGCGCGCCGCGCTCGCGGCCGGCAGATCCTCCCCGGGCCCGCAGTACGCGGGTCCGGTGCCCGCCACGTCGCCCCTGCGCGCCGCGAGCGACCGCGCCGAGGCCAGGGCCATGCGCGCCGCGCTCGACGGGCTCCCTCCCGAGCAGCGCTACCTGCTTTGGCTGCGCGAGTTCGAGGGTCTCGAGGTCGAGGAGATCGCCGAGCGCCTGGAGCTGGACGGCGGCCTGGTGCGCGAGCGCGTCCGCCGCGGACTGATCTCCTACCAGCACCGCGTGCGCGCCGCGCTGCGCTTCGGCGAGCAGGAAGCTCCGCAGTAACGCCCCTGCTATACTCGCGCTCGTGGCTGCCAAGGTCGCTTTCATCGGAACCCACGGCGTGGGCAAGACGGTGCTCACCTTCTCGCTCGCGAGCCGGCTGCGCGCGCTCAGCATCGACGCCGACGTCGCCTACGAGAACTCGCGCCGCTCTCCCTTTCCTATCAACGAGGCCACGACCCTCGAGGGACAGATGTGGATCCTCGCGGCGCAGTGGCAGGCCGAGCTGGAGGCGGTGCGCCGCACGGAACTCGTCATCTGCGACCGGGCGGTGATCGACAACTACGCCTACATGGTGCGCGCCTGCGGCGAGCAGGAGTACCTGCATCCCTTCCTCCAGCGCTGGTGCACCACCTACGACGCCCTCTTCTGGGTGCCGATCATCGATCCGGAGATCGCCGCCGACAAGGTGCGCGCCACGTCCACGCGCTTCCAGCGCCAGATCCACGGCATCCTCGGCACGCTCCTCGACCGGCTCGACCTGCGCGCGCGCACCGTCGAGCTGCCGCTCGAGCGCGAAGCCCACATCCCCCTGATCGAGGACGCCCTGCGCGCCCGCAAGATCCTCCCGCCGCGCCAGGGCGTGCTCTTCTGAGCGCCGCGCCTCCCGATGCGGGCCGGCGCGTCGAGCACGGGCAGTCTCGAGCAGGTCAGACGGGAACGGCCATGCAGGTGAACTTCTACGCGAGCCTGCGCCTCCTCGCCGGCGCGCAAACGGCGGACCTGCCGCTTCCCTCGGGAGCAACGGTGCGCCAGCTCCTCCTGCGGGTGATCGAACGCTACCCGCGGCTCGAACGCGAGCTGTTCGACGAGCGCGGCCTGCTGCGCGGCGCCGTCCATGTCCTGGTCAACGGCCGGGACGCGCGCCGCCTCGAGCGCGCCCTCGACTCCCCGCTCGGCGCCGGGGACCAAGTCGACCTCTTTCCCGCGGTGGGCGGCGGGTAGCCGGCCGCGCCCGCCGCTACGGGATTCCCAGCTCCTCGAGCTTCGCGCGCGGCACCACGCCGTCTCGCCAGCCGCGCGCCGCGTAGTACTCCTCGAGCATCCTGACGAGCTCGCACACGTGGCCGCGCGATCCGCCCATGGTGGACGGTTGCGCGGTGTAGCGCGCGGGCAGGACGTCGCTCCCGGCGCCGAATCCCGCCCGGTTGTTGTACAGGCGCTCGAGGTTGTAGATGCGCTCGCCGGTCCGCAGCACGTCGGCCGCGTTGAAGGTCGCGCCCGTCATGGCCGAGTACTGCGCGGCGTACTCCTCGGCCCCCTCGGCGAAGGCGCTGAACTTGCAGAGATCCAGGCTGTCAGAGAAGGCGTGCAGGTCCTGCAGCAGCTTGACCAGCTCGCCCTTGCCCCGCCACTCCAGCCCGTCCGTCTTCAGCGCGATGAGACCGAGCTCGCTGGCCGGCGTGTAGGCGCGCAGGTGGCAGGCGCCGCGGTTCGAGGTCGCGTAACCCAGGCCCATGCCCTTCAAGCCGCGCGGGTCATAGGCAGGAATGCCCTGCCCCTTGCAGTGCATGGCGATCTCGGGGTGGCCGAAGCGCTCGGCCGTGGCGACCACGCCGTGCGCCAGCACGTCGCCGATGCCCTGGCGGAACGCAACCTTGCGCAGAGTCTCCACCATGCCCGGACCGTCGCCCCACCTGAGCCCCGGATCGGGAGCGGTGTAGCCCGCGGCGGTCGCCTCCATGTACGTGGCGAGCACGTCGCCGATCTCGATCGCGTCCAGGCCGAGGTCGTTCGCCAGGTCGATGAGCCCGGCCACGAGGCCGACGTCGTCGTTGCCGCAGTTCGCCCCGAGCGCCCAGGCCGGCTCGTACTCCACGCTCTCCATGCGCAGGCCGGCGAACAAGCCCTGCTTGACCTCCACCTCCTTCTTGCACGCCACCGGGCACGCGTGGCAGGTGGGATCGGCGACCAGCAGGTGTTCCTTGACGTGCTCCCCGCTCAGCTTCTCGGCGCCGGCGCCGAAGGAGGTCTCGAGGCTGTTCTGCGCCGGCAGCGCGCCGAGGGCGCTGGTGATGTTCATCAGCACGTTGGTGCCGAACACGCTGAGGCCGCCCTTCCTCGGGCTGGTGACGTTCTTCTCGTCCCTGATCAGGGCGAGGGCGCGCTTGCGCGCCGCGTTCCAGGCCTGCTTGTCGCTCGGCTCGGGCAGGGCCTGCGCGGCCTTGACCACCACGGCCTTGAGGTTCTTCGCGCCGCCCACGCAGCCGGTGCCGCCGCGGCCCGCGGCGCGGTCGTCCTCGTTGATCCAGCAGGCGTAGCGCACCAGGTTCTCGCCCGCCGGTCCGATCGCGATCACGGAGAGGTCCTTCTTGCCGTGCTCGCGGCGGAACTGCTCCACGCTCGCGTGCACGCCCTGGCCCCACGCCACGGCCGCGTCCCGGATCTCGACCTGGCCGTCCGACACGTGCAGGTAGACCGGCGTGCTCGCCTTGCCCCGGATGACGAGGCCGTCGAAGCCGGCCCAGCGCAGGCGCGCCCCGGACCACCCCCCTTGATGGCTGTCCGTCACCGTGCCAGTGAGAGGCGACCGGGTCACGACCGCTAGCCTGCCGCTCATGTTGGCCGCGCTGCCGGTGAGCGGTCCGTTCATGAAGCACAGCAGGTTCTCGGGCGCGAGCGGGGCGACCGCCGGCCCGTTCTCGAACACGTAGCGCACCCCCAGGCCGCGCCCGCCGATGTACTTCAGCGCCCACTCCTCGGGAAGGGGCTTGTACTCGACGCTGCGCGCCGTGAGATCGACGTGCGCCACCCGGTCCGCGTAGCCGCAAAGCTCCATGGCAGCCTCCCGCGGCGCTCCTCTGGCGCCGCCGCTCGCACCGCCAGTCTAGCGCCTCTGTCCCGCGGCCGCGCGCGGCTCCCCGACGCCGGCCCGCCTCAGGCCTGCTGCGCCGCGCCGGCCCGCTCGTACTCCTTGGAAATGCCGCGCATCACCTCGGTCTTGTACAGGGGCCAGGAGCAGACCGGCACGTGCTTGACCTCGTGGTCCTCGGGGTCGACGTAGGCGAAGGCCGTGGGGCAGCGCTGCACGCGCTCGGTCTCGAGCACGGTCTTGTCCTCGAACGGCAGGACGATGAGCTGCAGGAAGCCCTGCACGCGCGTGTGGCGGTCCACCACCGCCTTGGTCTTGACGCCGAGCGCCATCTTCGTCATGGCCAGGGCGGCGTTCCACGCCTTGCCCGGACCGCGGCCCTTGAACAGCTCGCCGAGCCGGAACTGCCTGCGCCCCACCCCGATCAGGCCGAGGATCGTGCGCGCCTTGAGCAGCTTGCGCGCGAAGCTCGACTCGGCGGACCCGCGCTCCTGCAGCGCGTGTGCGCGCGGCGCCAGGCGCTTCTCGAGCGCGACGAGAGCCTTGGCCAGGTCGGTGATCGTGCCCTTCAGGTAGCGCGACAGGGGCAGGTAGCGCTCGCCGTCGGAGATGAGGATGTACATGCTCTCGCAGTTCGGATGCGCGCCGCGGAAGGGCAGCGGCTTGGTACGCAGCACGCGAAAGATGGTAGGCAGCTTGTCGTGCAGGCCGGCCGGGAGGAAGTCGATGCGATCGTCGGGGAACGCCTCGTTGACCACGATCTCCAGGTCCTCGAGCGTGATGCGCTCCGGCTCCAGGTCGAAGTCCTTGCGATCCCAGGTGTGCGCCAGCGGCAGGAGGTAGATGCCGCGCACGTGGTCCTTGCGCTCGTGCACGTACTCCAGGATCTTGGGCAGCTCCTGCAGGTTGAAGCCCTTGGCCATGCACGTCATGAGCACGACCTTGGCGCCGCCGATCTTCTTGATGTTGTCGAGCGCCCGCTGCTTCAGCTCCAGGATCTTCTCGTTGCCGCGCAGCACGCGGTAGGTCTCGGGGTTCGCTCCGTCATAGGCGATGAGGATGGTGGCGCGGCTCTCGATCAGCCGGCGGCAGTACTCCTCGTTAGCGAGCTTCAGGCCGTTGGTGACCACGCGCGGCGCCAGCCCGTGCTCCCGGGCGAGGGTGATGATGTCGAACAGGTCCGAGCGCACGGTCGGCTCGCCGCCGAAGAGCTGCACGGCCGGCGGGTGCTCGTACTTGCCGAAGTGCGCGAAGATCTTCTCGAAGTACTCGAGCGGCGGCTCGAACTGGAAGCCCATGCTCGGCGTGTTGTTGACGCAGATCGGGCAGTTCAGGTTGCAGCGGTTGGTGATGTCGACGAAGACCAGGTTCGGCTTCTTGTGTGAGCACCCCACGCAGTTGAGGTCGCACTTGCGCTGCGCCGTCTCCATGTCCACGACGCGCTTGTTGAAGTAGCGCTGCGCGTCCGAGGAGATGAGCGTCTCGTTCTCCCCGCACTTGGGGCACTCCTTGATCAGGAAGACCTTCCCCGCCCGCTCCTCCCTGCGCGCGGGAACGAGCTGCTCGCAGACGTTGCACAGACCGTTGTTCGTCATCCACATTCCTCCAGCAGGAACCCGCCGACCCGCCTTGCGGCCGCCGCCCCCGCGGCTGCCGCCGGCCGGACCGCCATCGGACCATTCCCGATAGCATGTGTCCGGCCCTCCGTCCGGCCGGAGCAGGACGCGGAAACGGTGCCGCGCGGCGCGGGCGCCGGAAGCCCATGGATCTTACGCGTCCGCGCGCCCGCTTCCAGCGCGGCACATCGCAGGCTATCGCCCGCAACCCAACTTCACGAGGGACGCCTTGCCCAGGTTCTCATCCCGTCACGCCGGCAAAGTCGCGGGTGTTTTCAGCTCAAGCGACCCGCGTGAAGATCGTGGATTCCGGATGAGCCTCTCCTGCGGAGAGGCTCAGCGCGCGTGCGCCTCGAGGTCCGCGTACTGCTCGAGCAGCTCTCGGCTTTCCTCGTACCAGGCGCGCACCGAGAGGCGCTCCTCCCCGTCCGCGGCCACGACCACTCCCGTGTCGCCGTCCTGCCACGGGTACCACTGCGGCAGGGGCGCGCGCGAACGCCCCAGGCGGTCGGCGGCGTCGTCCAGAAGCTGCAGCGCGAGCAGCACGCGCGCCACGCGCCCGCCCTCGCCGATGCGGAACACGAAGCCGTTCCACAGCCAGCTGCGATGGCTCGCGGGCAGCCAGGCGTTCTTGAAGTACTGGCCCCAGTAGCCGGTTCCGGTCTGACGGCAGAGCTTCTGCGACGAGCTCACGCTCAGGCCGTGCTCTTGCGCGCGCTCCGCGCAGCCGCGCAGGAAGCGGGAGACCTGCCACTCGCGCTCCTGGTCGCTCCACCAGGCCTCGATCTCGTCCTTGAGCGCGGCCAGGGCCAGTGCTTCCCCGGTCCAGACGTAGTCCTCGAGCCCGTGCAGCACGGCGCACGCCAGGTCCGACGCCGTGCCCGCGCGGGCGACCAGGTCGGCCCAGGTCCGGGTCTTCGCGGCTGGCAGCGGGCCGAAGCGCCGGCCGCGGTGCTCCGGGACAATGAACAGATCCGCGGAGGCTCCGTCCCGACCGCGGGCGTCGCCGCGCTCGGCCCAGAACACCAGGTCGACGCGGCGCGCCGACCCGTCGGCAAAGGAAAGCAGCAGGCCGTGCGGCGGCGCGCCCGACTCGCCCGGATCCTCGTGCACGGCCACGCACTCGCCGGGGAAGCCGGCCCAGGCGCAGAAGGTGCGCAGGAAAGAGCCGTCGCTGGTCAGCAGGAAACGCAGGATCCCCTGGACCAGCCGCTCCTGCCGCCGCGCCTCGGCGCACTGGAAGATCGATGCGGGCATCATGCACAGGACTCCGGCGCGCCGGGAAGGACCCGCTCCTCGGATGCGCAGCGAGACACTCACCCACCACTCTAACCCAACGCCGGTGAGGGTCCATGACCCGCGCCACTCCCGGCCTGCGACCGCGGAGCGATCCGGTCACGCCGGCGCGGCCCGCAGGGCGCCGCCGCGGCGCAGAAGGAGCACCGTCGCCGCATAGAGCAGCGCCACGAGCAGCGCGAGCGCGTTGTAGCCGAGCGCCATGCTCGAGTACTCGAGGATCCCGCCGGCCGAGGCGCCGAGCAGGTTCCAGCCGAAGAGGTGTTCCGCCGCCCCCTGGCTGCGGATGGCCACGCTGAACAACAGGTTCGCGAAGAAGACCGGCGAGAAGGTCAGGAGCGACGCGGCCAGGAAGCGCGCCAGTCCGTTCTCCAGGTAGAGCAGGTCCGCGAGCGGCACCACGAAGGTGGCAAGCGCGGAGAGAAGCAGGGCCGGGACGGTCAGCCAAAGCAGCAGGCCGCCGCGCAGCGCGTGCGCGGTCCAGTTGGCGGCGAGCACCAGGAGCAGCACGGCGAGGAGGACGAGCGAGCTGTTCAGCCAGGTGGTGCCGAACAGCAGGCTGAACTGGATGACGCTCTTCGTCTCGAGCAGCAGGAAAGCCGCTCCCATCAAGGCGAAGGCGAGCTTCAGCTCGGGGCGCGGCGCCTGCAGGCCGGCGCGGGCGCCGCGGCGCACGAGCAGGAGCAGCAGGCCGGCGTAAGCCAGGAGGAGCGCCAGCGCCGCGCCGTAGAGCGGCGCCAGGCCGCGCCGCCGCAGGTAGGGGAAGGGCCAGTCGTCGGTCGCGATGTCCGTCTCGCCGGCGGCCGCGGGCGCAACGGCCGGCGCTCCAGCACCCGAGCGCTCCAGGGTCAGAATGGTGAAGGTCTCGAAGGCGTTGATCTGGCGCGGCATGACCCCGGTGGCGGCGAGAGCCGTTTCCCTGAGCTTGGCGAGGAGCCAGGGCTCGCGGTAGTAGTTGTAGAAGGCGAGCGTCCCGTGCTCGGCCAGCAGGTCGTAGGCGCGGCGCATCGCCTCGCTGGTGAAGACGTAGTTCTCCAGGCGCAGCTGCGCCAGCGGGCTGACCTTGACCAGCGAGTCGGTCAGCGCGAAGACGATGAGGTCGTAGGGCCCGGCGGCGGTGGTCAGGAAGGCGCGGCCGTCGCCGACTGTGAGCGTGACGCGCGGATCCGAGTACGGCCTCTCGGGGTGGTGGCGGCGGCCGATCTCCGCGATCGCCGGGTCGATCTCGACCGCGTCCACGGCGCGGGCGCCATGCATGAGCGCGCAGGCCACGTCGTTCCCCGAGCCGGCGCCGATGACCAGCACGCGCGCGTACGGCGGCAGATCGGCGCTCCGGGCGCGCTCCTCGTAGACGAAACGGTAGAACGAGCCGGCGATCTCCGGCGCGCCGAGCAGACACTGGTGCCACAGGCCGTTGACGTGAACGGTGGCGCTCTCCCGCGTCCCGTGCGTGAACTCGACCTTCTGGTAGGGAGACCAGCGCACGTCCACGGCCGCTTCCCCGGCGAGAGCGCGCGCCGGGTGGCCCGCGGGGCGCGGCAGGAGCTGCGCATCGTCCAGGTGGATGAGGAGCGCGGCGACCAGAAGAGCAGCGGCCCCGAGCGCCCGCGGTCGCGCGGCCAGGCCCACCGGCGCCGCCAGGAAGAGCGGCGCGAGCAGCGCGAACCACAGCGCCGCCGGCAGCTCGAACCAGCTCATCGCCATGAACGCCAGGATGCCGCAGCAGGAGCCGCTGATGTCCAGCGTGTACGCCTTGAGCGGCGCGAAGCAAACGAACGCTTTGGCCGTGAGCTGCGAGATCAGCGCGAACACGGCGATCGGGGCCGCGAACCACGCCACGAACAGCAGGATGCTCGAGGCCGGGGCGCGCCGCGGCAGGGAGGTGAAGTACAGCTCCCCGCCGATGCTGCCGGCGTAGCGCTCGAACCCGGGGAGGCTCGGGTGGACGAGGGTTATGAGCAGCACGAGCCCGAGCAGCAACGCGGGCGCGAGCGCGTAGCAGCGGAGCGCGGCGCGCGCCGCCAGGAACTGATGGCAGACGAACCCCGTGCCCATGCCGAGGAACGCGGCGAGCAGCACCAGGTTCGGGAAGTAGCCCAGGTTCCAGACGTTCCCGGCCATGTACCGGATCAGGCACAGCTCCAGGAAGAGCGTCAGGAAGCCGAGCAGGAACAGGACGAGGCCGGGCCGCCGCGCCAGCGCCGCAGGACAGTACGAGACCGCTTGCTCGCTCATGCGGAGATGTCCGGGCCGGCGCCCGGCCTCAGGTCATTCCTGCGCCGGCTTCGATCCCGGCCAGGGCTGGTACTCGGCCGCGCCAAGCTCCCCCGCCTCGTCGTCGCCGCCCGCTCCCGAGCGCCAGGGGAAGGACCACTTGCCGACCGCGTAGCCGTCGTCGCCGGCGATGTCGATGGTGAAGATGCCGAGCATGAAGTCGATCATCTGCGTGTAGCGCGCGTTCCAGACGAAGCCGAAGTAGGCGATGTGCGGGAAGAAATGCACGCAGGCCGGCGTGTAGTCCGGCCCGCTGTCGTACGGCGGCAGGATGATCCCCAGGAGCCCGCCCGACCTGTGCGAGATCACCTGCTCGCGGTTCTCGCCATCCAGTCCCGGCCCCCAGCCCACGTTCTCTTCGGAGGCGAACAGGCCAAAGCACTTGTTGTAGTGCCGCGTCACGCCGATCTGGCCCCCGCCGAGCCCGACGAACCAGCCGTCGACCTCGCTGTAGCCCGCGACGAGCGCCTCGAGGCTGTTCCAGTACAGGCCGACCTGGGGGGTCGCGGTGACGGTGAAGCCGAATTCGGCCATCTCCCCGAAGTCCTGGTAGCGGTGCACGAAGTAGGTCCCCACCGGCTTGAGCGCCTGGCAGCCCGTGGCGCCGAGCATGACGGTGGCGAGGAACGCGGCAACGCCCAAGCGCGACAAGAGACTCCCTGCTCGCATGTCAACCCTCCGCTGAGCCGGTCCCGCCGGCGACGGTAGAAGCAGTCCTTGGCAACGCGGCCACCATAGAACGGGTCGCGAACCGAAACAACGGCAAGGGGTCCCGTGCGGCAGGAGCGCGCTCCGCAGCCGCGCCGCCTGGCGCGGCGCGCGCGCCCGCGAGGGCGCGCTGGAAAGAAGTCGCGGGCCCGCCGCCGGAGCGGCGGGCCCGCGAGCACGGTCTTCCTCTCCCGATCCCCCCCTGTCCGGGCCCCGAGAGTCCGTGAGCCGATACGGCCCTGCCCTCGACCCGTCACGCGCCGGCCAGGCAGGCGCAAGGCGGCGCGAGCATCGCGCCACCCCCAGAACCACGTCCCGGCCTTGGCAGGGGACAGGGAGAACCAATCGCGTTTCGCCCTTCCTTGTCGCAAGGGAGGCAAGAACGTTCACGGAATCGGCGGAAAAAGAAAAGAAGGCAGCCGTGGGGGCCGGAGCGTGACGGCAGAGCGCGCCCCCGCGCACCTCGCCGGGGCCGCCAGGGGCGCGCTGCCGACGCCTGGGGCTACTGGATCGAGAGGGCCAGACCGTTGCTGTTCGAGTACTGCAACGGCGCGCCTGGATCAGCGACGAACGCCTGCATGGTGAAGCTCGCCGGCGGCACGGATGCTGGCATGAAGAGCGTCACGGCGATGGCGCCGCCCCCTGGTCCGCCCGCGGTGAGCGGCAGGATGAACTGCACCGGCAAGGGCGGCGCGAGGAGCAGGTAGCAGCCGCTCCCCACTGGAATCGACGCCGGCCCGCCGCCGAACAGGATCAGCGCGAAGGAGCCGCCCAGCCCCTGCGCGACGCCCAGCGTCACCAGGGCTCCGGGAGACGGGCAGCCGTCGAAAGAGAGCACGGGCGTGAAGCCGCCGCTTCCGGGACAGCCGGCGCCATACTGGGTCGCCGAGCCCGGACACGGAGTCTGATCCAGCAGGATGGACACCGAGTCCGCACCGGCATTGGCCGTGACCAGGTCGCTCCGGCCGTCGACGTTGACGTCGGCCACGGCGAGCGACAGGGGCACGCTGCCGGCGGCGAAGGTGCTCGAGCCGAGGTAGGCGGGCAGGCCGTCGCCCAGGGCCGACACGCTGGCCGCGCCCATGTTGGCGGTCAGGATGTCCGCCTTGCCGTCGCCGTTCAGGTCGTCCACCACGATGTCCGAAGGCAGGGATCCCACGGGCACGGTGAGGGGCGCTCCGAACAGGCCGGTCCCGTTGCCCGCCAGGACCGTGACCGTGAGCGACGCGCCGTTCGCCACCGCGACGTCCAGGAAGCCGTCGCCGTTGACGTCCGCCACGTCGACCGCGGACGGGCCGTAGCCCGCTGCGTACGACGCCTGACTCAAGAAGCCCCCCGCTCCATCGCCCAACAGCACCGTGACGCTGTGCGCTCCCTGGTTGCCGACCACCACGTCGGCGAAGGTGTCGTTGTTCACGTCCGCCGTGGCGAGCGCGCTGGGCGCCACCCCCACCGCTGCCGTGGTCGCGGTTCCGAAGGAGCCGGCCCCGTCTCCAAGCGCCACGCTGATGCTGTTCGAGCCGCGATTGGCGACGATCAGGTCGAGCGCGGCGCCCGCGTCGAGACGCTCCAGGACGACAGCCGCGGGGCCGAGTCCCACCGCGTAGGAAGCGGCCCCGCCGAACACGCCGCCGCCCAGGCCGAGGAGGATCGAGACGTCGTTCGTGGTCTCGTTGGCCGTGACCAGGTCGAGGGACGCGTCGCCATTCAGCCGCCCCAGCGCCGCGTCCAGGGGACCGCCGCCCACGGCGTAGAGAGCCTCGGCGCCGAACGAGCCGTCTCCCGCGCCGAGCCGGACCGCGACCTGCCCGGCGTTGTAGCTGGTCACGGCGAGGTCGGGCCTGAGGTCGCCGTTCAGGTCCTCGACCAGGGCTTCGGTCGGGTAGGACGGTGTCTCGACCTCGAGCGGGACGATCAGGCCGCCCGCCCCGTCGGCGTGGAGCACGCACACGCTCTGCGATCCCTGGGACACCACGAGGACGTCCGCGTGCCCGTCGCCGCTCACGTCACCGAGCGCCACGTCGGTGGCGAGACCGCCCGCGGCCAGGCTCGCCTCCAGGCTGAACTGCCCGAAACCGTCTCCGAGCAGCAGGGAAACGGCCGAATCGAACTTGCTCGCCACCAGGAGGTCGAGCGCGCCGTCCGCGTCGATGTCGCCGACGGCGATCCCGGACGGCGAGTCCCCGGCGGCAAAGCTCGCCGGCGCGGCGAATCCGCCCCCGGTCCCGAGGAAGACGGACACGTCGTTCGAGCCGCCGTTCGCCACGGCCAGGTCCGGGTTCAGGTCGCCGTCCAGGAGAGCCACGACTAGCGCCAAGGGCATGGTCCCGGCCGCGAGCGCCGTTTGGGCGAACCCCAGGCTGCCGTCTCCCAGGAGCAGCGTGACGTCGTGCGAGCCGCTGTTCGCGGTCACCAGGTCGTCCGTTCCGTCCAGGTTGAAGTCGCCCACTGCGATGCCGTTGGGAGCATCCCCGACGGCCACGGTCGCGCCCGTGCTGAACATGCCCAGGCCGTTGTTCTTCAGGATCGTGACGTCGTCCGAATCGCGGTTCGCGACGGCGATGTCCTGGAAGGTGTCGCCGTTGAAGTCGCCGATCGCGACCGCGCTCGGGGCCGAGCCCACGAAGCTGAACGCCGGCCCGACGAATCCGCCCAGGCCGTCGCCGTAGAGCAGGCCCACCGCGTTCGCGAAGGAGTTGGTGATCACCAGGTCCGGGTTCGAATCCTTGTTGAAGTCGCCGGCCGCGAGGTCGGTCGGACCCGCTCCCGCGACGTAGGCCACGGCCGGCTCGAACCCGCCGTGCTGGTCAGCGAGGAGCACGGACACGCTGCTCGAACCGAAGTTCGCCACGGCCGCGGCCGCCCAGCCGTCGCCGTTCAGGTCGGTTCCGACGATCGCGAGCGGGAACCCGCCCACTGGAAACTGCGGAGCGGGATAGCGAGACGGAGCGCCGGCGAGCGCTGGCGCGGCCGCGGCGAGGACGCACGAAAGCAGGACGGCGAAACTCATGATCTGTCGCATGGCACTCCTCGAGACTTCAACAAGCGCCGCACGCACGGCGCGCCCCGGAAAGGGACCTGGCGCCCGGCGCGGCGCGAAGTCCCGCCCGCTGATCACACGCAACTAGCGCCGGCCTGCCGCGCCAGCCCGGCCGCGCCTTCGATCCGGTCAGTTCCCGAGCTTGATCCTCAGCCCGTCGCTGAAGGCCATGTAGCCCTGATAGGACCCGGCCGGGTCGTAGACGAAATACTGGAAGAAGACGTTCAGACCGGAGAGCGGCGCGCCCACGTCCGGCGGGATGGGCAGGTAGACCACGGCGCCGCCCGCGCCGCTCGTCAAGGTCTGGGTGAGCACGAACGGCGGCAGCGAGATGCCAAGCAGCGCGGGCGAGAAGGGCCGCGCGTCGCTCAGGATCACGCCGAACGCCGGGTTCGAGTAGGCCGGCAGGCCGGCGCCCGAGATCTGCGGGATCTTGCCGCCCGTGCCAGGGCAGCCGGCGCCGTACTTCTGCGCCAGGGCAGCGGGCAGCGCCAGGAGCACCGTGACGTCGTTCGACACGGCGTTCGCGACGACCATGTCGAGGGTGTGATCGCCGTTCAGCTCGGCGACCACGAGCGCCGCCGGGCTCAGGCCGGCGGTGAAGGACTGGATCGCCGAGAAGCCCGCGCCGTCGAAGCTCTTGAATCGCGTCAGATTGCCCGACCCGGCGTTCGTCACCACGATGTCCTGGCGCGAGAAGAAGCCCGGCAGGCCGTCGTCTCCCAGGTCCCCGAGGGCGACATCGTCCGGCGTGAGGCCGCCCTCGAAGGCGCCGGCCGCGAGGAAGTCCGTGGCCGCGTTCCACGAGCCCGGTGTCAGCCCCTGGTTGAGGAAGACCAGGACGCGTCCCGGCGCCGGCCCGGGCGACGACTCGGCAGTCACGGCGATGTCGGGCGTGCCGTCGCCGTCGAGATCTCCGAGCGCGAGGCCGGCCGGATTCTGCGCCGCGCTCAGCAGCCCGGAGAGGAGGAACGCGCCGCCGCCGCTGTTCTCGTAGAGCAGCACGTTGTGGATCAGCGCCGGCGAGGAGCCGAAGGCCGACATGGTCGCGACCACGTCGCTGTCCCCGTCCCCATCCAGGTCGGCGCACGCCACGCCTCGCGGCGACAGGAAGCCGCCCGCCGGAGCGGGGAGCAGCACCGGCGCCGCGCCGTTCAGGATGACCTCGACCGCTCCGCCGCCGCTCAGAGCGGTCCCCTGCGACGCCACGGCGACGTCGTCGACCAGGACGCCGTCCAGGTCGCACACGGCGAGCGCCGAGGGCTGGACCCCGAGCGTGGGAATCGAGCTCACCACGGACAGGCCGCCGCTGTTCGCGACGACGCGCACGACGCGCGCCCTGGCGCTGACCACGGCGAGGTCTACCCCGCCGCCGGCGACCAGGTTCCCGGCCGCGAGCCCGACCGGCTGGTCGCCCGGGGTCAGCGGCACCGTGAGCGTCAGGCCGCCGAAGCCGCCGGCGCCGTTGTTGATCAGCACGGACAGATCGTCCGAGCCCGCGTTGGCCGTGACCAGGTCGAGCCTGCCGTCGCCGCTCAGGTCAGCGGCAGCCACGTCCGCCGGCGCCGTCCCGGCCGCCGCGCTCGCCGTCGAGAAGCCGAACGGGCCGCCGCTCGGGTTGTGGTCGACCGAGGGCGCGCTGCCCGGCACGGCGTAGACCAGCGGATAGCCGGGATTCGAGGTCCAGTCGCTCCAGGTGTTGCCGTCCCAGTTGTTGCCGCCGGACGCGTCGTCCGTGGCGTTCTCGTAGCCGTAGTAGGCGCCGTTGTTGTTGAAGTAGTTGCCGCTCACCGTGCCGAACGAGACGTTGCTCCAGATGCCCGAGCCGTTCAGGTTGTTGAACGTGTTGTTCGCGACCTGCCACGCGCCGCCGGTGATGGTCCCGGCGGAGTCGTAGACGTCGATGCCGTCGTAGCCGGAACTGGCCGCCGCCACCTCGGTGAAGTCGCAGCCCGTCACGGCCAGGTCGACCGAGGTGACGCTGATCCCCTGCCAGTAGATCCCGGTCTGCGCGTCGCGCAACGTGCAGTTGCTGATCGCGACCGGGCTGCCCGCGTCGTAGGCCAGCACGCCGGACGAGGTCCACGAGCCGGGCGTGTACCAGAGCCCCTCGATGACGCAGTTGTCCACGGTTCCCCGGCCGCCGAAGGAGAACTGCACGCCGTTCTGGGCGATGGACGTGGTCGGGCCGCGCCCGGAGATCGTCGATCCGCTGATCGTGGCCACGGCGCTGCTGCCGATCACCACGAAGCTCTTCTGCACCGCGGAGAGCACGCAGTCGGTGATGGTCACGGCCGTGAGGCCGCCCTCGGCCAAGACGCCCACGCCGTTCTGCTGGCCGCTGGTCACGCCTGCCTGGACGCCGACTATCGTGCACTCGTCGATGGCGCCGACGCCGTCGCGGAACGAGACCGCGACCGACGTGGTGTTTGCGCCCGTGTACTGGTCATCGTTGCCGTCGAAGGCCAGGTTGCGGAGCGTCAGCCCGCTCGTGCCGTTCGCCCAGAGGATGAAGTCGCCCTGCTTGCCGGAGCTGGTCGTGATCGCCGGGTTGAACGCGGCGGCGCGGACGGCCATGGCCGGCCACTGGAGGACCGCGCCCGGACCCGTGCCCAGGATGGTGAAGCTCGCGGGACCGTGGCTGCCGCTGCCGTAGACGTTCCCCGGATCCACCAGGACCGTCTCGACGTACGCGCCCGGGCTCACGAAGATCGTGCCGCCCGCGCCGACGATGTCGACGGCCCCCTGGATCGACCCCATGGGGTCGCCGCTGGAACCCCCGCTCCCCGTTCCCCCGGGCGCAACGTACACGTCCTGCGACGCCGCCTGCGCCATCGCGGCCAGGAAGGCCACCAGGGTCAACGCGATCCTGCTTGGCATGGGATGTCCTCCTCGACCCGGAAGACGGGCCGGACCTCGGGGAGGCATTCCAGAAACCAGGCGCGCAACGCCCCTCAGCGCCTCCCCCTTTCCGAGGGAACGTCATGGAGCGCGCTGGCGCGAGCCCTACTGAAAGCCGTCTGAAGCGAGTTTGCCGGCGCCCGGTGGCGATCGGGACTGCCGGCCGAGGTTCAAGACCTCACACCAAACCGGCACGCATGGTAGGCCGGAATCCAGGATCTGTACAGGCCCTTCCGAGAAAAGACCGCCTAGCCGGACACGCGCGACGCGCGGCCGAGGAGCCCGCCCGCCCCCTCGAGCAGGCGCCTTCCCAGCCGCGACTTCACGCTCGTAAGCGGGCTCGCCGGGTAGAACCCGGCCTTCTCCAGCAGGAAGTCCACCGCCATGTCCTCGAGCGCCTCGAGCACCGGATAGGCGCCCTCCCCTGCCAGCAGGCGGCGCATGAGCCGCAGCAGCCCCACCCTCTTCATGCCCTCCATGAGCGAGGTCACGCTCGCGCCCGGAGCGCAGGAGCCCATGAGATCGACTTCGTCCGCGTCGAGGGTCGTGGCAAACCCTCCGATCTGGAATCCGGTGCAGCGCCCGTCCGCGACCACGGGCCGCAGCACGCGCTCCGGGTCCCGGCCCTGCAGCTCGTCGCTGATCGAACCGGCCGTCCCTTCGATGACGAAGCTGCCGGTGGCGTAGTCGCGCGGCTCGAGCACGCGGCCGAGCACGCCGTTCGCCAGGCGCACGTCCACGCGCGCGGACTCTGCGCCCGTCCTCCTCCTGCGCGCGCTGCGGATCGTCTCGCAGGCGAAGAGCCGCTTGATCGTGGCCAGGGCGTGGTAGCGATACGCCGAGCCCAGGAACACGGCGCGGCGCGGTTCGCCGACGAGAGCCCGCGCCTGCGGCGCGCGCAGCAGGTCCAGCCAGGGCAGCTCCACGCAGTCCTCGGCGGCCCCCGCGCTCTGGAAGCGCTCGAGCAGGCGCGCCGCGCGCAGGTGGCGAAAGAGCACGACCGGCGGCTCGATGAGCAGGTCCAGGCGCTCCGGCTGCAGGCGGCAGAGGGAAGCGAGCACCTCCGGCACGCTCGCCTTGGCCACGGCCAGGTAGATCAGGTCGCTGTCCTGCAAGTCGCCCGCGCCGAGCTTGGCCGCGCTCCGCACGAGCCGCTCGGCGCCGCCTGCCTGCATGATGCGATCGGTGCGCGCGTAGAGGCCGGCGAGGGTCAGGCGCGACGCGACCTTGTCGAGCACCGGCAGCACCGCGCCCAGCACCCTCTTCCCGGCGCCGATGACGTGGATGCGTCGCTTGCTCATGGCGCCTCGCGCCGTTCCGGTCCCGCGCCCTGCTCGGCGCCGAGGTCGCGCGCGATCGAGCGAGCCAGCCGGATGGCCAGCGCCACGATGGTGAACGTCGGGTTGGCCGAGCCGCTGGTCGGGAAGACGGAGGCGCCGGCCAGGTAGACGTTCTGCACGCCGTGCACGCGGCACTCCGCGTCCACCACGGACTGCGCCGGGTCTTTTCCCATGCGCGTCGTACCCATGTGGTGCGAGGCGTCCAGGTCGATCGGCCAGGAGGTCTCCTGCGCGAGCCGGCTCGTGAGCTCGCCCAGCCCGTTCCTCCGTACCTCCTCCGCGAGCGCCTCGTGCAGGGCGAGAAGCGAGCGCCGGTCACGCTCCGAGCAGCGATGGCGCACCACGGGCACGGGCTGGCCGTACGCGTCCTTCTCCTCGCCAAGAAGCACGCGGTTCTCGGGGTCGGGCTCCATCTCCATGAAGTTCCTCAGGCGCATGGCCCGGATCTTCGGGCCTGCGCCGGGCGCGAGGCGCGCCCAGAGATAGCGGCAGACCAGGGGGAGGCTCAGGAGCGCCTGGAAGCCCAGACCGATCCAATCGCGGGCCGACTTGCGCGCGTTCTGCAGCTCCGTGTCGTCGCCCGTCTCGGCGTAGTCCCGCACGGGCAGGGGCTTGCCGGCCTTCAGCCGCGCCAGGCCGCGGGCCAGGAAGCGAGCGCGCTTGGCGAAGAGGATGAACGCCTCGACCCCTTGGTTGTCGGACCAGGGATAGAGCGGCTCGAGGCGCACGTAGGGGTTGAGCAGTCCCTGCTCCTCCTGCGTCTCCTCCCTCAGGCGCAGGCCGGCGTAGCCGGCGAAGCCGCCCTGCTGGCAGCCGAAGTAGAGCGGCAGCTCCCTGAGCGGCCGCGCCAGCTGGATCACGCCGTAGTTGTTCTTCGGGTGGTTCATCAGGCAGCGGCCGACCTGGTCGTGCTCGTTGCCCAGGCCGCGCGCGCACAGGTCGGTCGAGCAGAGCAGGATCCGCGCGTTCTCGATGCCGCCGGCCGCGAGCACGAAAGCGCGCGCGTTCAGGCGCAGGCAATCGCCCCTGCTGCTGGTCGCCTCCGCCCACAGGATCTTGTCGCGCGCGCCGCCGCCGCACAGCCTGAGCACGGTGGCGTCGAGGAGGAGGTCGGCGCTTCCCCCGGCGAAGAGGTGGCGGAACTCCTTGCCGAAGTTCTGCGGCTTCGCGGCCGCGAGGAACGTCTTCTCCTCGAGGATGCTCCACTCAGGCCGCTCGTCCCCGGCCTTCCTGGCCTGGTCGAGGACGCCGCCGGCAAAGCGCTGGAGCGGGGGAAAGCGGTAGCGCGCCGCGGCCTCGGCCCAGTACTCGGAGAGCTCCGCGCGAGAGAGAGGCCAGCCCGGCCGCCCGAGCGCGGGCCGCGGCTTCATGTCGATCGCGTCGAGCGGGCTCGACAATCCCGCCCACGTGGTCGAGGCGCCGCCCAGGACCCGCTCGCGCGAGTACTCCTTGATGAGGATCCCCTCGCTCTTCACGCGCCGCAGGCGGTCGCCGTGCCGCGTGCACTTGAGCCTCCCGCTCTCCAGCACGCACAACCTCAGCCCCGAGCGCGCCAGCTCGTTCGCGACCGTCATGCCCGCCGGTCCGGACCCGACGACGCACACGTCGTACTCCGGCAGGTCCGTCCTCGGGGACTCGCAGAGGTCCACGATCATGAGGTCTGGTCCCGTGTCGAGGGATTGCGCCGCGCGCTCGGCGGCGCGCCACTATAGCGCGCCTCTCGCATTTTCCGCCGCGCCTGCTCTAATCACGGGCTCCACCACGGTGGGAACGACTGGAGCGAACAGAACGACCATGAGCAACGTCCGACTGCCGGCGGCCGCCGTCCTCGCCTTCTCGCTCGCCGCCTGCTCCGCCACCTACACGGTCCAGCCGACGGCGGCGGACAGCGCCTGCCTGGCCGCGCTGGAGAAAGAACTGGCGCACGAGCCCTTCTTCGTGCCGGCCGAGGCGCGCTTCAACGGGACGCTCGCCGGCGAGGCGCCGATCGCGGCGCAGAGCAGGTCCTTCTTCGCCTTCTGTCCCAACGTCTACCTCCTGCCCGTCTTCCCGGCGGTGCGCCAGGCTCTCGCCCAGGCCGTGGCCTCGTGCTTCGCCGCGCCCTACCGCGGCGACGAGACGGACATGTACCTGCACGAGCGCGCCATCTCGGACGCTCTCTGGATCGAGTTCAAGCTGGCCAAGGTCCTCTCCGACCACGGCGGCGGCGCGGGAGACATGACCCTCACGCTCAAGGTCGACTGCGAGGTGCGCTATCCTGAGCCGGATCACCGCCTGCTCGCCCGGATCCCCGTCGAGGTCATCGTCACCTCGCGCATGAACGAGGACGGCAGCGGTGCGAGCGGCGAGACCGGGCCGCTGTGGAAGGCCGCGGCCGAGCTGGCGCGGCGCACCAGCGCCGCCCTGCCCGGGCCCAAGGTGCTCGAACACTTCAAGAACCGCGAGGCCTTCATCGAGCGCGTCCACTCCACCACGGGCGAGCCCGCGCCCCGGGACGATCCCAACGTCAAGTTCGACGCGTTCGGCAAGCACGGCGAGTACGTGGAAGTGGTGCGCCTGATCAAGCGCAAGTAGGCGCGCGCGGCTCGCGCTCCTACTTCTTCGGCCACCCGCAGTATTCGCACTGACCATGCCCGCTCTTGACCCAGTAGTCCACGGGCCGGAGGTCGGTCTCCGAGACGGGCTTGTGCGGCCCGCCGGCTCCCGTGCGCGGACAGTACTGGCCGTTGCAGCGCGAGCAGGGCTCGGTGCCCGCGGCCTGCCCGTCCTTCATGCGGCAGACCACCGCGGTCTCCTTGTCCTCCGGGCAGACCACGAGCCAGAGCACTGTCTCGTTCTCGGTCAGGTCGAGCATGCGGACCTTGATGGGATTCAGCGTCGGGCCGGGGACGCCCTTGTACGTGGTCCGCTCGGCGAGCGTGCCCGAGACCGGGGCCGCGATCTCCGGCGCGGCCAGGGCCTCGGCCGCGAGCGCCGCGCCGTCCACCTCCAGGACCTTGAGCCTCTCCTTGGGCCTGACGAGAAGGAGCAGCGCGCCGTCCCGTTCGGCGAAGGAAAGCTCGGCCTGCGGCGGCTCCGTGTCCACTCCGTGGGCGAAGCGCAGGGGCTGGGAGGCGTTGCCGGCTCGATCCGTGAGGACGATCTCGTACGCCTCGCCCTCCCTCGCCTCGAGGCCCGCCTTTTCGAACGCGTCGCCGGCGCCGTCCAGCCGCGCCGGCACGCCGTTCACCGTCGCCGACTTCAAGGGCTCGGTCGCCAGACCCCTGAGGGTCACCGCCGCGAGGACGCGCCCCTCGCCGAACGCCGGCGCGAACTCCGGCGGGCGCGCCAAGAGCGGCGCCGTGCGGTCCGCGCGCACCACGACCCGCACCGGCTCGCTGAGCCGCGAAACCTGGTCGGCGGCGCTCACCTCCAGCACGAGCTCGCCCTCCACGTCGCTCGGCAGCACCGCGTCCGCCTGGAAGTTCCCGTTCGGCTCGAGCGCCGGCGCGCCGCGCGCCTTCTCCGCTCCCCCGCAGAGCAGGCGCCACGTCGCTTCCTTGCCGCAGTTTGCGTCCACGACCCGCCCGTCGACGTGCAGGACGGCGCCGTTCGTCAGAAACCCGTCCTCCGGCTGGTGCACCTCGACCGCGGGCGCGGAGAAGTCCGCGACCACCACCTGCTCGCCCGCCGACACGCGCGAGGCCTCGTCCGGCCAGTACCAGAGGAACTCGTTCTTGCCCTCCGTCAGCCGCGCCTGGTGACGGACCGTGCCGTCCTGCTGCAGCTCGACCGCCTGCTTGACGTCGTTCTGCGCCAGCCAGAGCGTGCGGATTCCCTTGCCGCGCGCCACCTCGAAGGTCAACTCGACCTGCTCCCTGGCCGTGATGTGCCGGCCCTGGCCCAGGTCCTCGGCGTCCGACACGCTCTTCAACATGGGCTCGGGATCGAAGCGCACCACCTCGCGCGGCGCGCTCTGGAACTCGAGGCTCGGCACTTCCACCACCAGCTCGTTGTCGCGTCCGGCGAGCGGCACGGTGAGGACCAGCAGCCCGTCCTCCTGCCAGGACGCGCTCCACTCCTCCGCGGCCAGCTCCTCGCCGCCGCGGCGCACGACCACCGCGGGCCGCTCCTCGGCCGCGGGCGGCGGCTCGAAGCGCAGGCGCACGTCGACGCTCTCCGCTTCGACCTTGTCTCCGTTCTGCAGCTCCTGGTCGCCGCCGCCGGTGAAGAAGCCCGCGAGGAGCACGCGCGGCGCGGTCTTCGCCGCCTCCCGCCCCGCCGGCTGCCCAACGGCCTCCCCGCTCCCGCTCGGCGGCGCCGGGCGCTCGGCGCCGCGCCGCAAGAACTGCTGGACAGCAAGGCCCGCGGCCAGGGCCACGACCAGCACGGCGGCGAGCACGGGCCAGAGCGGTCGCCGCTTCACCTCGGTCAGCTCGGCCAGGAACTCCTCCACCGACGCCGGGCGCTTGGCCGGGTCGGCCTCCATGCAGCGCATGAGCGGCCGGCGCAGCTCCGCCGGAATGAGCCTGGCCTCGGGAACGGCCGGCGAGGCGTTCGTGACCAGGTGGTAGAGCGTCTTCCCGAGCGAGTAGACGTCGGAGCGCGCGTCAGCGCTGCGCGAGGCGTCGAACTGCTCGGGCGGCATGTAGAGCGGCGAGCCCGCGCCCGCCCTCGAGGTCGAGAGCGTGAGGTCGCCCGCGGAGCGCGCCAGGCCGAAGTCATGCGGCTTGACGTCGCGGTGGATCACGCCCTTCTTGTGCGCGTAGGCCAGGGCGCCGCCGATCTTGCGCGCGATGTCGATCACCTCGGCCGCGGGCAGGGCGCCCTCCCGGTTGAGACGCTCGCGCAGGGAACCCCCCGCCGCCCACTCCAGCACCAGGTAGTCGCCCTGCTCGTCCCTGGCCGGCTGCAGGAGCTGCAGGATGTGCGGATGCGAGAGGCGCGCGATGCTGTTCGCCTCGCGCCGGAAGCGCTCGAGCACGCTCGCGTCGAGGCCGCTCTGCAGGAGCAGCCGCTTGACCGCCACCTTGCGCCCGGTGGCGATCTCCGTGGCCATGCGCACCGAGCCCATGCCGCCGTCCATGGCATCCCCTTCCAGGCGGTAGAGATCGCCCACGGGGCGCCACGGGAACCTCCCGGTCGCGGCGTCGGCCGCGCCGGGGGGCGAAGCGCCGAGCGCGGCTGCGGGGCGCGCGCTCGCGGCGCGCGGAGCCGCGGACTCGGCCTCGACCACCTCCGGCAGGACCTTCGCCTCGGGCAGGTCGGCCAGGGCCCGGCCCAGTTCCGCGGCGCCGCCGAAGGCAGCGGGCGACCCGGGCCGGCAGCGCTCCAGCACGGGGCGGAGCGAGGCCGGCACGTCCTCGCACAGGTCCTCGATCAGTGCCGCGAAGGAGGCGAGGTCCAGGCGGAAGCGGTCCGCTCCGGCGAGAGAGCGCGCCCCGGCCGGCAGGACCGCGGTCGCCTCGTCCCCGCCTCCCTGCGGCGCGCCGTACCCCGAGAGCTTGAACGTCCCGCGCTCCGTCTCCAGGATGCAGCGCGCGCCGAGGTCCGCGCAGGCCATGCCCGCCTCGTGCAGGCAGGAGAGCGCGCGGCTCACGTCCCGCGCCACGGCGAAGAGCCGCGCCTTGGAGAGCGGCCCGGCCGCGCGCCGCTCCGCCAGCGTGCCGCGTTCCGGCCATTCGATCACGAAGTAGGGGCCGGCGTCGTCCGAGAGCAGCGCGCGCACGCGCACCAGGTTGGGATGCAAAAGGGCGCGCACGCGCTCCAGGTCCGCCGCGCCGGCCGCGAACTCCGGCGCGAGCCGCTGGATCCCGACCGTCTCCCCGGTGGCGCGCTCGCTCGCCCGGCAAGGCTCCCCGGAGAAGGCGACCGCAACGCCCGCGGGCAGGTCGAACCGATCCGCGATCGGCACGCGCTCCGGCGCGACCGGCTGTCCCGGCACAGTCATGGATCCTGCCTCCCGAGCACTTGTTGGACGCGGCCGCGCGCGCCCGATTCACACGGCCGCCGCTTTACTCTAGCCTAGCGCTCGTGCCGGACACCACTTCCGGGAGGAACACGGATCGTGAAGACCTTGCGCTTGGCTCCGCTCCTCGCCGCGGCCCTCTGCCTCGGCGGCTGCTGGTCCTATCCCGTGGACGTGGCCGAGGCCACGCGGCCGCTCAAGAACGCCGCCTACACCGAGATGGAGCCGACCAGCGGCTGGTCCACCGGCTTCTCCATCCTGCACATCTTCTCCTTCGGGCCGGACGATCCCCTCGGCCGCGCCCGCGACCAGGCGCTCGCCCGGGTCAAGGGCAACGCCCTGATCGATGCCAGAGCGCGCATCGACCACATCTCCTTCCTCCTGCTCTTCAGCATCCACACCACCACCGTCGAGGGCACGGCCGTCCTCGAGGACGAGTCCCTCTGAGGACATCCCACTGGCGGAGCAATCGACCATGAACATGCGCTTCCTTGCCCGAATCGCCCTGCTCGCGCTGCTCGCCTCGACGGCGGCGTGCCACGTCTTCCCCATGACCGTGGCCCCTTCGACCGTGCCGCTCGCTCCGGGCGAGTACACCGAGCTCGGGCCGGCCAGCGGCTCGTCCACTGGCTTCTACGTGTTCTTCGTCCCGGTCTCGACGCGCAGCTCGGTCGACGCCGCCATCGCCGAGGCGATGCAGGAGCGCGGCGGCGACGCCCTGGTCAACGTCACCGCGGACGTGACCATGACCTACCTCATCTTCGTCAACTTCATCACCACCAGGGTCTACGGCATCGCCGTGAAAGTCGAAGAAGGGGAGGGCGGGTGATGCGCGCCGGGAGCATCCTGCTGCTGCTCGCCGCGCTCTTTCTGCTCTGCGCCTGCCGGGCGCGGCCCGCGGCCCTGGCCTCCTCCACGACACCCGTGGAGCCCGGCGACTACGTCATCCTGGGCGAGGCGCAGGGCTCCGCCTGGGGCGTCATGCTTTTCGTCATCCCGCTGCATGGCCGCCTCACGGAGCGCGCGCGCGACGCCGCCATCGCCAGCTACCCGTCGGCGCACGGGCTGGTGAACGTCAGCGTGGACTACAACCTGTTCTACCTGCCGCTCGTGACCATCACGCGCGCCAACGTGCGCGGCGAGGCCTTCCAGCGCAACCAGTAGCCGAGCGGCGGCGCGCTCAATCCCCGCACCAGAACTCGATGGCGTGCTCCAGGCCGCCGTCCGGCTTCTCCCCGAGCAGGACGCAGCCGCTCATGGGCATGCGCGTGGAGCCGCGCATGAGGAACTGCGGCTCGCCGGCGAGCGGCACCAGGAAGGTGCCGTTGGTGCTGTGGTCGCTCAGGTGGAAGGCCCCCTGGCGGTGCTCGATGCTGGCGTGGCGCCGCGAGACGCGCGGATCGTCCACGCGGATGTCGCAGTCCGCGGAGCGCCCGAGCACCAACGGCGGGCCCTCGGCGGCCGCCTCGTAGCGCCGCTCCTGGAACACCAGGACCATGCGCGCGCGCGCGGCCGCCTGCAGGCGCGACGCGCTCAGAGCCTGCGCCACCGCCGTCATCTCGTCGTCCTCGAGCACGACGCCGAAGACGCCGAGCGGCCGCGACATGCCCTTGAACGTGGTCTGGCAGATCTTGCGCGTCAGCCGGCGCAGGTCCGAGTCCAGCTCCAGCACGGCGGCCTCGGTCAACAGGACCTCCCCCGCCTTGGACAGGCTGACCACCCGCGCCGCCACGTTCACCGTGTCGCCGTACAGGTCGCCGCCCTCCTCGAGCACCGGCCCGCAGTGCACCCCGGTCTTGACGCGCATGCCGGCGGGCAGCCCGGCGTGCATGCCGGCGGCGGCGCGAAAGGCGTCGTCCGCCCCGGCGAACAGGCACATGACCTCGTCGCCGATGGTCTTGATGACGCGGCCGCCGTGGCGCTCTACCACCTCGACCAGGAAGCGCAGCGCCGCGCCGATCTGCTCGTGGGCGAGCACATCGCCCTGGCGTTCGTAGAGCGCGCTGCTCCCGCACACGTCCGCGAACAAGACGGCCTGCTTCTCGCGGTCGCTCATGTCCCTCTCGCGTGCGCCGTCAGCTTCCGAAGATCGGATCGACCTGCACCTGCGAAGCGTGCGCCGCCAGCTCCTGCAGGAAGAGAGCCGCCAGCTCCGGGATGTCCTGCATGCGCATGGTCGTATCGTGTTCCGGGTGGTTGTCGTTCTCCCAGCGCTCGTTCCACCAGGAGAAGCCGATGACCGCGGGCCAGCGCTGCGCGAAGAAGGCGTCGAGAGCCGGCGCCGCCCATTCCTCGGGCGCCACCTTGGGATTGCCGTCGCTGCAGCCGAACTCCGCGATGATGACCGGCTTGCCGGGCGCGACGCTCTGCACGCGCCCATAGGCGTCGTCGATCTCGTCGACGAAGGCGTCGACCCACTTGTCCATGGGATTCTGCGGGCCGTACGCGCTGATCGCGACCCAGTCCACCACGTCGTCCCCCGGGTAGTAGCGCTCGAGCCGGTTCCACTTCTTCTCCGGACCGTCCGCCCAGTTGACGTGCCAGACCCAGGTGACGTTGTCCGCGCCCTGCTCGCGCATCACCGTGACGATGTGCCGCCACGCGTCGCGGAAACGCTCCGCCCCATCGGTCTCGGCCGGGTCGCCGTAGCCGCGGCGCGCGCGGCCGTTCCAGCGCGCGCTCCACGGGAACCAGCAGCCGTTGCATTCCGTGCCGTACTCGACCAAGAGCGGCGAGCCGAAGTCGCGCGCCGCGTCCGCCCAGGCGCGCAGGTCGGCGTCGAGCTTGCCCTTGATGATGCGCCTGAGCAAGAACTCCTTCTCCTTCTTGACCTTCGTGTGGTCGGAAGCGGAGCGCAGCATGAGCCGGATGTAGGGCACGCTGCCGCGGTCGCGGATCCACGCGGCCGTGGCCTGCGGGAAGGCGTGCGACGCGAACCAGTTGTGAGAGAAGTAGATCCAGGCCGCCTTCTTGCCCACCGCTGCTTCGTAGGCCTGAACGTCGGCCGGCGTCAGGTCGTCCTCCTGGCCCGTGACGCCTCCGGGATAGACGCCGTGATAGAGCACGCCGGCGGGAGGCGGCACGACCTTCTGGCCGGCCGCGCTGCCTTCGCCCGCGGCCGCCGCGCAGGCGCAGGCCGCCACGAGCAACGCGAAGACGCGCCTCACTGCGCGCCGCGCCCCGGCCCTCGCGCGTGCGGAGGCGGTCATTCCACCGTCCACCAGGGCGTGGCCGGGGCGGCGCGTACGGCGTTCGTGCCGCAATGCACCTCGCCGAGCCACTGGTGATAGGGGTACCAGTCGTCGACGAACACCGCGGTCATGCCGATGGCGCTGAGGATCGCCACGACCGGCTCCTTGAACTTGTCCACGCCGCCGTCCACCGGGCCGAAGGGGTCGGCCGAGATGAAGTGCGTGCCGAGCACCAGGGAGTTCACGATGTTCGGCATGTAGGCCACTGCCTTGCCGCCCGAGTAATCCGAGAAGAGCGCCGGGACGTCGATGATGTCCGCTTCCGCGACGCCGAGACCGGTCTTGAGCTGGCCGCGCACGCCGTCGATCACCGGCTGCAGGCCCTGGTTGTAGGCGACGAGCGTGCTGTCCGCCAGGATCCCGGCCACCGTGGTCTGATCGCTCTTGCCCGCGAAGACGGTCAGCCCGCCCTTGCCGGCGTTCTGCAGGTCCTGCAGGATGCCGAGCGCCATGCTCGTGCTCGGCACGAGCATGCGGTAGGGAGAGCCGGAGTTCGCCGGCACGAAGCAGACCTCCTCGTCCACGTGCCCGATGAGGAGCCAGCCCGTGTTGATCTGCAGCACCGGCCCCTGGACGGCCTGCGCGTCCAGGAACTCCAGCACCGCTGGATGCATGGTCAGCGCGCCCTGGTAGCCGGTGTAGACGCGCCCGAGGGGCCAGCCGGGCAGCGGCGGAGTGCAGTCGAGGTTCCCGAACCAGTCGATCCAGCCGACCCCGCTGCGCTTCCAGCCCTTGTAGGCGTAGCCGCAGTCCACGCCCAACCAGTGGTCCTTGGTCCACGCGTCGAGCGCTTGGCCGCGCGGCGAGCGCAGCACAGCCGGCGCGGTTCTTGCGCCTGTTGGCGCCGGAAGCGTCGAGTAACCGAACTCCATGGCGTCCTGGGCCCAGACGTCGTAGGAGGACGCCACGATCCCGTCGATCACGTGCAGCGCAACCTGCGCGGCGCTGACCGCGGGGCCGAGCTGGGCGATGAAGGGCTGCGTGCTCGTCTTCTTCACCACGTACGCCTTCTGGCCCTGAGCCAGGTTCGAGTAGAGCAGGAACGGCGACACACGCAGGCGCACCTCATCCCGGCTGCGCTCGCTGCCGCTGCCGTCCTTGAGGACCAAGGTCAGGAGCGCCTCGCCGCTCCACTTGCCGGGCGCGCCGCTCGCGGTCTGGGCGTAGTCCAGAGCCTCGACGCCGAACGCGACACCAGCGGCGAGATCCGCGTTCGCCAGCGGGTTGTGCGTTGCCGGGTCGAACAGGCTGTACGCGCCCCCGCCCAGGTTGCGGAACAGCCGGACGAAGTGCGCCGCCCCGCTGTCGACGCTGATCTCTCCGGTCCAGCCCGCGGGGATGCTCGGAATCGGGCGCACGAGCAGCGCGGCCAGGTCAAGCTCGTCTCGCACCCCGTTCATCACCGCGTCGCTCGAGTCCAAGTTCCCGTCCAGGTCGTCGTCGTCGTTGTTGTAGAGGAACACCGCGCCCTTGGCCGAGGACCAGGAGTCCTCCTGCTCGTCGTCCTCGGCGGACGCGGGCTCGACCGATCCGTCCCGGTCGGCGTCAGCGTCCAGGTCGGCGCCCCAGAACGCCTCGTTGACCGAGTTCGACAGGGCGTAGCCCGTGGGATTGCCCGCGTCCAGGACCGCGCACTGCAGGTTGAGCGGAAAGTCGAACGCGGCCGAATCGCTCGGCACCGGCAGCAGAAGCAGCAAGTCGCCCGCGCCCGAAACCGCTCCCACCGCGAACACCAGGATCGCCTGCGGCCCCACGCCGAGCGTGCCGTACGGCGTGGAGAACGGCCCGGGGTAGGGGCTGAAGAGCAAGAGCACCGGGGCGCCCGGCAGAGCGCTGGTCAAGGCCCACTCGCCGGGCACCGAGGCCGCCGCGCGCGGCCCGGCAAGAACCAGGGAGAGGAGCGCGGCGAGAAAGAGCGGCGTGGGCTTCATCGAGGTCCTCCTGGGATGCTGCCTGCAGTCTAACATGAGTCGGCGCGACCACGGACGCCCGCGAGGTCGGCGTCGGGTACGATGAGCGGCGCAGCGCGGTCCATCGGTCAGGGGCGGGAGGCTGCTCGGATGGTTCTCCTGAACATCGCGGCTCCACTGATTCAGGTGGGCCCCTTCGGCCTGGCCGTGCTCCTGGTCCCGATCTGCATCGTTGAAGCGGTGGTGGTGCGACGCGTCGCCGCCGTTCCGTGGGGCAAGTGCCTTCGTGCCGTTCTGCTCGCCAACACCGCCACGACGTGGCTCGGGTTCCCGCTGGGCTGGTTGCTCATGCGGGGAGTGCGCGCGGTCTCGGGGTGGCGCTCCTACGGACACGACCTGTTCCACTTCCCCTGGGACCAGGTCTTCAACTCGGCGAACTACGACACGTGGCTCTCCATGTCGATGAGCTGGCCGACGATGCTGGTCGTCTACGCCGCGAGCCTGCTGCTCTTGGTCCCCGCGTACTTCCTCTCGGTCTGGGTGGAGACCTGGATCTGCGCCGCCCTGCTCGGCGACCCGGCCCTGCCCGTACGTCGCGCCGTGCGCGGGGCGAACCTGGTCTCCTACGCTCTCCTCGGCGCGTTGCTCCTCGCACTGGCCGCAAACAACCTGGCTCGGGTGGGAGGATTCCAGACGAACCTGGCGGAGGAGATTCCTGATCCGGTTCCGCTCCCGCGGGTAGAAAGGTAGTCGACGAGCCGGTCACGTCGCGATGGGGCCGGCTCCGCGCCGCGCGGACCGGCTGTTCGAAACTCGCGAGAAGGCGGCGGCACACGCATGGCGGTGCAGGACGGACAGGAGCCCCGGAGAGCGCTCGCCGCGAGCGAGCGGGCCGCCCGCCTCGCCGCGCGCGCGGCGCCGCGCCAGGGCGGCTTCGAGCACGTGGCGCTGCCCGCGCTGCCCGACGTGCCGGGGATGATCGCTCCGGCGGAGCAGCGCTACCTCTACTGGCTGACCAGCGCGACCTTCACCGGCCAGGGAGCGGTCGTGGAGGTCGGCACCTGGCTCGGCAAGAGCGCCCTCCATCTCGCCGCCGGCCTGCGCGACGCCGGCCTCGGCGGCGCGCTCTACTGCTTCGATCGCTTCCGCTGGCGCGAGCACGCGGCGGCGCCGCAAGGCCTCGCGCCCGGCAGCGACACCGCGCCGCTGGTGCGCTCGACGCTCCTGCCGGTCCACCAGGACCTGGTCCTCACCTCCACCGAGATCAAGGACCTGCGCTGGCGGCAGGGGCCGATCGAGATCCTCTTCCTCGACGCTCCCAAGGCGCATCGTCCCTTCGTGCATTGCCTGCGCGAATTCGGCCCGTCCCTCCTCCCCGGAGTCAGCCTGCTCGCGTCGCAGGACTTCGCCTACCCCAGGGCCTACGCCCAGGCGCTCTGCCTCGGCCGGCTCGCGGATCGCCTGGAGATGGTCCACGTCGCCGGCAACCTCGCCGGCTTCGTAGTGAGGAAGCCCTTGCCGGAGGGGCGCGCGCTCTCCGATCTGCTCGACGAGCGCTCCTTCGCCCCGGCGGAGTCCCTGCGCATCTGGGATGCCTTCCTGGCGCGCATCGAGGAGCAGAAGACCCGGACGCACATGCGGCCCGGCATCTGCCTGCACCTCTACGCGCGCGGCGAGCGCCGCCTGGCCTGCCGCATGATCCGTGAGACGGAGTTCACCCCCCACATGCTCAAGCGCTGGGGCGCGTGGGCGGCCGAGCGCGAGACGTACCGCCTCTACCCCGGGCTCTTCGCCGTCCTCGGACTCGGTCCGGCGCGCCGTTTCCCCTGGCCCTTTCGGCGCGCGCGCTGACGAGCGCCGCGCGCGCGGCGTTGACAAGGCCCTTGGACCGGCTATTCCTGGACGCTTCGCGCCCCCAGAGCTGCAATGGAGAACACGATGAACCAGCCCGACTCCTTCCTGCTCGAGGCCATCGGCAAGGCCATGGATGTCGAGCAGAAGGCCAGCCGCTTCTATCGCGAGGGCGCAGCCCGCGCCGGGAGCCCGCGCGGCCGCGATCTCCTCAACCAGCTCGCCGACTTCGAGCAGAGCCACTACGACAAGCTGGCGGAACTGCGCGCGAGCCTCGCCTCCGGGGAAGGGTTCGGGGCGTACAAGGGGACGACGCTGCGCGTCGCCCGGCCCGAGGCGGAGGGCGGCCAGGCCGCGGAGAGCCGGCTGGACGACGTGCTGGACATCCTGCGCGCGGCGATCGCCGCCGAAAGCGAGGCGCAGCGCCGCTACCAGGAGCTGGCCGCGCAGTGCGGCGACGCCAAGGGCAGGAAGCTCTTCGATCGGCTCGCGCAGGAGGAACTCCTGCACCGCCGCATCCTCGCGGACGAGTACTTCAGCCTGTCCAACAGGGACGGAATCTGGGCCTGGGGCGAGTGACGCTCCGCGCTACTTGGCGCCGAAGCGCGTCACGAGCTGGAAGACCGCTTCCTCGAGCGTCTCGCGGACCGCGAGGTCGAGCGCGTTCGAGATCTCCACGCCTGCGCTCACGCCCCACGAGGAGCCGCCGCTCAGCCCGGTCTTCTTCACCTCGCGCCGCACGTCGATCGAGTCCAGGACCTCGCTCGTCGCGGCGTCGATGATGCGAATGTCCAGGCCCACCTGCGCCGTGTACGACTTGAGGCCGGCGCCGAGGCCGCTGTGTCCCAGGTCGACCCCGAACCCGCCTTTCTGATCCATCTCCGTGACCGCGCCGGCGAAGATGAGCTCTGCGCCCATCATCTGCGTCTCGCCCACGGTCCCGGTGGTCTCTCCCGCCCGCTGCAGGTTCTTCTCGGTGAGCACGTCGTCGAGCACGGCGCGCTCCACCACCTTGAAGTGCTTCGTCTTGACCAGCGCCGTGATGAGCTGGTCGGTCATGCCGTTGGTGATCTCGAGCCCGTGCGGGAAGCCGGTCTTGTTCTCGATCTTGTAGACCGTGACGGTCTTCACCTTGCCCGCCTCCGGAGCCGGAAGCTGCGTGAGCTTCTCGGAAACCCGGCTGCCCTCCGTGGTCGGCGACGGATTCAGGAACTCGTCGACCTGCTGGCATCCCGCGGCCAGAAGGCACGCCAACGACAACATGACCTGCACGCGCATGAGGATCTCCTTTCGCGAGCAAGCGGCCGCCTCTCCGCCGCCGCCGGCCCGACGGGGCGCCACTATAGCGATGGCGGCGCGGCCACGACAAATGTCTCGCGCCGCCGCCGGTCTCCGGCACGCGCCGCTACGGCTCGAGGACCTCGGGGGAAACGGCCCCCACGCCCATGTACTCCACGCGGTAGGGCTTGACCAGCACAACAACGTAGTCCGGGTCGTCCGGGCCCTTGAAGTATGGCGCGAGCATGTCGCTCCAGAAGGCCCTGCGGTCCCGGTCGTCGGCCGTGACCGCGGCCCGGCCCTGGATCTGCAGGTAGGGCTTCGAGTCGTTGAGGGAAGCCACGCCGCAGGTGAGGTGCACCTCCGGATTCCGCCGGATCTGCGCCACCTTGCGTGACGATGCGTAGGTGGCGAAGCGCAGCGTCAGCTCGGAGTCCGCGACCACGACCACGTAGCGCACCCAGGGCTTGCCGTCTTCCGTCACGGTGGCGAAGGAGGCGAGCTGCGGGCCGCGCAGCACTTCCGCGATCTTGCTCCTGAGTCCGTCCATTCGTTCATCTCCAGTCCGATGCGAAGCGAGCGCGGGGCATCATACGCTCGCGCGTCAGCGGTCGCCGAGCTGATCGATGCGCGCCGCCAGATCGAGGTCGAGCCGGGTGACGCCGCCCGCGTCGTGCGTGGTGAGGCGGACGGTAACGCGGTCATAGCTGCTGGTCAGCTCCGGGTGGTGACGCAGCGACTCGGCGACCAGCGCCACCCGGGCCAGGAAGCCGAAGGCCTCCACGAAGCTGGCGAAGCGGAACTCGCGCGCGATCGCACCCGCGGCAAGCCGCCAGCCGCCGAGCCCCTCCAGTCCTTTCCGAACCTCATCATCCACGAGCCGTGCCTGAGCGTTCATGTCACGCGTGCCTCCGCCAGCGGCCGAGCGCACCGCGCTCATGCGAGCGCGGCCTTGCCGGAAGATAGCCCGTCCCGGTGCGCGCGCCCGAGGCGCGGGCAACGCGCCGTCCGCGAGGGCCGCGCTCCGGCCCGCGCGCGGCCGCGGCCGGTGTTAAACTGCCTGTGCCCGCGCCCTGTCCGGGCTGCCCCGCCAGGATGACGCGGCCGCCGCGCCGAGGATGGCTCCGCGCGCCGCCAGAAGCCGCTTCACGCTGGAGGCTCTCCATGAGAAGACCGAGATCGTCGCCGCTCGGCGCCGCGCTCCTCGCGCTCGCCGTTCTCCCCGCGCAGGCCGGCGCTCGCCAGACAACGGACGCGCCGCCGGCGGGCTGGGTGTCGGCCGCGTTCCGGGAGATCCAGCGCTCCGAGTACGAGGTCACGCGACAGGCGGACGCGGGCCGCTCCGGCGCCGCCGGAACGTTCCAGGCGCCGAACCGCGCGCAAGGGCTGCGCACGTACTTCGCGCCCGAGGGCATCCGCGTGGTGCCGCGCCTGGCGGACCCCACTTCCTGGGAGTGGCGCGCTTCCTTGTCGGCCTGCGGCCGCGCCGGTTCGCTGCGGCAGGCGGGCCGGGCCGAGCCGCAGGCGTGCAACGACCGCGTGGAGTATCGCCGGGACGGTCTGACCGAATGGTACGTGAACGAGCCGCGCGGACTGGAACAGGGCTTCACCATCGCCGCGCCGCCCGCGGGAAGCGGCCCGCTGGCGCTCGAGATCGGCCTCGCGGGCGCTCTTCAGCCTGCGCTCGCGGCGGATGGCCGGAGCGTGTTCTTCGCCACGCCGCAAGGAGTCCGCGCCCTCGAGTACGGCCAGCTCGCGGCCAGCGACGCGCGCGGCGCGCCGCTTTCCGCCTGGTTCGAGGTCGAGCACGGCCTCCTGCGCATCCTCGTGGACGACGCGCGCGCGGCCTACCCGCTGACCATCGACCCGCTCATCACCACGCCCGCCTGGCTCGTGGAAGGGAACCAGGCGTACTGCGGCTTCGGCTTCGCGGCGGCCACGGCCGGGGACATCAACGGCGACGGCCACGGCGACATGATCGTAGGCGCTCCCTACTACGACGCCGGACAGGCGGACGAAGGCCGCGTCTTCGTCTACCTCGGCGGGTTCACGGTCTGGACCGCGGAAGGGAACCGCAAGAACGCCCTGTTCGGCGCGTCGGTCGCGACCGCCGGCGACGTCAACGGCGACGGCTACGCCGATGTCATCGTGGGCGAGACCGGCCTGGACGGCCGCGTCTACGTCTATCACGGCGGACCGGCCGGGCTGGGCAGCGCTCCCTCCTTCCAGGCGCAGAGCGAGCAGTACGGCAAGGGTTTCGGCCACTCGGTGGGCACGGCCGGCGACGTCAATGACGACGGCTTCTCCGACGCCAGCGTGCGCGAGCCGCACTTCGACGGCAACCAGGAGAACGAGGGACGGGCCCTGGTCTACCACGGCTCCCCGCTCGGGCTCCAGGCTCCGGCGGCCTGGGTCGACTACGGCACGCAGAGCGACGAGGAGTTCGGCTGCTGCGTGGCCACGGCCGGCGACGTGAACGGCGGCGCCCGCGCCGACGTCATCGTGGGCGCGCACGGGCACGACAACGGCCAGAACGACGAGGGCCGCGCCTTCGTCTACCACGGCGCTCCCTCCGGCCTGGCGGGAGCGCCGGCGTGGACCGGCGAGAGCGATCAGGACGGCGAGCAGTCCGGCTACGCGGTGGGCACGGCGGGCGACGTGGACGGCGACGGCTGCGCCGACGTCCTGGCCGC
>JACQZJ010000173.1:21705-48916 GCA_016213895.1 Planctomycetota bacterium | reverse complement strand
GCGCGGCTCGATGATCGTGACCTCGAACCGGGCGATCGCGGAATGGCCACCGCTCTTCCTGGACGCGCTGGTGGCGAGCGCCGCCATGGACCGCCTGCTGCACGACGCGCAGGTGATCGTGATGGATGGCGACTCGTACCGCAACCCGCCGCCGACGAAGAAGCGGAAGGGGTGAAAGATGCTGGTGCGGACGTGCGCCACGCGCGCGGAGCGACGCGGAGAGTCTCGTGTCCTGGTCACCGCCGTGGAGAGGCCGTGGACAGCTGACGCGGCGTGGAAAACTCCCTGCCTGCTTGAACGGCGGAGTTTCCCACACCGCTACCTGCCCACGGCCTCCCCACGGCTCGTACCCCGAAGAGCTCACGCCGGGCCGTCCGCTGCCGCTCTTTCCGCCCCCGATCCCTGGCCCGTTTCGCAAGAAACATGCCGCCAGCCGCGGTGGACCAGTTTGGCTGACCCGACCAGCGATTCTGCACGGCGCCCACACCGCCTTCGTGCACAACGCCGAGCACGCCATCCGATCGTGCTCGACAAGTGGACCTGCTTGGCCGAACCAAGGGTGGACTTTGCAGGCCGGTCCTTGACACGGAGCGTGTCGGCGCGGGGAGAGGCAGCGTCGATGGCCTCGCCGGCAAAAGGGAGCGGTCAGCGCGGCGGCGTTTCCCTGGGGAAGGGGCCGGCCCGCGACGCTCGTACCAGTTCACACCCAGCGTCCCTCACGCCTCCGAACCGCCAGTATCGCCTCCCCCTCGACGAGCCTCTCCTCGTTCGTCGCGCACGCGATGCACCGGGCGTCGCGCAGCCGTCCCCGGACGCCAGGGAAACGGCCGCGACGCTCCTCCCTGTCCCCTCCCCTCCCTCCTACGCCTTCTGCCGTCTCCTCAGCACCCGTCCCAGATCGTCGAGCAATGAATACACCACTGGCGTCACGATCAACGTCAGGAACAGCGACAACGTCTGGCCGCCGATCACCACCACGGCAATGGCCCGCCGTTCCTCGGCTCCGGGCCCGCTGCCCACGGCGAGCGGGATCATCCCGCACACCAGGGCGAGGGTGGTCATGAGGATGGGCCGCAGCCGATCGCGGTTCCCCTCGATTATCGCCTCGAGGCGCGAGCGGCCGGCCTGGCGCAGCTTGTTCATGTGGTCGATCTGCAGGATGGCGTTCTTCTTGACCACGCCGAACAGCACCAGCAGGCCGAGCGCCGAGTACAGGTTGAGCGTGTTGCCCGTGACCCAGAGCGAAAGCAGGCCGAAGGGCAGGGAGAGGGGCAGCGACAGCAGGATGGTGAAGGGATGCACCACGCTCTCGAACTGCGCGGCGAGGATGATGTACATGAAGATCACGGACAGGAGGAAGGCCCAGAGGAACTCGCCGAAGGTGCGCTCCAGCTCGCGGCCGCGCCCGGAGAGCTGCGTGCGGTAGGCGGGCGGCAGGTTCATGTCGGCCACGGCCCCGCGGATGGCCGCGAGCCGGTCCGCGAGCGCAAAGCCCGGTCCCACGCCCGCGCGCAGGCGCACCACGCGCTGCCGGTCCACGCGGTCGATGCGCGACGCGCTGTCCGCCGGCAGCAGCTTCACTACGTTGCTCAGGCGCACGAGGCGCCCGCTCGCGGCAGGCACGTAGAGCCGCAGCACGGCGTCGCGGTTGACGCGGTCCTCCTGCTCCAGGCGGAGCTGCACGTCGTAGTCCTCGTTCAGTCCCGGGTCGTGGAAGCGCGACACGCGCTCGTCCCCGCCCACCATGATCCTCAGCGCCTGGGCGATGTCCTGGCTGCTGACCCCGAGGTCCGCGGCACGCTCGCGGTCGATGCACACCTGCAGCTCGGGCTTGTCCAGGCGCAGCGTCGTGTCCGCGTCCACGATGCCCCCGAGGTCCAGGCAGCGCCGCCTGAGCTCCTCGGCATAGCTCTCCAGCGTCGCCAGGTCCGGCCCGAGCAGCGCGAAGTCGATCTCGAACATGCCCCCGGCCATCCTGAACGACTGCGCGTTCCGCACCTGGTAGCGCAACTCCGCGAAGCGCGCCAGGCGGCGCCGCACCTCGCCCATGATCTCGCGCTGGCTGGCGTTGCCGCGCCAGGCGCGGCCCGGATCGCCCGCGGCAAGCGCGCGCAGCAGGCGCGGAATGGAGAAGAGCCGTTCCTCGTGCGGCGCGATGCGCACGTAGAGGCTGCCGCGGTTGGTCTGACTCAGGAACCCGCCGCCCGTGGTCGCGAGCACGGCGCGCACCTCGGGGATGGCGCGCACCTCCGCCTCCACCGCCTTCATGACCTCGTCCATCGCCGCCAGGCTCAGCCCCTCCGGGCCGCTCACCTGCACGTCGAACTCGGCCTCGTCCACGTCGGTCGGCACGTACTCCTGCGCCACCTGGCGGTAGAGGGGCCGGGCCGACCAGGCGATCGCCGCCAACAGCAGCAGCGTGAGCAGGCGGCGCCGCATGACCAGATGCAGCGCGGCCAGATAGAAGCGCTCCAGCACTCCGTAGAACCCGGCGCGCGAACGGGCGCGGGCGCCGGGCGGCGGCGCCGCGGGAGCCCCCCCGAGCAGGCGCGCGCTCATGGCCGGCGTGAGCGTGAAGGAGACCAGCAGGCTGACCATCACCGCCACGGCCGCGGTAATGCCGAACTGGTAGAGAAAGCGCCCCGACACGCTCGACATGAAGGACACGGGGATGAAGATAACAGCGAGGCTCAAGGTGGTGGCCAGGACGGCGAAGGCGATCTCCCGCACCCCCTCGCGCGCGGCGTCGAAGGGCTGCATGCCCTTCTCCTCGACGAAGCGGAACACGTTCTCCAAGACGACGATGGCATCGTCGATGACGATCCCCACCATGAGCACGAGCGCGAGCATGGTCACGCTGTTCAGCGTGAAGTCGAACGCATAGATGGCGCCGAACGTGGCGATGACCGAGGTGGGGATGGCGACTCCGGCGATGATCGTCGAGCGCCAGCTGCGCATGAAGAGGAGCACGACGCAGCAGGCGAGCAGACTGCCCATGATCAGATGCAGGCGAATCTCGTGCAGGGCGGCGTGGATGAAGCGCGACTGGTCGATGATCACCTCGAGCCGCACGTCCGGCGGCAGCTCGGGGCGCACCTGGTCGAGGCGCTCCTTCACGCCGTCGATGACGCCGACGGTGTTCGCCCCGGACTGGCGGCGCACCTGCAGAGTGACGGTCGGCACGCCGTCGAGGCGCGCCACCGAGCGCTGCTCTTTGGCGCCGTCCTCGGCGCGGCCGATGTCCCCGATCCGCAGCGGCGCGCCGTTGACCGTGGCCACGACCAGGTCCTCGAAGTCGCGCGGATCCAGGAAGCGCCCGAGGGTGCGCAGCGTCTCCTCGCGCACCGGCCCGGTCACGTTGCCGCCGGGCATCTCGGCATTCTGGCGCACGACCGCGTCGCGCACCGCCGTGACCGGGATCTGGTAGGCCGCCAGGCGGTCCGCGTCCAGCCAGACGCAGATGGCGCGGTTGAGCCCGCCGACGATCGTCACGTCGCCCACTCCCGGCGAGCGCTCGATGCGCGTCTTGACCACCTTGTCGGCCAGCTCGGTCAGCTCCCTGAGCGGCCGCGCGGCGGACAGGGCGACGGAGAGGATCGGACTGTCGTCGTTGTCGAGCTTGGCGATGATGGGCGGATCGGCCTCGCGCGGCAGGTCGCGCAGCACGGTGGCGACCCGGTCGCGCACGTCCTGGGCGGCTGTCTCGATCTCCCGTTCGAGGTCGAAGCTCACCACGACGAGCGACTGCCCCGGCATGGAGATGGAGCGCAGCTCGTCGATCCCCTCCACGGTGTTGACCGCCTCCTCAATGAGCTGCGACACCTCGGTCTCCATCTCCTCGGGAGATGCGCCAGGGAGGATGGTGCGCACCGTGACCGTGGGCACGTCCACGGTCGGATAGCGATCGACGCCGAGGCGCAGGTAGCTCGCGCCGCCGATCACCACGAGGGTGAGGATGAGCATGGAGGCGAACACCGGCCGCCGGATGCAGAGCGCGGCCAGGGCGTGCATCGCGGCTACTCCCGCACGCGCACCGGCCGCCCCGCGCCGAGGCTGCCGGGTTCGAGGATGACGCGCTCCCCGGGGACGAGTCCTTTCAGCACTTCCAGGAACCCGCCCTCCCGCCGGCCGATCTCCACCAGGCGCTCCTCGACCTTGCCCTCCACGACCACGAGGACGCGGTCCACGCCGGCGAACGAGCGCAGCGCCGCAACGGGCACTGCGAGCGCCTCGGCCGCCTCGTCGAGCACGATCTCGGCCCGCACGAAGGAGCCGCCGCGCAGGGGCCGCACTCCCTCGCGCGCGGCGTTCTGCACCTCGGCCTCGGCGTAGAGCGAGCGGTTGGCCTGGTTGAGCTCGGGCGGGACGCGCACCAGCGCGCCCTCGTAGGTTCCCGGGTCGCCATCCACGGTGAAGCGCACGCGCTGGCCCGCGCGCACGCGCGGCGCGTCCGGCTCCGGCACCTCGGCGCGCAGGCGCAGGGGATCGACGCAGGCCAGCTCCACCACGGCGCTGCCCGCGTTCAGGTAATCGCCGCGGCCGGCGCGGCGCGCCAGCACCTCGCCGTCGAAGGGAGCGCGGATCTCGGTGTCCGCGAGCTGCTGGCGCGCGATGGACAGCGCCACGCGCCCCTGCTGCAGTTGGGCGCGCAGCCTCTCCACCTCCTGCAGCGCGCCCTGGGTGCGCTCCTGCGCCACGCGCGCGGCGGCCGCGGCCACGTCGTACTCCGCGTCCGTGGCGATCCCCTGCGAGCGCAGGACGGTGGCGCGCGCGAGCCGGGCGGAGGCCTCTTCCAGCACGGCGCGCGCCTCGCGCACCTGGGTCGTCTCTTCCGCGTCGAGCGCGTCGTCCTCGCCCTGCGGCGGCAGACCGAGCAAGGCGCGCGCCTGGCGCACCTGCGCCTCGGCCTGAGCCACGTGCAGGCGGTAGTCGACGTCGTCCACGCGCGCCAGAAGATCACCCTGGGACACGCCGCTCCCCACGTCCACGAGCAGAGACTGGAGCCTGCCGCTCACCTTGCTCCCCAGGGTGGAGCGCTCGAAGACCTCGAGGTTCCCGGGCACGCGCAGCACCTCGGGCCAGCGCCGCATCTGGGCGAGAGCCGTGCCGACCTCGACCGCCGCAGCGGCCGCCGCTCCCTCTCCGGAACCTGCCGGCCCGCCTCGCTCAGCGCCCGCGTGGCCGCACCCTGCCGCGGCGAGCGCCAGGAGAACGACGCCGCCGCGCGCGCGGCGCGGCGCGAGCGGGGAGCGCGCGGGGGCAGCAGCTGAGCCGACCATGGGCCCGTTATTAGACCAGAGCCGCCCTATCTTCGCGGAGCGGAAAGCCGCCCGCGGCCGGGGGCCTCCCCGCCGGCGCCGGCGTTCGTCCTTGCGCGCGCCGCCCGCGCCATTCCGTCCGGCCGCGGGAGAACCCGTTTCTGCCCAAGTCCGTGTGCCGCCTCGCCCGATACAGAGCTGTGACCGCCAAGGGAGGGCAGCGCGCGGGCTCGCGAGGGTCGCCGTGCGCTCTGGCGCTCCTGTTGCGGCCAGTGGATCCAGGCTGCCCGCCACGCCAACCTCGGGAGTCGAGCATGCGGCGAATGACGCTCCATACGAAGCTGATCCTCTTCTTCTTGCTCGTCGGAGTGATCCCTTTCGCGACCGCGAGCGTCTTCGGTCTGTGGCGCTCGCGCATGGAACTGGAGGAGCAGGCGTTCCAGAAGCTGACCTCGATCCGGGACGTGAAGAAGGGCCAGGTCGAAGAGTACTTCGCGGCGCGCGCGACCGATCTCCACACTTTGGTCGAGATGGTGCATACCCTGCGCCGAGAGGCGTTCGCCAAGCTCATCGCGGTCCGTGAGACCAAGAAACGGCAGCTCGAGAACCTGTTCGCGGACATGAGATCCGAGCTGCTCGTGGTGAGGGACAACCCCTGGTTCCGAGAGCGGCTCAGCGAGTTCGAGCAGGCCTGCGCCAGCAGCGGCGACTCGCCGGACAGCGACGCATGGAGGAGCCTCGCCGGGCAGCACGACCAGGCCTTCGCCGACCTCTGCGCCGACTTCGGCTGGCACGACGTGTTCCTGATCTCGTCCAAGGGCGCCATCGTCTACACCAAGGCGAAGGAGCCCGACCTCGGCCTGTTCCTGGACCGGGAGCCGCTCCGCGACACCTCCCTTGGGCAGGCGTACAGCATGCTGCGCGACCAGCCCGCCCTGGAGCTGGCGGTCGGCGACCTCCAGCCCTACGCGCCTTCGAACGGCGATCCGGCCGCCTTCATGATCGCGCGCGTCACCGGCCCCGGCGGCGAATGGCAGGGATGCATCGCGTTCCAGGTGGCCCTGGACAAGATCAACGAGATCACCGGGATGCGCGCCGGCCTGGGCAGGACCGGCGAGACGTACCTCGTCGGCCAGGATCAGCTCATGCGCTCCGACTCGTTCCTCGACCCGGCGGGCCACTCCGTCAAGGCGTCCTTCGCCGATCCGGCCAGGGGCAGCGTGAACACGCCGGCGTCGACGGCCGCCTGCGCGGGAGAGACCGGCGCCGACGTCGTCATCGACTACAACGGCAACCCGGTTCTAAGCGCCTACTGTCCGGTCCAGGTCGGCAACGTGACCTGGGGGCTTCTGGCGGAAACCGACGTGGCCGAGGCGCTCTGCCCGCAGGCCGCGGGCAGTGACAAGGACTTCTTCAGCCGGTACGTGGAGCTGTACGGCTACTACGACCTGTTCCTCATCAACCCGGACGGCTACTGCTTCTACACCGTGTGCCACGAACCCGACTACCAGAGCAACCTGGTGAACGGCCAGTACGCGGACAGCGGTCTCGGCAGGCTGGTGCGTCGCGTGCTTGAGACCGGGGCGTTCGGCATGGAGGACTTCTCTCCCTACGCGCCCAGCAACGGCGACCCGGCCGCGTTCATCGCACAGCCAGTGGTCACGGACGGCAGGGCCGACGTCGTCGTCGCCCTGCAGCTCTCGCTCGACGCCATCAACGGGATCATGGGCATGCGCGCGGGCATGGGCGAGACGGGCGAGACGATCCTCGTTGGCTCGGACTACCTCATGCGCTCCGACTCGTACCGCGACCCGATCAACCACTCGGTCGAGGCGTCGTTCCGCGATCCGGCGGCCGGCAGAGTGGACACGCCGGCCACGCGCGCGGTCCACGAGCGCGGCGCGGCCGGGGTCGAGTACGTGACCGACTACGTCGGCAACGAGGCGATCATCGCGTACGCGCCCGTGCATGCCGGCGACGGCGTGACCTACTGCCTCAACGCGAAGGTGGACGCGACCGAGGCCCTGGCCGCGGTCGTTTCCATGCAGTGGACCATCGGCATCGTGGGATTCGCCGGCGTGCTGGCCATCATCGCAGTGGCGCTCGCAGTGGCAGGCTCGATCTCGCGCCCGATCAAGCGGATCATCACGCTCCTCAAGGAAGCCGCCGAGCACTCGACCAACGCCGCGGCCATGGTCTCCGCCACGAGCCAATCACTGGCGGAGGGCTCCTCGGAGCAAGCCGCCGCCCTCGAGGAGGCATCGGCCAGCCTGCAGGAAATCTCCACCATGACGCAGGACAGCGCCGACAACGCGCAGAAGGCCGACGAGACTGCTCACGCCAGCGCCGACACGGCCCTGCGCGCCAACGACCTGATGAAGGCGGCCGGCGCCACCGTGGCTGGCGGCCAGGCCTCGATGTCCCGCCTGAGCCAGGCCATCGACGGCATACGCAGCTCGGCGGAGAGAACGGCAAAGATCGTCCAGACCATCGACGAGATCGCCTTCCAGACCAACCTCTTGGCCCTGAACGCGGCGGTCGAGGCGGCCCGAGCCGGAGAGGCGGGCAAGGGGTTCGCCGTGGTGGCCGTGGAGGTGCGGAACCTGGCCCAGCGCTCGGCGAACGCCGCGGGCAATACGTCGCAGCTGATCGCCGAGTCGGTCAAGAGCGCCAAGAACGGCGTGGCCGTCGCCGGCGAGACCACCCAGACCTTCGACGAGATCGCGCGGAGCGCGACCTGCGTCGGCGAGATGATCAGCGACATCGCCGCGGGGAACAGCGAGCAGTCGCAGATGATCGGGAATCTCAGCGCCGCCAACCGGGAGCTGGCCACGGCCGTCGCGCAGATCAACATGACCATGTCCGAGATGGACAAGGTGACGCAGCGGAACGCGGCGTTCGCCGAGGAGACCGCCAGCACGGCCGAGGAGATGTCGGGGCAGGCCGCGCACCTGCGGAACATCGTCCACGACCTCTTGGAGATCATCGGACGGCCGGCGGCGGAACAGGGGGCGGAGCCTCCTCCGGCCGGAAGAGCCGGTCGGCTGGAGGCGGCGCCGCGCCCGGCCGCGGCCGGAAGGGCGGCGGGCAGGCCCGCGGCGACCGCTTCTCGCTCGCGCAGTTGAGCCGGGCCGGCCCCAAGACGCGGTAGCGCCCGCGGCGCGGGAAACCCGCGCCGTTCCTCGCCCGGATCACTTCGGCGGCAGGTGCTGCGCGCGGTCGTACGGGAAGGCGTGCCACTTCCTTCTCTTGCCGTTCTCGTCGAGGACGCGCCCGCGCGCGTCCGGCGGCAGCACCTGCAGCGTCTTCAGGAACTCGATCACCTCGTCCTGCTCCGCGGTGCTCAGCGCGTGGAAGGCGTCCATCACCCCATGCGCCTCCCCGGCGTGCGCCTCGACCGCCTCGCGCAGCGTCGAGTACATGCCGTGATGGAAGTAGGGCGGCTCGTTGGCCACGCCCCACAGCTTGCGCGTGAGGAAACGGGAATTGCCCTGGAACAGGGCCGCGGAGCCGACCTTGAGCATGTCGAGCGGCTCGTGGTTGGGATCGGCCGGACCGCTGGTGACGTCGTGCAGTTTGAAATCGGTGAAGCAGGGGACCCAAGTGACCCCGTCCTGAGCCGCGAGACGCGGCCGCTCGAGCTGCTTCGAGTTCAGGTTCAGGACGAGCGGCTCCGAGACGTCCTGCGGCCGCAGGTTGCCGGGCGGGTTGTAGGGATTGGGCTCCGAGAACTTCCAGCCGCCGTCGACGAGCGGCAGTTCGGGGATGTGGCACGTGGCGCAGCCCACCTCGACGAACGTCTTCTCGCCCGCGCTGATCGCCTGCTCGAGCGCGGCGGCGCGCGGGATGACGCGGCCCGGCACCGGCAGGCAGGCCTGGAACACCGTCACCGCGGTCACGTCCGCGCGCGTCAACTCGTCCGCGATTCCGTCGCCGTCCGGATCGGTCCCGGCGCCGAAGCGCTCGCTGCTCTGGATGCCGTGGTGGTGGTTGTAGGCGTTATTGGAGAACTGCCTGAGCGAAACCACGGCCCCGGCCTGGTGGAATGGCATGATCACCAGGCTCGGCGGCGCGCCACCGACGCTCGCCAGGCTCGGCGCGGGCAGGCCCGCCACGGCGGACGTCTCCCAGGCGCCGCCTGCCTCGCGCGCCAGCGTGCCGAAGTCGATGCCCCTGGCCACGAGCGGAGCGCTCCCGCCCAGGGGGATGGCGTCGCGGATCGCCTGCAGTTCGGCCGTGATCTGGCGGGCGAGCATCTCGATGTAGCCCGAGCCGAACATGCCGAGGGTATTGCGCGAGTTGGCGATGGCCTGCAGGGTCGGGGCGCTGCCGCTCTCGTCCGTCGTCCCCTTGGTGATGAAGCCGTCCGCAGAGGCCCCGGAAGTCGCGAAGTCGAAGCGCTGGCCGAGCACGAACACGTTCGCCACGAAGTCGCCGCCGCCCCCGGAGCGCGGCACGTTGTGGCAGCCGGCGCAGGAGTTGGCGTCCGGGCCGGAGACGCGGTTCATGCTGCGCGGAAAGTCCAGCAGGGCGGAGGGATCCGAGAGGGGCGCGCCCGTGCCCTTGGTGCCCGGCCGGCCGAAGCCTTCCGCCGGCGTCCAGCGCGCCTCGAACACGGCCTGGCCGTGGCGCACGAGCTGGTCGAGCGGCAGGGTGTACTCCTCGCCGTCAGCGAGGTGCTGCGGCAGCGCCTTCTCCCCGCCGACCTGGGCAAAGGACGCGAGGGTGAACAGGGCGACCGCGGCGGCAGCCGCGGCCGGCGGCCACGATGCTCTCATGTTCTCCTCCAGGGACCGCGGCTCGTTTTCATTCGCGTCAGATAGCGCGTTCCGGCGCGTGCGCTCGCCGCCCGTCGAGTTACTTGCACGCACCGGTCCCCTGTCTTTGCCTCCACCGGCTCTATGATGGCCGGGGCGTGCGGCCGCGGCATTCCGCGGACGCGGCTCGCAGGGAGACAAACGATGACTCGTCATGCCGGTTTCCTGGGGCGCTTCCCGCAGGGGAGCGCATGGTCCGCTTGCACCTTCCTGCTCGTGCTCGCCTGCGGCCGCGAGCTGCCGGCCGCCGCGGGGAACGACCCGTCGCCGCCCGCCTCGCCCGTCAAGCTCGTCTTCGTGCACCATTCGTGCGGCGAGAACTGGCTCGCGGACGAGCATGGCGGCCTGGGGCTGGCGCTCGAACGCAACAACTACTTCGTGAGCGACACGAACTACGGATGGGGCCCGGACGGGATCGGCGACCGCACGGACATCACCGACTGGCCCGAGTGGTTCACAGGCCCAGAGAGCGGCCGCTTTCTCGCGGCGCTCTTCGCCGAGAGCAGCAGGCACTCCGAATACACGCGCACGCTGGCCGATCCCGGCGGCGAGAACCGCGTGATCCTCTTCAAGTCGTGCTTCCCCAACTCGAACCTGGCTGGCGCGCCCGACGATCCGCCGGCCCGCGGAGAAGGGCTGACCGTGGGAAACGCCAAGGCGATCTACAACGAGCTGCTCCCCGCGTTCGCGGCCCGGCCCGATCGGCTCTTCGTGATCGTGACCGCGCCGCCGGTGCAGGATCCGGCCCACGCGCGCAACGCGCGCGCCTTCAACGCCTGGCTGGTCAAGGACTGGCTCGCGGACTACGAGCACGACAACGTGGCGGTGTTCGACTTCTACAACGTGCTGACCGGGCCGGACTGCCACCACCGCTGCCGCGATGGCGCGATCGAGCACGCCGTGAGCGCGGGCCGGAACACGCTCCACTACCCTTCGGATGGAGACGACCATCCCGCGCCCCCCGGCAACCGCAAGGCGACGGCCGAGTTCGTGCCCCTGCTCAACGTGTACTACCACCGCTGGCAAGAAGGAGCGGCTGCGGCCGTTCCCGCGGCGGAGCCGGAGCCGCCGGACGTCACGCCCGCGGCGCCCCCGGGCGCCGCGCCGCCCCCCGTCGAGGCGGAGCCGCCGGACGTCACTCCGGCCCAGGCGCCGGGCGCGGAACCGGCTGCTCCCCCGGACGCGGAACAGGGCGCGCTGATCGACGACTTCGAGTCCGGGTGCGATGCCTGGGCCGTGTTCTCGGACGGCGCCGAGGAAACCCGCGTCAGCCGCGCGCTCGATCCCGACAACGCGCGCGCCGGCCAGGCCGGCCTGCGCGTGGAGTACGACATCGGCCCGGGCGGCTACGGGCTCTGCGGCCTGGTCCATCCCTCGCCCCGGGACTGGAAGGCGAGCAGCGGAGCGTCCTTCTACTTCCACTGCGAGCGCGCGGGCCAGGAGATCGTCTTCATCGCCTACAACGGCGCCTCGCCCGAGGACCTCGCCGTCTTCGAGATCCGCGTCACGGCGGGGCAAGAGGCGGTCGCGGGCTGGCAGCGCGCCGCCATCACCTGGGATCAGCTCTCCCAGCCCTCCTGGCAGGGGGACGCGGCGGCGCGCTTCGATCCGGCGCGGGCCATGGGCGTCGCCTTCTCCATCGACCCGCCCGAGAGCGGTCGATCCCGCGGCTGGTTCTGCGTGGACGACATCGCGCTGGAGTGACGGCGCCGCGGCCGGCGCTCAATAGCGCAAGCCCTCGTCGTCCTCGCCCTCGTCGTCCCCCGTTGCCGCGGCCATGAACAGGGCCTCCTCCACCGCCTCGACGATGTCCTCGTCCGCCGAGCCGCCGATGTGGCCGAGGACCTCCTCTGCCTGTTGCGGACGGATGCTGGCCGCGGCTTCGATCGCGGCGAGCAGCAGCTTCTTCTCGGTCTTCGCGGAGGCAAGGAGCGCCGCCACGCGAGGCCAGGCATCATCCACGCACCAGACGCCGGCGGCGCATATGGCCTGGTAGCAAACGCCCCGGTCATCGCTCTCGAGCGCGGCCAGGATCTCGCGCTCGAAACCGCGCGCGAAGCGCATACAGAAGACGGCGGTCAGGACCCATTTCTCGTCGCCGCTCGCGTGCGCGGCGCGGATCGCCTCGGCGTGCCACTCCTGCGGAGCGCGCACCGACGCTTCCAGGATGCTGCGGCGCACCTCCTTGGGAACACCCGCGTCCCGGTAGAGCGCGCCAAGGGAGCTCTGGATGCCGAGGAACGTCTCCTGCGAGATCACCGCGTCGTCCGCGTCCTCGAAATCCGCCGAATCCGATTGCTCGAGGACCGGTCCGAGGGAGATCGCCGCCGGGCCGCGCAGCTCATCGGTCTCGGCGCCGTCCTGCACGATCGACAGGAGCGTCTTGGCCAGATCGTCGTCGATCACGCTGAACTCGCCCGCGAGCTCCGCGGCCAGCACTCGGTCGGCGCCGGCCGCCTCCCGGTCGCGGAGCACGCTGGCGAGCATCCTGCCGGCATCCTCGGGCCAGTCCCAGGGGGGAGTCTCCTGCAGGACCCTCAACCCCCTCTCGCTGCCTCGCTTTCCTCTTGAGCTCATCGTCGCTCCTCGCTCGCTGAAGCGCCTGCGCCGCGCGGCGGCGCCGCACGCAGGCCGATCTCGGGCAGGCGGCGAGAACGTGCCGCCGCCGCACGCCTCGCGCCACAGCTTGCGCGGCCGCTCAGAGGCAGCGCATGAAGGCCACCAGGTCCGCCTTCTCCTGCTCGGACAGCTTGGTGTCCGTCACCAGGTTGAAGAACTCGACCGTGTCCTCGAGCGTGAGCAAGCGCCGATCGTGCAGGTAAGGCGGCGATTCCTTGATCCCGCGCAGAGGGAAGGTCTTGATCGGGCCGTCGGCGGAGGCCATGCGGCCGTTGACCATCTGCGGCGCGAAGAAGCGCTCGGCACGCAGGTTATGCATGAGGTTGTCCGTGTAGTACGGGGCCGGATGGCATTCGGCGCAGCGCCCCTTGGTGAAGAAGACCTCTTGCCCGCGCAACTCGGCCTCGCTGGCCAGGCCCTCGTCGAGCTTGCCGAATACGTCCAGCTTGGGCGCGGGCGGGAAGTCGAGCAGCGCCTGGAACTCGGCCATGAAGTGCACCTGGCTGCCGCGTTCCAGGATGTTCACGCCCTTCTTGGTGGCGATCACCGGGTCGCCGTCGAAGTACGCGGCGCGCTGCTCGAACTCGGTGAAGTCCTCGATGCTCTTCAGGGCTCGCTGCGAGCCGAACAGCCGCTGGATGTTCACCCCGCGCAGGGAAGGCGTGTCCAGGCCGTGGCGGAACTCCTGCGGCCGGATGTCGCCCACGAGGTGCGTGGTGGCGTTGCTGTGGCCGTTGACGTGGCAGTCGAAGCAGGTCACGCCGCGGTGAGGCCGTGCGCTGCGCCGATCCTCCGTCTGGTTGAACTGCTGCTGCGGGAAGGGCGTGATCAACAGGCGCAGCCCCTCGAGCTGCTTGGGGTTGAGGATGCCGTTGAACAGCTCGAAGTAGTTGTCGATCGTGACGACCTTGCCCTGGGAGACGTCGCCGAGGTCGGGACGCGTGGTAAGGAACATCGCCGGCGGATACTCCGGCAGGAAGTGGATCGGCAGGTCGTAGTCCAGGTCGAAGCGCGTGAGATCCACGCCGGTCTGGCGCTTGATCTCGTCGATGTGATGCTGAGGGAAGACCATGCCGCCCTCGGCGTGGTTTGGATGCGGCAGCGGCAGGAAGCCTCTCGGCCAAAGGCCGCGCTCCTTGATCTGCGCCGGCGTCAGCGCCGCCAGGTCCTGCCAGGCGGCCCCCGCGGGCAGCTGCACGCGCACGCCCTCCTGCACCCCCTTGCCGCGCGACATGGCCACGCCCGCGGCCGCGCGGTCGCTCAGGTCGTAGCGTTCGTTCAGCAGGTCCATCTGGCGCTTCATGATCGCCGGCTTGGCCGCCGCCATCCGCGCCAGAGTGACTTCGAACTTCTCCTGGGCCACGACCGGCGCGTAGCTGCTCGCCGGCTGCTCCTGCGCCACGGCGAGGAAACACCCGGCCGCCCCGGTCAGCAGCACGGCGACAGCCGCGATCGACCAGCCGCCGCGCAGTCCGTTGAATCGACGAAGACCCGTCATCTCTTTCTCCTTTGCTCTTTCTTCATCGCCTTGTGCCGCCTCGAGCCGTGCTTGCGCGCGCTGCTCGACGCAGCGACTGAGCCCTTCTGTGGCGCCCGCGCCTTCCGCCGGCAAGCCGCACAGATGCCGTGGAAGTGAATCGAGAAGTCGTGAACCAGGAAGGAGCGCGCCTGCTCGGCCGGCAGCTCGACGCCGCGACCGAGGCGCTCATCGACGATGTCGACGAGCCTCTCGCAGCGCAGGCAGACGAGATGGTGGTGGCGCCGCGTCATCGGGTCGAAGCGCGTCGCGGAGCCGGGAGAACACGCCTTCGTGATCACGCCCAGGTCGGCGAGCATCTCCAGCACCCGATAGACCGTCGTCCGCGAGACGCCCGAAAGGCGCTCCCTGGCCGCCTCGAACACCTGGTCCGCGCTCGGATGATCCGTTCGCTCCGCGATGATTCCGAGGATCGCCCGGCGCTGCACCGTACGCGCCAGGCCGCGTTCGCGGCACAGCCGCGCGAACCGCTCGCTCACCGCTCCTCTTTCAGCGGGGTCCATGCGCCTCCCTCGAATGCCTAGAATACCAGATGGAAACTTGTGTCAAGGGGAATGCGGCGCGCCGGACAGCCCGCCGTCCAGTTCGAGGAAGGAGCCCCTGCTCGCGCCGCGGATCCCCGGCGCACGGGCGTCACTTGCCCGGAGCGAGGTCCGAGAGCTCCTCCATGATCCGCTCCTGGACCTCGGTCCTCCACAGGTTGCCGGTGTGGCCGCCGTCCGGGAAGAAATGGGCCTGCAGCTTCCTCAGCCAGGCCCGATCCGCCTCCGCCAGCAGGATGTCGTCCTCGTTGGCGAACAGCCGCACCTTCTTGTTCTTGCGCAGCAGGCGCTCACAATCCGTCAGGGAGGCCTTGCGGATCAACTCCTCGGGCCCGCTGACCTGTCCCTTCTCTTTGGCGTAGTACGGCAGAACGAAGGCGTAGAGGTACTCCAGGAAGGAGTAGTCGAAGATCTCCTCGTAGGACGGTCCGCGGATGATGCTGCCGAGGTCCGTCTGCAGCACGCCCAGGTCGTGCCGGCTCTGGCTGCAGTGGATGACGAACATCAGCTGCAGCCGGTAGTACAGGCCGATGACGAAACGCGCCTCGAGCGCGCTCAGGGGAATCGGATCAGCCGCTGGCACTCCTTGCGCCACGAGCCTCAACACCTTCATGCCGGTCTCGTTGGCCCACGCGCGCTGCGCGGCCCTGTCCCCGGGGGCGGCCTGCTCGGGTGCGTGGAAGCACTCGTCCAGCTCGGCGATGCTGCTCCTCAGGCTGACGGGCGGGCTCACGGCCACGTAGCGGTCGAAGTCCATGAGCGCGTTTCCCGGAGCCTGCGCCGCGGCGGCGATGAGCAGCGCGTGGTAGCCGCCGAGCGAAAGCCCGAGCAGGCCCTTCCTGGTGATGCGGCCCGGGTGCTCCTCCTGCAGCTGCTTGCAGATCGCGTCGAGAGCCGCGTGCACGTCGGCGGCGTCGCACGGCCCATAGCCGGGCACCGCGACCGTGGCCGCGGATTCCATGAACTCGCAGCACATGGTGCTGCTGATGGCGGCGGCGGAGAAGCCGTGGCGATGCACCATCTCCATGAGCGCCAGGCTCGCCTCCGAGTCGCGGTGTCCGCCCAGACCCGGCAAGATGAAGACGATGGGCGCGGGCTCGGGCTGCAGGATGTACGAGTAAGGCAGCTGCTTTGCGGTCGCCGCGATCAGGACTTCGTCGTCCTCGCAGGCGGAAGCGAAGTCCTCGTCCTTGGGCCGGAAGAAGATCTCCTTGATGGTCTCCGCCTCGCTGCACTTCTGCGCCTCGTACTTGAACGCGCGGTTCTCGCCGCCCTGGCCCAGCTGGAAGATGATGTGCAGGAAGGCATAGGGGTCGTAGCACGTGCGGTAGAGCCGCCTGTAGTCGTCAAGCCGCGCGCCCTCCCTGTCGACCTTCAGCAGCAGGGACAGGCCGGGGGCGAGCGCTCCGGGATTGAACGCCATGTCGAGGAGCGCCGCCGGAGTGTCCCGGTCGCTTCCCCTGTCCAGGATCGGCACGACCAGGTACTGGCTGCCGTCCCACCCCCATTTGTCGAAGGTCTGGGAGAAGCTCGCCTCCGACGGCTCGAGCTCGAGCAGTCCCGAGGCCGGATCGAACAGTCCGACGATCCCCACGGTGGTGTTGATCAGGAAGCGCAGCGTCTCCGTGCCCGCGCCGGCAAAGCGACCCTGCAGCAGGTTGTTCACCAGGCGCTTGGGATAGGCCAGGTTCCGCCCCAGCCGGCCGATCGAGTTGCGCACCGCCTCGGGCAGGACCCAGCGGTAGCCGCGGTAGAGCGGATCGACGAGGGCGACGGTGAAGAAGTGGTTGAAGTTGCGGAAGGCGCGGTTCGTGGGTTCACCAAAGTCCCCCAGGATCTCCAGGTCCACCATCTCCTCGCGCAGGAAGTGCTCCGCGCCGGGCCCGTCGTAGTCCTTCCAGGCGCGCCGCTCCGTCCCCGAGAACGCGCACGCGGCCACCGCAGGAAGAAGACACAGGAGGACCGCGCGCACCCAGACCGCCCTCGAGAGGACACCCGTCCGCGATTCGCTCATCGTCCAACCCCTCGTCCGCAGTTGCCAGGTGGAAGCGCGGGAGCTTCCGTTCACTTGGGGAGGGAATCTACCGGCCAGACGGCCGGATGCAACCGAAGTCCCGAGATAGGTGCGCCCTGAAGCGGCGCGGCGCCGCAGCTTCCGGCCGCAGGCGCGGAGTATGCGGGGCGGCACGTGCTTGGCGGGACCGGCAAGGCCCCCCCGCGGGCAGCCGACCCGGCCAGCCCAGGCGCTCCCCTGACGCCGTGCGAGGTCAGCGGCCAGGCGCTGTCACGTCGCCGGCTCGCGGATCATCACCAGCAGCATCTTGAAGCGCTCGAGCGCCTTCAGGGCGTGCGGGACGATCGCCGGCATCAGGATCAACTCGCCCTGAGCCTCTCCGCAGGAGAGGCTCATCCGGAATTCACGGTTTTCACGCGGGTCGCTTGAGCTGAAGACACCCGTGACTCCGCCGGCGCGACGGGATGAGAACTTGGGCAAGGCGTCCGCCATGAAGTTGGGTTGCGGGCAATAGCCTGCGATGTGCGACCCGGCGCGGCTCGCCGCCAATGGCGATCTCGGCCGCCCCCTCAAGCACCTGCACGAGCGCGTCGAAGGGTGCGGTGTGCTCGCTCAGGCCCTGGCCCTGGTCGAAGGCGAACGCGGTCACGCTGCCCGTCTTCTTCTTGAGGATCTCCCGGCTCACCACCGCGCCGGCCTGATAGGCCACGAGCTCGAGGGCCTTGCCGCCAAAGAGCTTCTCCGCGGCCTTGTCATCGCGTTGTCTCGTCATCGTGTTCCTTTCTGCATCACGGTTCATAGCCTAAAGACGCAGTCGACGAGCCTCTCGAACCCGCGCGGTTGCGGACAGCGCGCAGCAGAGCGACACCGCCCCGAGGCCGAAACGCCGGTCGGAACGGAATCGTCATCCACCGGCCGCTGCTGCGCGGGTGATCGAGGGGGAGCGTACGCGAGCCGCCGCCATGGAGGCTCGGCAGACGCGTTCAGGCGCCTCTAGAAACGCGAAGCCCCGAGGCGCCGCCTCGGGGCTTCGTCTGACGTTCAAGCCCATCGAGACCGATGGGCGGATGAATCTGGCTCCCCGAGTAGGACTCGAACCTACGACAAACCGGTTAACAGCCGGTTGCTCTACCAGCTGAGCTATCGGGGATCGTGTTCTGCGGAAGGCGGATTGTATAGCACCGCCGCCCCCTACTTCTCCTTCTTCTTGGACTTGTCGCGCTTCTCGCCCGCGGAGTCGCTCTCATCCTGCTCGCCCGCGTCCGGACGGCCCTTCTCGCCCCGCTCGGCCTCCTTGCGCGCCGCGCGCTCGCCCTTCTTCGCCTTCTTGGCGGACTCCTTGTCCTTGCGGCCCTTGCCTTCCTGGCCGTTGCTCGAGATCGAGGACGCCGCCTCGAGGTCCGCGGCGGCCACGGGCTGCAGCTCCGCGGGGTCGACCGGCCTCAGGTACTGCATGCAGCGGAACAGCGTGTCCTTGAGCTTGTCGCGCGTGACGATGCTGTCGATCTGGCCGCGATCGAGCAGGAACTCGGCGCGCTGGAACCCCTCGGGCAGGTCCTGCTTGATGGTGTTCTGGATCACGCGCGGGCCGGCGAAGCCGATGAGCGCGCCCGGTTCGGCCAGGATGACGTCGGCCATGGTCGCGAAGGAAGCGGTCACGCCGCCCGTGGTCGGGTTGGTGAGCACCGAGATGTAGAGCCCTCCCGCCTGGTCGAGGCGCGCCAGCGCCGCGCACGTCTTGGCCATCTGCATGAGCGAGAGCGCCCCTTCGTGCATGCGCGCGCCGCCCGACGCGCAGATCATGATGAGCGGCACGCCGCGCTCGAGCGCCATCTCCACCGCGATGGTCACTTTCTCGCCCACCACGACGCCCATGGACCCGCCGAGGAACTTGAAGTCCATGATGCCGAGCACCACGTCGCGCCCCCCCACGCGCGCCGTGCCGATGGTCACCGCCTCGAGGCGCTTGGCCTTCTCCGCGGTCTTGGCCAGCTTCTCGCCGTACGAGATCTTGTCCTTGAAGTCCAGGCGATCGACCGGCTTCAGGTCGGTGTACAGCTCCTCGAAGCTGCGCGGGTCGGCGACGAACTTGATCCAGTCGTCCACCGTGGCGGTCATGTGAAAGGAGCACTTGGGACAGACGAGGAAGTGCGCGACGAGGTCCTTGGTGAACATCATCTCGCCGCAGCTCGGACAGTTGGTCCAGAGCCCGCCCGGCATGTCCTTCTTGCGGAATCGAACCCAGGCCACTTGTCGTCCTCAATCACTCGGGGAAGCGGAAGCCTGCGCGCGGCGCCGCATCTCCGCGATGCGCGCCTTGATGTCCGGCGCGCCGAACACGGCGGAGCCGGCCACGAACACGTTCGCCCCGGCGGCCGCGCACGCGCCGATCGTATCCGGGTCGATGCCGCCGTCGATCTGCACGTCGCCCCGGAAACCCCAGTCGTAGCGGATCTCGCGCACCTTCGCCAGCACGCCGGCGATGAAACGCTGCCCGCCGAAGCCGGGGAAGACCGACATGACCAGGATCAGGTCGAGGTCGGCGGCGAACGGCTTGAGCGCCGCCGCGGGCGTGTCCGGGTTGAGCGCCATGCCAGCGCGGCGGCCGCGCCCCTTGACCTGCTCGATCACCGCCCTGGCGTCGCACGGCGCCTCGACATGAAAGGTGTAGACCTGCGCGCCCGCGTCGAGGAAGCGCGGGGCGAAGGCGAGCGGGTCGGTGATCATCACGTGCACGTCGAGAGGAACGCGCGCCACAGCGGCGATCTTCTCCACCACCGGCGGCCCGATCGTCAGGTTCGGCACGAAGTGCCCGTCCATGACGTCGAGATGCAGCCAGTCCGCGCCCGCCTCCTCGACGCGCCTCACCTCCTCGGCGATGCGCGCGAAGTCGCACGCCAGGAGCGACGGCGCGATGCGGATCAACTGGCCGCTTCCTCGAGCGCCAGGACCCCGGGCAGGCGCTTGCCCTCGAGCATCTCGAGCGACGCGCCGCCGCCCGTGGAAACGTGCGACACGCGGTCGGTCAGGCCGAACTTGGCCGCGGCCGCCGCCGAGTCCCCGCCGCCCACAACGGTCAGCGCCTTGCTGGAGGCGATCGCCTCGCCGATCGACCACGTGCCCCCGGCGAAGTTCGACCACTCGAAGACCCCCATCGGCCCGTTCCAGATCACGGTCGCCGCGCGGGCGATCTCCTTGGCGTAGGTCTCGACGGTCTTCGGGCCGATGTCCAGGCCCATCCAGCCCTCGGGGATGTCGCCCGCCACGGTCTTCGCCTCGGCCCGTTCGTCGAAAGTCTCGGCGATCTCGTGATCCACCGGCAGCAGGAACTTGACGTTCTTGGAACGCGCCAGGCTGAGGATCTCCTTGGCCACGTCCAGGCTGTCCCGTTCCACGCGCGAGGAGCCCACGTGCTTCCCTTCGGCAAGCAGCATGGTGTAGGCCATGGCCCCGCCCACGAGCACCACGTCCACCAGCTCGAGCAGGCTCTTCAACACCGGGATCTTGTCCGACACCTTGGCGCCGCCGAGCACCGCCACGAACGGGCGCTCCGGGCTGCTCAGGATGCGCGTGAAGTACTCGACCTCCTTGATCATCAGGAAGCCGGCCGCCGCGCGCCCCTTCATGTGCTGAACCAGCCCCACGTTGGACGCGTGCGCGCGGTGCGCGGCGCCGAACGCGTCGTTGACGTAGGCGCTGCCCAGGCGCGCGAGCTGCGCGGCGAAGCCGGCATCGTTCTTCTCCTCGCCAGGGTTGAAGCGCACGTTCTCGAGAAGCGCGACCGCGCCGCGCTCGAGCTTCTCGAGCCCCGCCTCGACCTGCGGCCCGACGCACTCGTCGAACTTCTTGACCTCGGTCCCGAGAAGCTCCCCCAGGCGCGCGGCGATGGGATCGAGGCGCAGGCCGTCCTTCACCTGGCCCTTGGGCCGCCCGAGGTGCGAGATCAGGATCGGCGTGCCGCCCTTCTCCATGATCTTCCGCACGGTCGGCAGCGCCGCCCGGATGCGCAGGTCGTCGGTGATCGTCCCGCCGGCGAGCGGCACGTTGAAGTCGACCCGCGTCAGGACGCGCTGTCCTTGGAGGTCGAGATCGTCCAGCGTGAGGATCTTCATCATCTCCCTCATTTCAGGCTGCAGGAAAGCGCGATCAGGTCGCAGACCCGGCAGGAGTAGCCCCACTCGTTGTCGTACCAGGAGACCACCTTCACCAACGAGTTGTCTACGACCTGAGTCGAGAGCGCGTCGAACAACGAGGATTCCTTGCGGCCGATGACGTCGGTCGAGACGATCGGGTCCTCGGTGTAGCCCAGGATGCCCTTCATCGGCCCCTCGGCCGCGGCCTTCATGGCGCCGTTGATGTCCTCGACCGAGGCCGGCTTCTTGAGCACGGCCGTGAGGTCGACCACCGAGCCGTTCACCACCGGCACCCGCATGGCGCAGCCGTCGAGTTTGCCCTTCAGGGCCGGAATCACCTTGCCCACGGCGCGCGCCGCGCCCGTGGTGGTCGGGATGATGTTGATCGCGGCCGCGCGCGCGCGGCGCAGGTCCTTGTGCACCTGGTCAGCAGTGCGCTGGTCGTTCGTGTAGGCGTGGATCGTGGTCATCAGGCCGCGCTCGATGCCGAACTTGTCGTGCAGCACCTTGGCCACGGGCGCCAGACAGTTCGTCGTGCACGAGGCGTTGGAGATCACCTTGTGCTCCTTCTTCAGGATCTCGTTGTTCACGCCGAGGACCACGGTGGCGTCGATCTCGTCCTTGGCCGGCACCGTGAGCAGCACCTTGCGCGCACCGGCCTTGATGTGCTTCTCGCACGCCTCGCGCGTGCGGAACACTCCCGTCGACTCGACCACGAAGTCGACGTTCAGGCTCTTCCAGGGCAGCTTCTCCGGGTCCTTCTCGGCCAGGACCTTCACCGTCTTGCCGTCCACCTTGAGCCCGCCCTCGAAGCCCTCGACCCGGTGTTTGAAGGTCCCGGCGACCGAGTCGTACTTCAAGAGGTGTGCCAGGGCCTCGGGCGACGCGATGTCGTTCAGCCCGACCAATTCGAAGCGCGAATCATCCGCCATGATCCGGAAGACCATGCGCCCGATTCGCCCGAACCCGTTGATCCCAATGCGGATGGCCATGCGATACTACTCCCGGCGGTCCGGCGCCGAGCCGGGACCGCCCACACTCCCAACATGCGGAGACGCGAAGATCTGGACAGCAAGGAAACCGGCATTCTAGCCGGCAGAAGGCCGAATTCAACCAGCCCCGGGGAGGCCTGCGCCAGCAGTTTCCGCCGCGAAGCCGGCCGCGGGAGCGCGCGCGTTCTCGCGGCCGTCTCGGGCGGACCGGATTCTGTCTGTCTTCTGGACTGCCTCGCGAGGGTCTCGGCCGCTTCTGGCCCGGAAATCGTCGTGGTCCACGTGGACCACGGCGTACGCGGTGCGGAGTCGCGCCAGGACGCGGAGTTCGTCGCCGCCCTGGCCCAACGCCGCGGCCTTCCTTGCCGCGTGCTCGCGGCAGACCCGGCCCGCATCAACAAGAACGGGCGACCCTCCGAGGGACGCCTGCGCGACGAGCGCTACCGCCTCTTCGCCGCCGCACTGCGCGCGCTTGGCGCGAGCGCGCTCTTCCTCGGCCACCACCAGGACGACCAGGTCGAGAGCATCCTCCTCTCGGCGCTGCGCGGAGCGGGCCTCAGGGGGCTCTCCGGCATGCCGCGGCGCCGGCCCCTCTTCCCCGGGGGACCGCTCGTCGTGCGCCCCTTTCTCGCCTTGCCGGGCCGCCTGCTCCAGGACCACCTCGCCGCCCGCGGCCTGCCGTTCGTGACGGACTCGAGCAACGTCCATCCGCGCTTCGCCCGCAACCGCGTGCGGCACTGGTTCCTGCCCCTCCTGCGCCAGGAGTTCGGCCCGGCGCTCGACGGCCGCCTGCTCCGGCTGGGCCGGGTCGCGCGCGTGCTCTGGCGCCGGGCGCGGAGGACCGCGCTCGGCGGCACCTCACCGCTTCTCGGCAGCGACGCCTTGCACGCCGCCCTCGAGCAGCTCGCGGCGGCGCCGCTCTGCCGCTCCCTGTCCCTCGAGGTGCAGCGGGCGCTGCGTACCGGCCGCAGCGAGGTCTTCCAGGTCGCGCCCGGCGTGCGCCTCGCGACCGCCGCCGGCCGGGCGCGCCGCGTCGAGGCGCCCGCGCCGCTGCCGCCCCCCCAGGTCGACATGCGGCTGTTCGAGGACCGCCGCGGCCGCATCCTGGCGTGCCTGCGCCGCGCCTCTCCCGCAGGGCGCCGCCTCCTGGCCGAGCGCTCCGGCCGCATCTACCTGGACGCGGATCGCGTGCGCCTGCCGCTCGGCGTGCGCGCGCGCCTGCCGGGCGACCGCTTCCATCCTCTCGGCCTGCCGCGGCCGGGGAAGCTCAAGGCGCAGCTCATCGCGCGCAAGGTTCCGCGCTCCTGGCGCGACCAGCTCGCGGTGTTCGCCGAGCCCGAGCGCATCGTCGCCGTCGAGGGCCTGCCGCCGCTCGCGGGCGCGGCGCTGACCGCGAGCACGGCGCGCGTGCTCAGGATCCGCGTGCGCCGCGGCGGCTGACGCCGCGCAGGGCCAATCCGCCGCGCGCGCGGCCCTCAATCCGCCGGCGCGCCCCCGCGCAACGGCAGCGGCCGGGCTGCGTCCGTGGCGGCGTCGATCTTCACGGCATAGCCGGTCCCCTGGGCGATGTCCTCGTCCGTCACGTACTGGACGTCGAGCAGGCCCTCCAGGCGGCAGCCGGTGCGCAGGTAGTTCACCTCGGCCAGGGAGCGGCTCCAGCCTTCCAGCCAGAGCGCCAGGTCGCGCCGCCCGCTCTCGCCGCCGCCGACGTGCACCAGCAGATCAAGGTCGCTCGCCGGTCCGGCGCTGCCGTTTTTGGCGCTGCCGAAGACGTACATCCCCTTGACGCCGAAGCGCGCCGGGTCGAGTCCGGCGGCGATGCGCTCGGCCATGCGCAGCCGCCAGCGCCAGTGCTCGTCGCTCTCCGCGGCGACCTCCGCCGGCCGGCTCGCGGCGCGCGGGGCGTCCGCGCTCGGCGCGGCCAGGATGCCCACGGCGAGATCCAGGTCGGCGTTCATGAGGATCCGCAGGATCCGGCCGCCGCTCGCCTGCGGCACGTCGATCACCCGAACCGTGTCGGCCAGACGGCCGCAACGCGGCACGAGCCGCGGCAGCACGTTCTCCGCGCCGGCCAGGAAGGCCTCGTTGAACACGTTGCCCTCCTCGTCCGGATAAAGCGGGATGTAGCGGATGTCCGCTTCCACCAGGTCCTGGAAGAAGTGCGTGCCGAAGGACAGCTCCGGGACGTAGCGCCCCTTGCGGCGCGCGACCTCGAGCAGCACGGCCGTGTTGTTGATGTCCGAGTAGCCCACTGGGACGCCCAGGCGGATGTCGCCGCGGCTGCCCCAGCGGCCCGGACCGATCAGCACGAACTGCCGCCTGGGCAGGAGCTTGTTCAGGCGGCTCACCACGGAGCCCACCGCCCTCAGCTCGGCCTCGCTCGCGAGCGCCGCGTACCGCTCCGGGTCGACGTACACGATGTGCGTGACGTCCTTGACCTGGCCGTTGGAAATGTGCCGCGAGGCGGAGAAGACCACGCGCTCGGGCGGCACGTCCTCGGGCAGCGGGGAGGGCGCGTACTGCGCGGAGGCGCTCTGCGAGCGGCACTGCAGCAGGTAGAAGTGCTCCCCGTCGCTGGCGAACTCGATGTCCGGGGGCACGCCGAGCCGCTCGCGCAGCAGCTTGAGCAGCACGCGTATCTGCTCGACGAAGGCGGTCTCCTCGATCAGGCCGTCGAAGGTGACGGCGACAGCGTCGGTCGCGAAGTCCGGCTCCAGGGCCGCCGGCCGGCGCACGCGGTCGCGCTCGACGATGGAGACCATCTGCCGCACCGCCGGATACTGCGGCCCGTAGGTCCGCAGGAACTCGTGCACGTTCAAGGTCTCGAAGGAGTTCGCCTTGAGGTTGATGACGTCGATCTTGTTCGGGGAGTAGCGTGCGATCTCGTCAGGCGCGACGTTGACGCGCAGGCCCTTCTGTCCGGGCGAGACCAGCACCGGGTAGTCGTCGCTGAGGCGGTCCACGGCGCGCGTGCCCAGCCCGGGGACGAGGCGCACCACGCCGTCCTCGCGGCGGATGCGCGGCGACCAGCGGAACTCGTTGTTGCCGAAGGCGACGCCCGCGTAAGCCGGGAGGAAGTAGTCGCCGACGCGCCGGCCGACGACCTCCTGGATCATGATCCCCATCTCCTCCTGGAAGTCGAGCAGCCCGCTCGGCGCGCGGTAAGAGATCGGATCGGGCGAGAAGATGGACGCGTACACCTCGGCGACCGCGTCCTGCAGGGCCGTGAGGCGCCGGCGCTTGCTGCCCTGGTTCGCCAGGAAGAGGCTCTTGTACTTGCCCGAGAACGCCGCACCGGGCTGGTCCTCGAGCAGGCTCGAGCTGCGCACGATGAGCGGCTTGTTCTCGAACTCGTCCAGGGCCGCGGCCAGGCCCTTGCTCAGCTCCGGCGGGAAGCGGGAGTTCTTGAACACCTGCACCACGTGCGGGTACTCCTGCCGCACGCGCTCGATCTCGGTGTACTTGCGGTTGTACAGCTCCTCGAGGTTGTTGTAGCGCATGAAGGCGTGCAGGCTGTCGGAGCTGATGTACCAGGTGCTCGGCACGCGGAACCAGGGCAGGTGCTTCTCGAACTCGGGGGCCGAGCGCACGATGCACGCGGCGACGAACAGGCCGGCGCTCTTGCCGCCGAGCTGTCCGTGGCTGCGGGGAGGGAAGATGAGGTGGTCGAGCAGCTCGTAGAAGTCGCTCACCGCGACGTGGTTCTTGGCCACGTTGATGAAGGACAGCTCGTCCACGAACAGGCGGCGCAGCAGCGCCACGCGCAGGCTGGTGCGGATCGCGGGCGGCAGCGCCGGCTCCTTCGGGTCCCCGCCGCGGAAGCGCGCCACCGCCTCGGTGATGTCCGAGAGCGAGCTGTGCGGGCTCTCCAGCGTGTCGATGAGGAAGCCGGACTTCTCCTCCTCGATCCACTCCTGGATGCGGAACAGCACTTCCGCCTCGCCCAGGTGGCTCGACGCGATCTCGAAGGTGCGCTCCGTCAGGCCCGACATGTCCTGCAGCCGCGCCTTGGCCAGCGGGCGGTTCTCCTCGCCGCGCGCAAAAGCCGCCTCGCCTTCCTTGGAGAGGAACTCGCCGAGCAGTTCCTCCGCCTCCTCCACGGCCGCCCAGCACAGGTCGTTGATCATCTTGCGCGTGATGCGGATGAGGAGCTCGGGATCGGTGCGCCGCAGGAACTCGAGGATCACCCCCCACTCGCGGCGGCCGGAGGCGGAGATGGAGCGCAGCGCCGTCTCGAAGCTGTCGCGGATCTCGCGCACCGTCTGCTGCATGACGAACAGGCCGACGCGGTCGGCCACCGCCTCGATCAGGAACCTCTCCTCCTTGAGGAACGGCCCCTCGTCGGCCGGCGGGCGCGGCTCGGTGTAGAACACCTCCAGCCCGCCGATCGAGTCGCCGCGCACGCGCACCTCCGCCCTCATCACCCACGCGGACTCGGCGAAGCGGCGCGTGACGAAGACCTCGTCCTCGAGGCGCAGGCGCGCGCAGCACACGTCGGAGAACTGCCAGCCCGCGGGCAGGCGCTCCACCACCTGTCCCGCGGCCGCGGCACGCGGCGCGTCGACCCGGCTCAGGATCTCGTCCACCTCGTAGAGGCAGTTCAGGACCTTGGCGCGTTCCTTCAGCGCCAGCACGATGGAATCGATCGACTTGCGGCCCTCGGTCATCGCCAGAGGCTCCCGTGCGCCGCGCCGCGCCGTTACAGCCAACCGCGGTCGCGGCAGGCGCGTGCGACCCGGTCAATGGCGACCACGTAGGCGGCGTTGCGCAGGTGCAGCTCGTGCTTGCGGGCGACGAGCGCGACCGCCGCGTAGGCCGCCGTCATGGCCCGATCCAGCTTGGCGAGGACCTCGTCCTTCGGCCAGTAGTAGTTCATGTTGCTCTGCACCTGCTCGAAGTAGCTGCACGTCACGCCCCCGGCGTTGGCCACGAAGTCGGGGATGACGCGCACGCCGCGCTCGTCCAGGGCCTGCCCGGCGTCGAACGTCGTGGGTCCGTTCGCTCCCTCGGCGATGAGCTTGACGCGGCCGCTGATCGCCCCGACGTTCTCGGGCGTGATCTGGTTCTCCAGGGCGGCCGGAATGAGGATGTCCACCTCCTGCGAGACCCAGGCGCCGCCCTCCAGGACCTCGTAGCCGCGGGCGCGCGCCTTGCCCTTGTCGATGCCGCCGAAGCGGTCGGCGAGGCCGCGCAGCTCGACCAGGTCGACGCCTCCCTGCCGGCGGAAGGCGTACGATGTCTGGTCCGCCTGGTCCCAGGCCGAGACGCACAGGACCGTGCCCCCCAGCTCCTGGTACAG
>JACQZJ010000173.1:12990-21659 GCA_016213895.1 Planctomycetota bacterium | reverse complement strand
GATGGCGTACTGCGCCACGTTGCCAAAGCCCTGCACGCTCGCGTTCGTCTCGCGCGGCGGGATGTTCATCTCGCGCAGGGCCTCGCGCAGCGTGTACACCACGCCGTAGCCGGTCGCCTCGGTGCGGCCGAGGGACCCGCCCATGCCCACCGGCTTGCCGGTGATCATTCCGGGATGCCTGCCGCCCACGATCTGCTCGTACTCGTCCAGCATCCACAGCATGTGCTGCGCCGAGGTCATCACGTCCGGCGCCGGCACGTCCGCGTCGGGCCCGATGTTGCGCGCGATCTGGCGCACCCAGCCGCGGCAGACCTGCTCCTGCTCGCGGTTGCTGAGGTGGTGCGGGTCGCAGATCACCCCGCCCTTGCCCCCGCCCAGCGGAATATCGACCACCGCGCACTTCCAGGTCATCCACATGGCCAGGGCCCGGATCGAGTCCAGGGTCTCCTGGGGATGGAAGCGCACGCCTCCCTTGCACGGGCCGCGCGCGTCGTTGTGCTGCACGCGAAAGCCGCGGAACACGCGCACGCCGCCGTCGTCCATGCGCACCGGTATGGCGAACGAGTACTCGCGCAGGGGATAGCGCAGGAGCTCGCGCGCGCTCGGCTCCAGGCTCAGGATGTCCGCCGCGTGATCGAACTGCGCCTGCGCGTTCTCGAACGCGTTGAAACCACGTGCCACCGGTGTCCTCCTCGTCGATGCGTTGCGCCGGAGGCGAGCGCCGGCGCGCGGAAGCCCGCGTGAGACCAGCGTCCGGCCTCTCCGGCGGGCTCGAGCCCGGCATTCTACCGTCTCCGCTCCCGTCACAAGAAGGGGCAGCCGCGACTCGCCGCCGGCGCGGCGGCGCGCCCGCGAGGGCCACGGCCCGCCGGATCCCGGCGCGAGCCCGCGCCCCGGGCCGCTACAATGCGGCGCGGCGCCCATGGACTTCCTGAAGAACTGGAACTGGATGAGAACCCCGCGGCCGGGCGGCTCCGCCGCGCCTGCGGCGGCGCTCCTGGCCGCCGCGCTCTGGCTGCTCGTCGCCGTGCCCTTCCTCGTCCTCGGCTTCGCCTTCGCCCTGCTCTGCGCCGCGCTCGCGGCCGCGGCGCGCGGCGCGCGCCTTCTCGGCGGCGGCAGCCCGCGCGCCGCGCGCCGGCCGGACGAAGATCCGCCCGCGCCGGGCCCGGTCATCGACGTACAGGCGACCCGGGTCAAGTGACGCGCGCTTCGCCCCGCTACTCGCGGAAGCCCAGAACCGCGAGCAGGCAGCTCCCGTCCCCGATCACGTTCATGCCGAGCTCGCGGCAGCGCGCCACCGCCTCCTTGCTCTCCGCCCCCGGCTGCATCCAGATGTGCCGGATCCCGGCTTCGCGCGCCTCCTCCACCACCTGCCGCGTCACGGCCGGAGGCGTGATGATCGACACGCCATGCACGGGCGCGGGGAGCGACGCGAGGTTCTTGTAGGCCTTGAGCCCCTCCACCTCCGACGCCGTGGGGTTGATCGGAAAGACGGTGCGGCCGTGCTGCGCGTAGCAGCGCAGCACCTTGTTGCCGTACTTCTCGCGATTGGTCGAGGCTCCGACCACGGCGAACGCCTCTCCGGCGAGGAACTCCTCGATGGCCTGGTACGTGTCCATGCTTCTCCTTCCTGGGTCCTGGCGCCCGCGGCGTGCTCTCGAGGCTAGCGTCCCGCCGTCTCCTCTTCTACATCGCGGCGGCAGCCTGTCACGCCGGCCGGGCTGCTACGATGCGCGCGCGCCGGCGGAGACCGCGCCAGCAAGCCGGCGGAACGTGGAAGGAGCGGTCCCTGTTGCAGCCGGCCATCCGCTCGAGAATGCTGAACGAGGCGTCCGCCTCGCGCCTGCTGCTGCTCGCCGCCGCGCTCCTCTTCTCCACCGGCGGCGCGGTCATCAAGTCGATCGGCCTGAGCGCCTGGCAGGTGGCGTCGTTCCGCTCCGGCGTGGCCGCGCTGGCGATCCTGCTGCTTCTCCCGGGCGCGCGCCGGCTCCGCCGCCCGGGCGCGTGGCTCGTGGGCGCGGCGTTTGCCGCCACCATGATCCTCTTCGTCTGCGCCAACCGCCTGACCACCGCGGCGAACGCCATCTTCCTGCAGGCCACGGCGCCCCTTTACCTGGTGCTCCTCTCGCCCTGGCTGCTGAAGGAGAGAGCGCGCCGCCGCGACCTGCTCTACATGGTCGCGCTCGCCGCCGGCATGGCGCTCTTCTTCCTCGGCCAGGACGATCCGACGCGCTCGGCGCCGCGGCCTCTCGCCGGCAACGTCGTGGCCGCCTGCAGCGGCCTCACCTGGGCCGCGACCATCCTTGGCCTGCGCTGGCTGGGAAGGGGCGCGGCACCGGGAGGCGCCGCGGCCGCGGTCGCCGCCGGCAGCGTCCTCGCCTGCGCCGCCGCGCTGCCGTTCGCCCTGCCGGTCGCGAGCATCGCGCCCGCCGACGTCCTCTGGGTGCTCTACCTCGGCGTGTTCCAGATCGGACTGGCCTACGCCTTCCTGACGCGCGGCGTGCGGCGCGTGCCCGCCCTCGAGGCGTCCCTCCTCCTGCTGCTGGAGCCGGTCCTGAACCCCTTCTGGGCCTGGCTGTCCCACGGCGAGGTGCCGTCCCCCTGGTCGTTCGCCGCCTGCGCGCTCATCCTCGGCGCCAGCGTCCTGAACGCGCGCGGCGCGTAGCAAGGCCGACGGGTTGCTCGAACTCGGTCCCGCGCTACGCTGGCTCGACCACACCACGAACCGAGGGACTCCGTCATGCTCCTTCCGCGCGCGCTCGCCCTGACCGCCTGCCTCCTCCCGTTCCTTCCGCTGCCCGCGGCGCACGCGCAGGACGACGCGGCGCGCCGCGAGACGCCGATCGCCGAGTGGTTGCTCGCCGGCCCGGCCGGCCTTCCCCTGCCGGCGTTTCACGACGCCGCGGAGAACGGCTGCACCGCGGCCAAGCTGCTCGCGCTCGACCTGCTCGACGTCCTGCACCTGGCGCCGGCGCAGGGCGCCTCCTTCCCCGGACCGCGGGGCGACGCGCTCGTCTGGACCAGGACGGCCGCGCTCGACCTGCCGGCTGGCGCGCAGCCGGCGGTCGCCTGGGCCGCGGCGCGGGCGCAGAACGCGCGTTTCACCAAGGCGAAGCTCGTGGTGCGAAGCTGCCACCTGCTGCAGGTCTTCGTCGACGGCAAGGAGGTGGGGAAGAAGGAGAAGGTCGAGCAGCGCGACCAGGGAGCGGCAGAGCCGCCGGCGCCGGGGGAGGTCTCGGCCGAGGTGGCGCTCGAGCCCGGCGACCACCTCGTCTTGGTCGAGGCGCTCTTCTCTCCCGGCGCGGACGCGCCCTGGACCGTGAGCGCGCAGTTCGTGCAAGAAGGAGCCTGGACAGCGGCCGAGATCGTCGTGCACGCGGCCGCGCGCCGCGGCCCGAGCATCGGCGACCTGCTCGACACCGAGGCGGTCTCGTGGGTGAGCCTCTCGCCGGACGGCGAGCTGGCGGCGCTCGGCTGCCGTTGTCCCGAGGTCCCGGCCGAACACGCCGCGACCTGGGTCGAGATCCGCTCGGCGCAGAGCGGCGAGCTGCTGCGCACGAGCGCGGGGCTCGGCGACCTGGCCGACTTCGCCTGGCGGCCCGGCCCCGCTGCTGCTCCCGCCGCCTTCAGCTTCGTGGCGCGCGCCGGAGACAAGGCGACGGTGTGGTGCGCGGCCGCGCCGGCCGGGCCGGCGGAGAAGCTCCTGGAGGACGTGACGAAGCTCACGGCCTATCGCTGGACCCCGGACGGCAGGTCGTTGATCTACACCGTGGCCGAGGAGCCGAAGAAGGACGAACGCGGCGTGCGGCGCATGCGCGGCCTCGCGGACCGCTTCCCCGGACAGCGCACCCGCAACCACCTGCACCAGGCGTTCCTCGCGGGCGGGGTGCGGCGCCGCCTCACCGCCGGGCCGCTCGACGCCGCCCTGCAGGACATCCACCCCAACTCCTCGCGCCTGCTCTTCTCCAGGAGGTACTACGACCTCACGGAGCGCCCCTTCTCGCGCGACGAGCTCTTCGAGCTGGACCTCGCCACCCTCGAGGCGCGGCCCCTGCTCGCATCCGCCGCGTTCGACGCGGCGTGCTATGCGCCGGACGGCGAGCGCATCCTGCTGCGCGGCGGGCCGACGCTCGGCCTGGAGCACGCGGAGAACATCCCCGGCGAGTACGTGCCCAACGACTACGACAAGGGCCTCTATCTGCTCGACCGCGCCGGCCGGGTGGCGGCGCTCGCCCCGGACTTCGCCCCGAGCATCGAGGAGGCGCTCTGGTCAGCGGTGGACGGCATGATCTACGCCCGCGCCGAGGAGGGCGCGCGCGTCGCCCTCTTCCGCTGCGATCCGGTGCAGGGCGGATTCGCGGCCCTGCCTTGCGGCCTGGAAGTGGTCACGGGCATGTCCCTGGCGAGCCGTGCCGCGCGGCTCGCCGTGCACGGCTCGTCCGCGATCGAGCCGCCACGCGTGCTGGCGATCGACCTCGCGGGCGGCGCGCCGCCGCGCCTGCTGCACGTTCCGGGCGCGGGGACCTGGGCCGGCGTGGAGCCGGGCGCGGTGCGGGACTGGTCGTTCACGACGTCCGGCGGCAGCGTCATCGACGGCTGCGTGCACTATCCGCCGGGCTTCGACGCGGGGCGCACCTACCCGTGCATCGTCTACTTCTACGGCGGCACCAGCCCTGTTTCGCGCGAGTTCGGCGGGCGCTACCCGCGCAACGTCTGGGCGGCGCACGGCTACGTCGTGTACGTGCTCAACCCGAGCGGCGCCACCGGCTACGGCCAGGACTTCTCCGACCGGCACGTCAACGACTGGGGCAAGAGGACGGCGGACGAGATCATCGAGGGCACGCGCGCCTTCCTCGACGCCCACCCGTTCGCCGACCGCGCCAAGGTCGGATGCATCGGCGCGTCCTACGGCGGCTTCATGACCATGCTGCTCCTGACCCGGACCGACCTCTTTCGCGCGGCCGTGGCGCACGCCGGCATCAGCTCGATCTCGAGCTACTGGGGCGAGGGGTACTGGGGACACCTCTACAGCGCCGTGGCCACGGCCGAGAGCTACCCCTGGAACCGGCCCGACCTGTACGTGGAGCAGAGCCCCCTGTTCCACGCCGACCGCATCCACACGCCCCTTCTCCTGCTGCACGGCGCCGCCGACACCAACGTGCCCGTGGGCGAGAGCGAGCAGATGTACACCGCTCTCCGCCTCCTCGGCCGCGAGGTCGAACTGCTCAAGTTCGAGGGCGAGGACCACCGCATCCTCACCTACCCCAAGCGCCAGCTCTGGATGAAGACGATCCTCGCCTGGTTCGACAAGCAGCTCAAAGGCGAGCCCGAGTGGTGGGATGCTCTGCATCAGGACGAACAGGAGGAGAAGCCGGAGAAGTGACGCGCGCCGCCGGCCTTGCGTTCGCGCCAGCCGCGCCGTAGCGTGCGCCGCCATGAAAACCGACCCGAGCGCGTACCTCGACGTCGGCCTCGCGGCGGGCCGGCTCTCGGCCGCCATCTGCCGCCGTGTGCAGCAGGAGCGCGTGGTCGCGGGCGTCCCCCAGTCGAAAGCCGGCAACGAGCCGGTCACGATCGCCGACTACGCCTCGCAGGCGGTCATCCTGCGCGCCATCGCCGCGTCCTTCCCGCGACACGCCATCCTCGCCGAGGAGAACTCGGCCCACCTGCGCGCGCAGGCGGACGAGCTGGTCGGCCGGCAGGTCAACCGGCTGGTCGCCGAGGCCCTGGCAGAGGAGGTCTCCTTCGACCAGCTTTGCGCCTGGATCGACCACCAGGGAGATCCCGCCTCGCGCATCCGCTGGGCCATCGACCCGATCGACGGCACCAAGGGCTTCATCCGCCGCGAGCAGTACGCGATCGCCATCGGCGTGCTCGAGGAGGACGTCCCGGTCGCGGGCATGCTGATCTGCCCCAACCTGGCGGTCGACGCCGAGGCACCGGCCGGCCCGCGCGGGGTGATCTTCGCGGCGGCGCGCGGCGCGGGCGCCTTCCAGGTTCCGCTCGACGGCGGCCCGGAGAAGCGCGCGCGCGCCAGCGCCTGCGCGGACCGCGCGCGCGTGCGCATCCTCGGCAGCGTGGAGGCGAGCCACGGCGATCCCGCCCTCCTGACCGCGCTCGTGGCCGAGGGATTCGGCGGCGGCATCGTGCGCGTCGACAGCCAGGTCAAGTACGCCGCGCTCGCGCGCGGCGAGGCCGAGGTCTACCTGCGCCCGCGCTCCCGGCCCGACTGGCGCGACAACGTCTGGGACCACGCGGCCGGCGTCGCCATCGCGCGCGAGGCCGGGGCAATCGCCAGCGACGTGGACGGCCGGCCCCTCGACTTCCGCCACGGCGCGCGCCTGGAGGAGAACCGCGGCGTCCTGGCCACGAACGGGCCGCTGCACGCAGAGATCGTCGCGGCCATCGCCCGCATCGAGGCGCGCAGGTAGAGGTCCGCCGCGGGCGGCCCTCACGCCCCGAGCTGCACGCTCCCCTGGCCCGTTCCCTCGCCCTCGAGCAGCGCCACCAGATCGCGCTCGAGATCGAGCACGTCGACGTCCTGCTTGAGCAGCAGGGCGTAGCCCATGCCCGCCCGCTCGCGCAGCATGGCGAGCAGAAGGTGTTCGAGGCGCACCTCTTCCAGGACCCCGCTTCCCGTCAACTCGCGCGCGGCGTCGATCACGCGCCGCAGCGAGTCGGCCAGCGGCAGGCGCGCTCTCTCCGGCTTGACATCCGCCGGCAGCATGCGCTCCACCTCGCGCCTGAGCGCCTCCCCGTCGACTCCCCGAGCGCGCAGGAGCGCCTGCGCCGCGCTCCCCTCGAGGCCGAGGATGCCGAGCAGGAGGTGCTCGCTCCCGATCCAGGGATGGGAAAACTCCCGCGCGAAGCCCCGCGCGTTCAGCAGGCCGCGCGCCGCCAAGACGTTGTGCCGATCCGCCATCTCCGGCTCCGGAGCGTGGTCCGATCTCCAAGCCGCTCGGCCCCAGGATAGCGACTCCCCCGCCCGGACGCGCCACGCCCCTTTCCGCCGCCGCGGCGAAAACGCGCGGCGCGGGAGCTTCGGGCTCAGGGCAAGGCGCGGCGATCAGCGCAGCGAGTAGATGTCCCGGCCGTCGCTGAACACGAGCGCCGCTCCCGCGGGGTTGCTCGGCAGGAACGCGAACAGGGGAGAGCGCACGACGGCGAGCTCCGCGCCCGTGGCCGCGTCCACGACCGCCACGTCGCCCTCGAGAAGCTTCAGGAAGTCGCGCTGGCCGATGCGGGTGAGGAAGCGCTCGGCGCCGCAGTACCGATACTTCTCCACGCCCGTGGTCCGGTCGATCGCGGCCAGGGTCCCCTCGAACGGCTGATAGACCGTCTCGCCCGCCACCACCGGCGCGTCATGCAGCGGGCAGTTGGCCTCAAGCCACTTCCAGGCGATCGTGCCCGCGCTGCGGGTCAGGGCGTAGAGCGCGTGATCCTCGGACGCGACGTACACGTGCAGGTCGTCGCAGGTCAGGTCGGCGGAGTTGCGGCCCAGGGTCTTGGTTTCCCAGTTGACCTCCGCGGGCGGCGCCGCGCTCGCCGGCCGCGGCGGCAGCGCGATCACGCGGCCGTCCTCGCTGGTGAAGTAGACCATCCTGTCCGCGCCGGCGCCGGCCGCGATCGGGCCGCTCGTCACGGGCGCGTCCGTGCCGAAGAACCACCCCTGCCAGCCGTCGGTGATCGAGACCGAGCGCAGCTTGGTGCCGTTCCCCCAGGCGCCGGCGTAGAGCGTGTCGAAGGTGAGCGCCGCGTCCGAGGACGGAGTGAACTCCAGGTCCTTGCGCAAGGTCGGCGTGCCGCTGCCGCGCGTCGCCACGGTCATGTGGCTCTTCGCCAGGAAGACGACGTGGTCGCTCCCCACGGCCACGGGGCGCGTCGGCATGCGCCCGAGGTTCAGCACCCAGCGGTGCGTGCCCTTGGCCAGGTCAATGGCGTGCGCCGTCGCGGTCGAATCAATGGCGTAGATCGTGTCCTCCACGATCTCCAGGGAGAGAATCTCGGCGCCCGTGCGCAGCTTCAGGGGGATGGGCTCCCACGAGTTCTCCGTCAGGAGAGCTGCCTCGGCCACGGCCTGCGCCGTCATCGGCACCGAGCTGTCGGCCGGGAAGCGGCCCTCGAAGGATTCGCAGCCAAGCGCGGCGGCCAGCAGGGACAAGGACGAGATCCTGCAACAGAATCGCCTCGACATGCGGGGCACTCCTTCACTGCCTGGGAATCGCGACTGGCGGCCGCGGTGGTCCTGGATCACACGGAAAAGGCTTACCAATCAAGAATCTAGGACGGGAGGATCCTAGGATGACCCGGAACTCGGTCAAGCAGAAACTTGCGGGACCGGCTTGCCGCGGCGGCCTCCCGCGCGCGGCCGGCCGCGAGCCGCGCCGCGGGACGGCCAGCGCCTGATGATGCCCAGCGAAAGCCTGGACGACACCCTGAGACGGAACCTCGATGAGGTCAGGGGGCGGATCCGCGCCGCCTGCGCCCGCGCGCGCCGGGACCCAGGCTGCGTGCGGCTGGTCGCGGTGACGAAATCGGTCGGAGCGGACGTCATCAGCGCGCTCTTGCGCCTGGGCGTGTCCGACCTGGGCGAGAACCGCGTCCAGGCCGCTGCGCCCAAGGTCGAGCTCTTTTCGCGCGAGCCGATCTGGCATCTCATCGGCCACCTG
>JACQZJ010000173.1:0-12924 GCA_016213895.1 Planctomycetota bacterium | reverse complement strand
TCGGTTGCTCTCCTCGACCGTATCGACCGCGTCGCGGCGGAGTTGGGGCTGCGGCCGCAGGTCCTGTTCCACGTCAACCTGACGGACGAGGAAAGCAAGCCGGGCGCGGCCGCGGAGGAGCTTCCGGCCCTGGCGGCGCGGGCGGCGCGCGCCTCCGCGGTCGAGGCCGTGGGTCTCATGACCATGGGACCGCTTTCCAGCGACCCCGAAGATTCTCGCCCCTGCTGCCGCCGCCTGCGTGAAATGCGGGATGATCTGCGCCAGAATGGTCTGGTCACGGAGACGTTTCACCATCTCTCGATGGGAATGACCGACGATTTCGAGATCGCGGTGGAAGAGGGAGCCACGCTCGTTCGCGTGGGGCGCGCTCTCTATCGCGGCCTCGAGGAGCCGCAAACGGGTGTCTGACCAGTGCCGATCCTGATCTACGAGACAGGTCCGAGCAAGGGAACCGCGGTGCGCCTGGACGCGGAGAAGGTCTACACCCTGGGCCGCGACCAGGGAGCAGACATCCCCGTCGAGGACGAGTTGGTCTCGCGCGTCCACGCCGGCCTGCGCGGCAAGGAGGGCCGGTACTTCCTCAAGGACGCCGGCTCGAGCAACGGCACGCTGGTGAACGATCACCCCATCGACGCCGTGGTCGAGCTGAAGTCCGGCGACAAGATCACCATCGGCACGACGCTGCTCAGCTTCCTCTCGGACGAGGAAGCGGGCGGTGCCGCCGGCCGCACGCTCGGCGGCTACAAGCTGCTGCAGCGCCTCGGCCGCGGCGGCATGGGCACGGTCTACCGCGCCCTGCAGCTCTCGCTCAACCGCGAGGTGGCGCTCAAGATCCTCTCCGCGGAGCTGTCCCAGGATCCGGCGTTCGTCGAGCGCTTCCTCAAGGAGGCGCGCGCCGCGGGCCAACTCAACCACCCCAACATCGTGCAGGTGTACGACGTCGACCGCGCCGAGGGCCTGACCTTCTACGCCATGGAGTTCATGCCGGGCGGGACCGTGGAGGACCGCCTCAACAAGGGCGGCCGGCTCTCGGTGGAGGAGGCGCTCAAGTGGCTGCGCGACGCGGCCCGCGGCCTGCAGTACGCCGAGCTGAAGAAGCTCATCCACCGCGACATCAAGCCGGCCAACTTGATGCTGACCGATATCGGCACGATCAAGATCGCCGACCTCGGGCTGGCGCTGGCCGCGCACGAGGGGGAGGCCGGGGGCGCGATCCTGGGCACGCCCCACTTCATCTCGCCCGAGCAGGCGCGCGGGCTGCCCCTCGACGTGCGCTCCGACCTGTACTCGCTGGGCGCGACGTTCTTCCGCATGCTGACCGGCAAGACGCTCTTCCACGGCGCGCACGCCCAGGAGATCCTGCGCCAGCAGGTCAAGGAGGAGCCGCCGTCCGTACGCGAGCTGCGCCCGGACGTGCCGGAGAAGATCGCCGCCATCTTGCAGCGCCTGGTCAGAAAGGACCCCGCCGAGCGCTTCCAGAGCGCGTCCCAGCTCATCGAGGAGATCGAGCGGATCCAGACCAGGTCCGGAGGCCGCAAGGCGCTCGTGTTCTCGCTGCTCGCGGTGGTCATCGCGGCCGTGGGCGCCGCGCTGGGCCTGCGCGGGAACGGCTCCGCCACCTCGGACAACGGCTCCCCCATCGCCGTCATCGACGACTCCGGCACCAGGGAGCTGACCGAGCAGATGGCCGAGCAGACGCGCCTGCTCGAGCGCCAGAGGGTCGAGAACGATGCGCTGGCCGCCCGCCTCGACCTGGACGAGCACGCCAGCGGCATGGCGCGGGAGGAGCTGGCCGCGGCCTTCAGGGCCCTTGAGGCGAAGTACCCCGGGACCGAAGCCGGCGGCAAGGCGCTGGCCAAGGCAGCCGAGATCGAGGCGGAGATCGAGAACGAAAAGCGCGGGGCGGCGGAGCGCTCCGCCCGCGCGGCCGCCGCCGTGGCCGACCTCGAGGCGCGCGTGGGCCAGGCCCTGGCGCGGAAGCGCTTCGCCGCGGCTCAGATCGCTCTGCTGGAGACGGAAGCGAGCCTCGCCGACCTGCGCGAGGACGCCGCGTTCGCCGAGGCGGCAGGGCGCCTGCGCGCGCGCGTCGCCGGCGAGGCCGAGGCCGCGCTCACCGGCGCCTTGAACGCCGCGGTCACCTCCCTCGACGCCGGCGCTTTCGACGCGGCGCGCCGCGCCATCGGCGAGGTCGAGGCCCTGCTCGCCGACCGCGACCTGCTGCCCGAGGAAGCCGCCGCCCTGCGCGAACGCCTGGCCGACGCGGCCGCCTCGGCCGACAAGCTCTGCGCGCGCGTGGCCGAGGCGGAGGAGGCCTTCCGCGTGGGCCAGCTCGCCGAGGACCTGAGAAGGCTCAGGAGCGACTTCGACTGGAACTCGTTCTACCAGTCGATCAGGGAGTACCGCTTCGCCGACGCGCTCTCCTCCCTCGAGATCCTGAAGGGCCAGCTCGCGACCGCGGAATACCGCGAGTACATCGGCCAGCGCACCGATCCCTTGCGCGACGCGGCCCCGGCGCTCCAGACGTTCCGCGTCGCGGGCGCCGGCGGCACCCTCGCCAGCGCCCAGATCATGCATCCGGAGCGCCAGCTGCAGGCGACCATCGTCGGCATGACTCCCGAGGGAGACGGCATCCAGATCGAGATCGCGCGCACGGCCGGTTCCGCGCGCAGCGTGCTGCGCTTCCACTCGTTCGACTCGGTCGAGAAGTTCCTCGACCTTCTCCTCGACCGCTGCGGGACCTCCGCGCGCGAGCGCCTGGCGGTGGCGCGTGGCGCGCTGGCCCTGAGCGCCGCGGAGCAGCACCTGGTGGCGCGCGCCATCGCCGAGCAGCTGCGCGCCTACGACCCGCAGACCGGGTGGAGCGCCGCGCAGCGCCAGGCGCTCGCCGGCCTGCGGATGCCCGCGCCCTCCAGCCAGAAGCTCGCCGGCGTGCTGGCGGAACTGCGGCAGGATCCCGCGCTGGCCGCGGCCGCGGCCGCGCTCCAGGCCCGCTTCGCCCAGGAGGCCGAGGCCACGGCTCTCTTCGAGCAGGCCCTCGAGCCCTTCCGCAGCGACGCGCCCGGCCTGCACTTCGCCGAGGCGGCCGCCCGGCTCAGCAAGCTCGCGGCGGACTACCGCGGCAGCGACTTCTTCCTCGCGGCCTACGAGGTCCTCGACGACGGCAGCGCCGCTCTCTCCCTCGTCGGCGGACCGCCCTGATGAGCGCGCCGCGCCGCCTGCGCCTCGGCGTGCTCGTGTCCGGCACGGGCCGCACCCTCGAGAACTTCGCCGCGCTGTCCCGGAGCGGGCTCCTGCGCGGGGAAGTGGTCCTGGTGATCTCCAGCTCGCGCACGGCTTACGCGCTGGAGCGCGCCGCGCTCCTCGGCCTGCCCGCGCTGGCGCTGGCGCCGCGCTCCTTCCCCAGCGAGGCGGCCTTCGCCGCGGAGGTCTTTCGCCGCCTCGAGAAGGAGCGCGTGGACCTCGCCCTGCTCGCCGGCTTCCTCGCGCGCCTGCCCATTGCGCGGGGCTGGCGCGGCCGCGTCATGAACATCCACCCGGCGCTCCTCCCCGGCTTTGGCGGCAAGGGGTTCTACGGCCTGCGCGTGCATGAAGCAGTGCGCGCCGCCGGCGTCAAGGTCTCGGGCTGCACCGTGCACTTCGCCGACGACGAGTACGACCACGGGCCGATCATCCTGCAGCGCACCGTGCCCGTGTCCTTCGAGGACAGCGCCGAGGACATCGCGCACCGCGTGTTCGAGAAGGAGAAGACCGCGTACCCCGAGGCGGTGAACCTCTACGCAGCGGAGCGCCTGCTGCACGCGGACGGCCGCGTGCAGGTGCTGCCGTGACGCGGCCGCGCGCGCCGGGAATCACGCAGGGAGAGCGCGCCGCGCTGCTCGAGCTGCTCGAGCGCTACCAGTGCAGGTGGCCCGGCGAGGAGGCGGCCGTCGGCCGCGTGGTCGACCTGACGCGCTCGCACGCCGACTGCCTGCTGCGCACCTGCCTGCCGGGGCACATCACGGCCGCGGCCTGGATCGTCTCCCCGGACGGCGGCTCCTTCCTGCTCACGCACCACAAGAAGCTCGGCCGCTGGCTGCAGCTCGGCGGCCACGTGGACGGCGAGCCTCTCATCCACGCCGCCGCGCTGCGCGAGGCGCAGGAGGAGTCGGGGATGGAGCACTTCATCCTCTTCCACGAGGACGCGCGGCCGCTGCTCGTGGACGTCGACGTGCACGTCATCCCGGCGCACGGGAACGAGCCGCGGCACGAGCACCACGATCTGCGCTACCTGCTCGTCGCGGCGCCGGGCCAGACGGCGCGCGCCAGCCACGAGGCGCACGAGCTGCGCTGGTTCCCGCGCGCGCGCCTGGCTGAAGCCGTCGGCGACGAGAGCGTCCAGCGCCTGGCGCGCAAGGCGTGGCGCCTACTCGACGCGGCCGCTGACTAGCTCGCAGAAGGCGTTGAAGGTGGTGAGCGCGCCGTCCTCTTCCAGGACGAGGCCGCGCGGACGGTCGAGCAGGACGTCGCCCAGCGCCTGCGTCTCGCAGAGCACTCTGCCGTCCGCGGCGCAGCGCCGGATGATCGCGGAGCCGCGGCAGAGCACGATCAGCTCGCCCGCGCGCGTCAGCTCGAAGTCGCACTCTTCCGTCTCCTGGCGGCGGCCGAGGAGCGTCCAGCGCGCGCGCTCTACGTCGAGCCGGATGACGTGGATGACGCCGCCCTCGTCCTGCACCGCGAGCAGGCCGTCGCGCAGCCGCACGCGCCGCGGCTTGTGCTCGAAGGCCTGGTCCGGCTCCGGTCCGGTGACGCAGAGGCGCACGGCGCCCTCACCGTCGAACACCTGCACGCGGCGGTTCTCGAGGTCGGCCGCGGCCACCGCGCCGTCCCGGTCGATGGACGCGTCCGCCACGTGGCGGAAGAGCCCGGGCGCGTCGCCCGCCTCCCAGGGCATCCCCAGGCAGCGCTCGGCCAGCATCCCTCCCGGCGCGAAGACGTTGACCGCGTGCCGGTCGAAGCGGCAGGACACGCGCGCCCCCTCGGGATTGACGTCGAAGCGCAGGCCGCAGTGGTCGCCGTCCAGGCCGCTCGGCGTCCAGTCCTCGAATACGCCGGGGGCGGCGTAAAGCACCACGCTCGCCGCGTCGTCGATCGTCAGGAAGTAGCGGCCGCCAAGCGCGATCGGTTCGCGGTAGAGGCCATTCACGCGGTCGAGACGCGGGGCGAACAGCTCCGCCAGGCCGCTTGTCACGCCCCGCTCGTTGAGCGTGGACACGGCGAAGGCGACGCGCCGGTAGTCGGTGAACCAGGCCGGCCGGTCCGCGAGGTCCTCAAGGCGGCCCACTTCCAGGCGCCGCGCGTCCGCGCCGAGCGTGGCCAGGCACTCCCAGGGTTCGAAGTTCAGGCCCTCGCTCGCCACGCGCCGGCAGACCTGGTAGCGGTGCGGCTGCTGGTGGACGGCCTGGTCCCGCGGCCCATCCCAGACGACCGCGAAGCGCGCGCCGTCCGCGGTCTCGAGGCGCGCGCCGTGCGGCGGCGGAGGCGAGTCCGCTGAGGGGAAGCCGGTCTTGAGCGTCTCCACGTACAGGCCGGCGTGGCCGCGCGCGCAGGCGAGGTTCAGGTCGATCAGCTCGAGCCAGAAGGTGTCGCGCCGGTCGCCGCTCACGACCTCGACGAGCATGAGCCCGCGCTGCCCGACCACGTTGATGTTGCCGAAGGGATTGGGGCGGCGCTCGTAGCCGTTCAGCGTGCGCACAGCGCGCACCGGCCGGTTCGGCAGCAGCATGCGCCCCTCCGCGTCGGTCGTCCCCTCGATCACGGGCACCGGATCGAGGCGACTCGGGAAGTCGCCGTCCTCGAGCACGTGGCGCCAGAGCACGCCCTCTTCTTGGACAGGAGCGCGCTCCCGGTCGACGCGCGCGCCGCGCTGGTAGAGCCGCACGGACGCGTTCGGGAGCGGCCGGCTGTTCGCGTCGAGCACCAGCAGCAGCACGCGCTCCGGCGTCTCGAAGAGGTACTCGCCGTAGATCCCGCGCGGCCGGTTCCAGGTGCGGTTCAGGTAGGCGGCGGACGACTCGGAGAAGAGGTGCGGGCCGTGCCAGTGCATCATCACCCGCGGATGGCGGAAGAAATGGGCGGTGCGCAGCGGCCCGGACTCGCGGCCCGTGATCGCGTCGGCGCCGTGATAGTCGAAGCCGTACAGGTCCACGAGCCCGAGCTGGTGCCCGAGCTCGTGCGGCAGCGACCATTCCGTGACCGCGCCGAAGAACTGGCCGAAGGGCTCGGGCCACGCGCCGGCGCGCTCCTCCTCGGAGTCGCGCCACACCCATCCGCCCTGGTGGCGGCCGAGCCCGTCCGCGCCCACGAGCGCGCGGTCGATCGCCTGGTCGGTCTCGGGTCCAGAGCCGCACTCGTCCAGGTAGAGGATGCGGTCGAGACGCACGCGCGCGCGGATGCCCTGCGGCTGCGAGGGGTAGACCGAGCGACGGAGCAGCTCGTTCATCAGGTCGAGGTGCCACTGGTAGTAGTCCTCGAAGGAGAACGAGCCGAGCGTGTTGCGCCGGCCGTGGGCGTACTCGAGGCGCGCGCGGCCGACTGCGAAGAAGAAAGGCCAGGCCCAAAGCGCTTCGCTGCGCTCGTCGTTGCAGGAGGCGATCTCCTCGGCGCCGGGCAGTACGCGGAAGGCGACGGTGTGTTCCCCCTCCTGCCAGGCCCAGTCCTGCTCGAACGCGGCCCGCTCCAGCACGCCGAGGCGCTGCGCCGCACGGCCGCGCCCGATCTCCTGCCGGTCGATCTCGAACACGTACTGGAAGGGCCGCGCCGCGACGAAGCCGGTGTTGACCACGTGCGCGCGCAAGGTGATGCGCTGGCCTGCGCGATAGGCCAGCTCCAGGCTGGCCGTGGCTTCCTCGGGCCGCAGGAGCGCGGCGTCGCCCAGGTCCACGATGGCGCGCGCGGCGCGCTCTGGATCGACGTGCCCGGGGAGATGAGGCAGCTCGAGGCGCGGCCGCAGCCGGACCGCGCCGGTCTCGTCGTAGTCATAGATCCCATGCAGGCCCGGCAGGCGCGGTTCCACCTCGATGTGCGTCACCGAGAGGTCCTGCAGCTCCGCGTGCGCGTCGAACTCCGGGCCGCGCTCGATGCGTAGCTCCTGCACGTCGCTCCAGGAATGCGCCTGGAACGTGCCGGGGAAGTCGGCCAGCGTGCACCAGACGAGCACGCGCGTGCCCTCGTCGCGCGCCAGGCAGTCCGTGAGCCGCGTGCCGTCGCGCAAAACGACCTCGTCGGCCACGGCCGCCCGCGCCGCGGCGCCAAGCAGCAGGATGAGCCACGTTCTCTTCGCCACGTCCAGCGTCCTCCAGCAGCCGGCGCCCGCGGACTCGAGGGTTCAAAGCGCGCCGGGCAGTCGCTAGAAAAGGGACTTCCGCGTCCCGTCCATCCCACCAAACGAACGGACCAGGTTCCATGCAAGGCCAACCCGCCGCTCTCCTGCCGCGCGTCTTCTCGCGCCGGCCGGGCCTCCGCCTTCCGCTTGCCCTCGCCCTCGCCTGCGCGCTCGCTCCCGCGGCGCGGCCGGCCGAGCCCGAGCCCATCCGCATGCTGCGCGACTTCGCCCTCTCGCCGGACGGCGCCACACTCGTCTTCTCCTGGGCCGGCGACATCTGGAAGGTCGAGAGCGCGGGCGGGGACGCGGTGCAGCTCACGCGCGATCCGGCCAATGACCACGCGCCGTGCTTCTCGCCCGACGGGCGCGAGATCGCCTTCAACTCCAACCGCCAGGGCGGCGACCAGGTCTTCGTCATGCCGGCGACAGGCGGCCCCCCCGAGCAGATCACCTTCCACAGCGAGGGCTGCGAGCTCTTCGAGTACGACCCGTCCGGGGACTTCCTCCTCACGCTCGCCCGCCGCGACCACTTCTGGTACGACGCGCAGCGCTTCTTCAAGGTCAATCGGCGCACGCGCTCTGCCGAGGAGCTGCTCTTCGACGACTACGGCGAGGAGGGAACCCTCTCCCCCTGCGGCAGCAAGCTGCTCTTCACCCGCGAGGGAGCCCCTTGGTTCCGCAAGGGCTACCGCGGCTCCCAGGCCGCGCAGATCTGGCTCTACGACCTCGACAAGAAGGAGTTTCGGCAGCTGCTGCATGACGATCTCGGCTTCCGCAGCCCCCTGTGGCGGCCGGACGGCAAGGGCTTCTACTGCGTCGGGCAGCAGAGCGGCTCGTTCAACCTCTGGGAGCACGACCTGGAGACCGGAGCGCGCACGCAGCTCACCGCGTTCGACGACGACGCCGTGCTCTGGCCGGCGATCTCGCGCGACGGTTCGACCATCGTCTTCCGCCACCTCTTCGACCTCTACCGGCTGCGGCCGGGCGGCAAGGAAACGCCGCGGCGCCTCGAGATCCTGAACGCCGGCGAGCCGCTGCGCGAGGAATGGCTGCGCCGCAGCGCGGCGGCGGCCGAGGAGGCGGCCTTCACGGACGACGGACTGGAGGTCGCGCTCATCGCCGGCGGCGACCTGTGGGTCATGGACACGGAGCTGAAGGAGCCGCGCCAGGTGACCGACACCGTGGAGATGGAGAGCGACCCGGTGTTCAGCGCGGACGGCGCGGCCCTGTTCTTCGTCAGCCGCCGCGACGGCCAGAGCGACATCTGGCGCGCGGAGCGCGCCGCCCCGGAACTCTACTGGTGGCAGAACGAGGGGTTCACCCTCAAGCGCCTGACCACCGACGCCGAGGTCGAGCGCGGCCTGAGCCTCAGCCCGGACGGCAAGCGGCTCGCCTTCGTGCGCGGCGCGGGCGACCTGATGACCATGGACGAGAACGGCAAGGACGTGCTGCGCGTGGTCGCCTCCTGGAACGCGCTGGAGTACGACTGGTCGCCGGACGGCAAGTGGATCGTCTTCTCGCGCCAGGACCACGACTACAACAGCGACATCTGGATCGCGCAGGCGGACGGCGCGGGCGAGCCGTTCAACCTGTCGGTGCACCCGGACAACGACCTCGGCCCGACCTGGTCCCCGGACGGCCGCGTGATCGCCTTCGTCGGGCGGCGCGCCGACCAGGAGATCGACGTCTACTACGCCTGGCTGCGGGAGGAAGACGCGGAGAAGGACGCGCGCGACCTCAAGCTGGAGAAGGCCCTGGAGAAGATGAAGAAGGAGCGCAAGAAGAAGGAAGAGGGCAAGAAGGACGATGGGAAGGAGGAGGAGAAAGAGGCGACGAAGGAGGCTGGAGCCGGCGCCGAGAAGGAAAAGAAAGAGGAGAAGGAAGGAGAGAAGAAAGAGGAAGAGAAGAAGGACGAGGAGAAGCCGCCGGAGGTCAAGATCGACTTCGCGGGCATCCACGATCGCATCCGCCAGGTCAGCGTGCCCGAATCCGCCGAGAGCGGGCTCTTCTGGCTCGAGGAGAAGAAGCTCGCCTTCACCTCCGAGCCCAAAGGCGATCGCGGGCTCTACACCGTGACCTTCCCGGACGAGCTGACGCCGAAGAAGCTCTCCGGCACGGTCCTCGAGGCGCCGCGCCGCCTGAAGAAGGCCAAGTCCGCCGGCGGTCTGAGCAGCCGGCAGCCCTCGGTCATGACGGCCGCCGGCCAGGTAGAGAGCTACGCCTTCTCGGCGCGCCAGGAGCAGCCGCACGCGGAGCGCTACCGGGCAGCCTTCGTCGAGGCCTGGCGCATCATGCGCGACACCTACTACGACGAGCGCCTGGGCAACCGCAACTGGGACGCGATCCGCCGCAAGTACGCCGACATGGCGGCCGCGGCCATCGACCCGGGCGACCTGCAGCAGGTGTGCAGCCTCATGCTCGGCGAGCTGAACGGCTCGCACCTGGGATTCAGCGCCTCGTGGTCCGGCTACCGCGGCGCCGACTCCTGGAACGCCGCCACCGCCCATCTCGGGCTGCGCTTCGACCCCACGCACAAGGGCCCGGGCTGGAAGGTGCGCGACGTGATCAAGCAGGGGCCGGCCGACGAGGAGAAGGCGCGCATCGCCCCCGGGGAGATCGTCCTCAGCGTGGACGGCGTCACCGTCGATCCTTCCCTCGACGCCAGCCAGGTGCTGAACGGAGACCTGGCGCGCGACATCCTGCTGCGCGTGCAGAACGACAAGGGCGAGGAGCGCGACGTCACGCTGCGGCCGATCTCCTACGCGGCGGCGCGCTCGCACCTCTACGACATGTGGCTCGACTCGAACCGCGCGGCCGTGGACCAGGCCTCCGGCGGCACGCTCGGCTACCTGCACATCCAAGGCATGAGCTGGCCGAGCTTCCTCAAGTTCGAGGAGGAGCTATACCGCATCGCGTACGGCAAGGAGGGCCTCATCGTCGACGTGCGCGCCAACGGCGGCGGCCACACCGCCGATCACCTGCTCACCGCGCTCACCCAGCCCGCGCACGCCATCACGGTCGGACGCGGCGGCGGGCCCGGCTATCCCCAGGACCGCCAGGTGTACGCCACCTGGCACAAGCCCGTCGCCGTGCTTTGCGACCAGAACAGCTTCAGCAACGCCGAGATCTTCGCGCACGCCATCAAGAGCCTGGGCCGCGGCCAGCTCATCGGCGCGCCCACGGCCGGCGGAGTGATCAGCACGGGCGCGAGCCAGGTCATGGACATGGGCGTGATCCGCACGCCCAACCGCGGCTGGTTCATCCAGGCCACGGGCGAGGACATGGAGCGAAACGGCGCCGTGCCCCACCACCTGCTCTGGCCCGAGCCCGGCGAGATTCCGGCGGGCACGGACCGCCAGCTGCGGAAGGCGGTGGAGGTGCTGCTTGAGGACGTGGCCCGCGACAAGGAACGCGGCGCGCCGCCGCTGCGCAAAGCGTCGGAGCGTTAGCCACCCGGCGACGCGTTCACGACGCGGCCCGGCCGCCGGAACAGGAAGCAGCGGTGGACGCGCCGGTTGCGGAAGTCCTCGGGAATGGTCCGCGCGCTGATCTCCTCGATCTCGGCGGCCGTGGCGAAAGCGTCCTCCCGCAGCTTGAAGCCGCGGAAGTTCGTGGAGAAGAACAGCTCGCCGTCCGCGGCGAGGTGGTCGAGCGCGAGCAGGATCAGCTCGGGGTGATCCCTGCGCACCTCGAAGAAGTCGGTGAGCGACTTGCTGTTGGAGAACGTCGGCGGGTCGAGAACGATGAGGTCGAAGAGCCGCTCGGCGGGGAGCTCCCTCAGGTACGCACGGACGTCGCTCTCCACCAGGCAATGCTCCGCGCCCAGCAGCCCGTTCAGCTCCAGGTTGCGCCGCGCCCAGTCCAGGTACGTCCGGGACAGGTCCACCGACGTCGTCTCGCTCGCGCCGCCGGCGGCCGCGTACACGGTGAACGTCGCCGTGTAGCAGAAGAGGTTCAGGAAGCGGCGCCCGCTGGCCCGCTCCCGCACCAGGCCGCGCGTGAGGCGATGATCCAGGAACAGCCCGGTGTCGATGTAGTCCGACAGGTTGACCTGGAAGCGCAGCCCCCCCTCCTCCACGACGAAGGTGCTGCCCGCGGCCGACTGCACCTCGTACTGGTTCGCGCCGCGCTGCCGCGCGCGGCGCTTGAGGAAGGCGTTCGCGCGCGGCACGCCGAGCGTCTCCGCCGCGGTCTCCACCATCAGGTCGAGCCAGTCGGCGTGCTCCGCGGGCGCACGGTCGTGAGGGCGCTCGTATTCGCTGATGTGGAGGCAGTCGTGATAGCGGTCGACCACCAGCGGGACTTCGGGGATGTCGCGGTCATACAGGCGGTAGCAGGTGATGCCGCGCCGCGCCGGCCAGCGCCGCAGGTGCCGCGCGTTCTTGGCCAGACGGTTTGCGAGCAGCTCCGCCTGGCGCCGCCCCTGGTCCGAGATCCCGCCGAACGCGGCGCGCAGGGCCGGCCCCTCGGCCGGCGGCGGCCGCTCAGGGTCAGGCGGCCGCGGCCCGTGGAACTGATAGTAGGTGCACTCGATGCGGGCGTTGTACAGCTTGCGGCGCCGGTCGGCCTGCCGCCCCACCAGCTCCTCGAAGCGCGGATGAGAAGTGAGGATGTAGTGGGACCAGGTCTTGAAGCGGCGCAGCACCTCGGGGATCGAGCGATAGAGCGCCTCCACTTCCGCCGCGGCGCCCATCCGCTCCCCGTACGGCGGGTTGCAGATGAGGCAGCCGTACTCGCGCCGAGACTCGAGGCCGGCGAACTCCCTCCTCTGGAAGTGGACGGCGTCCTCCACGCCCGCGGCGCGCGCGTGATGGCGCGCCAGGGAGAGCGCCTCGTCCGCGGCGTCCGTGCCGACGATGTGCAGCGGGCGCTCGCGGGCGGCGAGATCCTGCGCCTCCGCGCGCGCTTCTTGCCAGCGCTCGGCAGGAATCGCGCTCCACCCCTCCGCGGCGAAGGCCCGGTTCAGACCAGGCGCCAGGTTGCGCCCGATCAGCGCCGCCTCGATCGGGATGGTCCCGGTTCCGCAGAACGGGTCGACCAGCGCGCGCTCGGGGCGCCAGTAGCTCAAGAGGACCAGGGCGGCCGCCAGCGTCTCGCGCAGCTGCGCGGCGCCCACGAGCGTGCGGTAGCCGCGCTTGCTGAGGCCGGCGCCGCTCGTGTCGAGGGTGAGGGTGGCGCGGTCCTTCAGCAGGGCGACCTCGACGCGACGCATGGCCCCGGTCTCTGCCAGGTCCTGCACGCCGTGGGCGTGCCGCAGGCGCTCGACGATCGCCTTCTTCACGATCTTCTGGCACGCCGGGACGCTGGACAGCGTCGAGCGGATGGAGCGCCCGATCACTGGGAAGGCGCCGTCCGCCGGGATCCACTCCTCCCACGGCAGCTCGCGCGTGCGGTCGAACAGCGCGCCGAAGTCGCTCGCCTCGAACTCGCCCACCCGGACCAGGACCCGGTCCGCGGTGCGCAGCCACAGGTTGGCGCGGCAGATCGCGGCAACGTCGCCGTCGAAGTGGACGCGCCCGGTGTCCCCGGGCTGCCCCGCGTACCCCAGGGCGGCGAGCTCCCGG
>JACQZJ010000160.1 GCA_016213895.1 Planctomycetota bacterium | reverse complement strand
CGAGCCCGCGCCGCAGGACGTCCAGCTGCGCGTGCAGTGGCGCACGCGCCTGCTCTACGACGCGTCGCTGCGCGTCGCCGACCGGCTGGTGGGCGACATCGCCGACGCCCTCGAGTCCGCGGGGCGCCTCGACTCGACCATCCTCGTGGTCCTCTCCGACCACGGCGAGGAGCTGCTCGAGCGCGGCCGCACGGGCCACGGCCAGTCGCTCTTCGAGGAGATGATCCGCGTGCCGCTGCTCGTGCGCGGGCCGGGAATCGAGCCGGCGCGGCGCGCGGACGTGGTCTCGCTGGCGGACGTCGCGCCGACCCTGCGCGCGCTCTGCGGCATCGAGCCCGCGCCGGGCGAGGGCGCGCCGCAGGACGGCCGCAGCCTGGCCGCGCTGCTCGCGGGCGGGGAGATGCCGCAGGCGCCGGCTCTTTCCCGCGGGGACCGCCGCACCCGGGTCTTTCGCAGCGTGCGCGGCGCGCGGTTGAAGTACATCCTCGAGGAGACCCCCGGGGAGAACGCGAGCGGCGCGCTCTTCGTGCTGCCAGACGACCCGGGGGAGCTTCAGGACGCGGCCGCTTCCCGGCCCGGCGACGCGCGCCTGCTCGAGGCCGCGCTCCGGGCGCGCGTGGACGAGATGCGCGCGCGCGGCGCCGCGGGCGCGGGCGCGCGGCTCTCTCCCGAGGTCGAGAAGGAGCTCAGGGCGCTCGGCTACCTGGGCGGCGAGTGAGGCGCGGCCCGCCGCGCATCACAAGGCGCTTCTGGTCTCGCCCCCGTGGGTGACGCAGGCGGCAGCGACGACCTCGTCCTTGAAGTCGAGCACCAGGGCGCCGTTCTTGATCAAGCTCAAGAGCAGCGTCGCGATGTTGCGCGAGTACATCTGGCTGGCGTGTGTCGGCAAGGTCGCCGGCAGCTTGCGCGGCCCGAGGATGGTGACGCCGTGCACGACGACCTCCTCGCCCGGCACGGTGAGCGCGCAGTTGCCGCCCGTCTCCGCCGCTAGGTCGACGATCACCGAGCCCGGCTTCATCGCCTTGACCGTGTCCTCGGGGATGAGCAGCGGGGCCTTCTTCTTCGGGATGGCCGCGGTGCTGATGACCACGCTGTTCTCGGCGGCGTGCTTCTTGATCAGCTCCCGGTTCCTGGCTTCCGCGTCGGCGGCCAACTCCTTGGCGTAGCCGCCCGCGCCCTCCGCCCCCGCGCCGAGCAGTTCCTTGCCGATGAACTTCGCCCCGAGGCTCTCGACCTGCTCAGCAGCCGCCAAGCGCACGTCGAAACCCTCGACCACCGCGCCCATCCGGCGCGCGGTGCTGATCGCCATGAGGCCTGCCACGCCCGCGCCCAGGACCAGCACCTTGGCCGGGGCCAACGTTCCGGCCGCGGTCACCAGCATCGGCAAAACGCGAGGCAGCCGGTTCGCCGCCAGCAGGACCGCCTTGTAGCCGGCGATCGTCGCCTGCGACGAGAGTACGTCCATGGACTGGGCGCGGCTGATGCGCGGGATCTGCTCCATGCTGAACGCCGTGACGCGGCGCGCGTTCAGCGCGGCGAGCAGAGCGCCGCTGCTCCAGGACTGAAGGAACGAGAAGACGGCGGCGCCTTCCTTCAGGTGGCCGGCCTCCTCCACCGTCGGCGGATCGACCTTGAGGACGATGTCCGCCTCGCCGAGAAGCGCCTCGCCGCCGTCGACCAGCCGCGCCCCGGCCTTCGCGTACGCCTCGTCCGCGAAGAGCGCGGCGCGACCCGCATCCTTCTCGACCAGCACCTCGAGCCCGGCCTTGGCGAGCTTCGCGACAGTCTCCGGCACGATCGCCACGCGGCTTTCACCCGCGGCGGTCTCCCTCGGAACTCCAACCTTCATTGACGACTCCCTCCCGGGACGATGGTCCTGGGAACATGTCGCGCCGTCAGCCCGAGCGCCCATGGGGCGCGCGACGCGGCGGCCGAGAACGACGGATCACCGAAGGCGACGCCCTTCTCGAGTCGGACGCGATGCGCTCCTCCCGAGAGATCGGCCGGGAGGCGCCTTCGATCTGCCCCTGACGTTCTCGATACCAGCGGAATAAGCGAATAACACAGTTATAGAAAACAAGTGGACCGCGCGACGCGCGCGCCGCAGCGGATCCAAACGCGCATGATACAGACCGGAGCGCGGTGCAAAAAGGACAAGAAAGAGGCGGCTGAAGTTCGCGGCGCGGGAGCGGCGCGAGGCAGGCGGGCCAGGGAAGGGAGTTCCCGGGTTCCACGGGCAGAGGGCTGCGGGGGAACCCGGAAACGTCGGCGCCTCGGCTCAGCTCCCTCCCGGGCAGCGACACGCTGCCCGATGCTGTCCCATTCGAGAGGGACGAGCCGCCAAAGCCGTTCGGTCACGCCGCGCGCCGGCCGGAGGCTTCCCTCCGGGGCGCGCGCCGTCTTGTTCGTTTTTTTGGTGGCGGAAGCCAGATCCTGAAGAACCAAGGGTAGCACGAAGCAGCGCGCGGCCTTGCGGGAATCCCGGGGCAGGCCGGCCGAACGAGGCCGAGCGGACGCTCAGGATCGAGGGCGCCTGGCGGCCTGCAGCGCGCTCTCGACCGCGCCCGCGGCGATGTCCGCCAGAGGGACGGACATCTTCCGTGCCCAGCAGGGATAGCGCTCCGGAGCGACGCCCGGGATGTTCACCGGGAGCGCCTCCCCGCAGAGGTCATCGAGCGACAGGCCCACGAGATCGCAGGGGGTCCTGCCCAGGAAGGCGTGGACTCCCGCCACGATGTCGGCATCCGACGGCGCCGCCCCCGGGGCGAGCAGCCGCTGGCGCTCGAGCAGGCTGACGATCGCCCGGCGCTCCTCGCGGCGTCCGGCCGCGGCGCGGCCGAGGTCCTCGTCCGACTCGATCAGGCCGAGCCTCCTCCTGGCCGGCAGGTCCGCTCCGGCCAGGAAGCCGGGGAGCGGCACGTGGTCGTGCGTCGACGTCGTCACCAAGGCCCGGCGCGGATAGCGCCCGGGCGCGTTGAACTCCCCCTGCTCGTTGCGCTCGAAGAGCAACACCTTGCTCGAGAGCACGCCCCACTCCTTCATCAAGGGTGGCAGCTCCGCCGGGATGGTCCCGAGGTCCTCGCCGACGATGAGAGCCTGAGCGCGATGGCTCTCCAGGGCGAGGATGCCGAAGAGGTCCTCGCTCGGGAAACGCACGAGCGCCCCGTCCGTGCCGCGGCAGCCGTCCGGCACCCAGAACTGGCGCACCAGACCGATCACGTGGTCGATGCGCAGCGCCCCGGCGTGGCGCACGGCCGCGCGCAGGAGTTGGATCCAGTAGCGGTAGCCCTGCTCGCGCAGGCGCGCGGGATGAAGCGGCGGCAGCGCCCACACCTGGCCCGTCCTGCTGTAGCCGTCCGGCGGGGCGCCCAGGCTCACGCCGTGCACGAACAGCCCCTGGTTGGCCCAGGCGTCGGCGCCGTCCGCGATCGAGCCGATCGCGAGGTCGGTGTAGAGCCCGACCCGCAAGCCCAAGCGCGCTCCCGCCGCGGCCGCGGCCCCGAACTGGCGGTCCAGCTCGAACTGCAGGTAGCGGTGCAGGTCGTACTCCTCGAAACGGCGCGCGCAGAACTCCGCCACGGCCGGGGAGCGCGGGTCGCGAAACTCGGCGGGCCACGAGCGCCACCAGGCGCCGCGCTCGCGGAAGTGGGCGTCGAGCAAGAGGAACGCGGCGTAGTCGTCGAGGGGCTGCCCCTGCTCCTCGAGGAAGCGCCGGTACGCCTGGCCGCGCGCGCTCTCTGCGTCACGATGCAGGCGCGCGAACGCCCGGTGGAGCGGCGCGAAGAACGACTCCTTCAGCGCGCGCACGGCCGCGTAGTCGATCTCCGGCCGCGCGCGCAGCTCCTCGACCAGGCGGCGCTGCTCGGCCGAGGCGGCGCGCTCCCGCAGCTCGGGAACCTCCGCCAGCTCCGGGACCTGCTCCACGTCGAGGTAGAGGACGCTGCGGAACAGGCGGCTGACCGGGTTGTAAGGCGAGCGCTCGAGCGCGCCGTTCCTGATGGCATGCAGCGGGTTCAGGCCGACGAAGTCCGCTCCGCAGCGGGCCGCGAGCCCGACGAGCTCCTCGAGATCCGTCAGGTCCCCCACGCCCCAGTTGCGGCCGCTCCTGACCGAGTAGAGGTTCGCCCACAGGCCGGCGGCGCGGCCCGGGAAGCGCTCCTCCGGCAGCAGGCAGGCTTGCGGCGCGACGATCAACGCCTGCTCGGCGCGCCGCGCCGCGCCGCCGCGCCGCAGCTCCAGCCGCAGGCGGTGGTAGCCCGGCGGGAGCGCCGCCGGCAACGGCAGCCGCAGTTCACCCGCGGCCGCGGGCGCGGCCCCGCGCGCGCGGCGCGTCTCCCCGCCCTCCTCCTCGACCTCGATCTCCCACTCCGCCGGAGCGGCGT
>JACQZJ010000159.1 GCA_016213895.1 Planctomycetota bacterium | reverse complement strand
TCTTGCTGTACCTCGGCTCCACGCCCGCGCAGCTCCCGATCCCGCCGCACGGCACGCTGCTGCTCGACCCGGCGGGGTACTTCCAGCCGCTCCTGACGCTGTCCTTCCCCTTCTACAAGGACCGCTACACCCTGGCGCTGCCCATCCCCAGCGATCCCGGGCTGATCGGGCTGACCGCGCGCTTCCAGGCCGCGGTCGGCGACCTCGTCCCGGGCAGCAGCGCCACCTACTTCAGCGACCGCGCCGACCTGACGATCCAGCCGTGAGCGCCGCGCGCGCGCGTCACAGCCACCTTCTGACCCGGCGCTGGTAGGCGCGGTACTCCTCGCCGAACGCCGCCGCCATCGCCCTCTCTTCATGCGCGATGAACACGACCTGCAGGAGCGCGGCCAGCAGGACGACCGCGAGGCCCGGGCTCGCGCTCCCGAGACAGACCCACGTGCCGGCGGCGACGAGCACCAGGCCGAGGTACACCGGGTTGCGGCTGGCGGAATAAACGCCCTGATTCACGAGCTTCAGCGGCTCGTCCTCCGGCCGGATGTTCGTGCCGGCCCTCTTGAGCATGCCGATGGCCGCCACGGCGGCCGCGATCCCGGCGGCGACGAGCGTGAGCCCTGCCAGGGAGAACGGCGGCGTCACGAAGCGCGCCACGGGCCACCAGCAGTGCAGGCAGGTCATGGCGGCCAGGCAGAGCAGCAGCCAGGCAGGCGGCAGGATTCTCTTCAATGTCGGCCCTCCCGAGGACGGCGGCCGGCGCTTGCGGCGCCCGGCCATGCGCCGGAATGAATAGCACGGCCCCGCGCGCGGCGCTGCAACGAGAAGGCCCTCGCCGCCCGCCGCAGCAGGGGCCGAGGGCCTTCCGCCCAGCTCCGGCGGTCAGCGGCTAGCCGAGCATCTCCTTGACGGTGTCGCGCTCTCCCACCAGCTCGTCGTTCGTGGCCTTGATCTTGGCCTTGCAGAAGTCGGTGAGCGGCTGGTCCTTGATGACCTCGTACTTGCCGTAGGCGACGGTCTTCACCGCCATCGAGGCCCAGACGCCCTTGGCGAAGCCGTAGCTGCCGTCCGAGCACACCACGATCGAGTGCAGGTCGGGGCCGACCGTGGTCAGGGTGCGCACGTGGTCGATGCACGCGTTGGCCGCGCTCGTCGCGCTGCTCGAGCCGCGCGCCTCGATGATCGCCGCGCCGCGCTTCCCGACCGTGGCCAGGAACTCGCCCTCCAGCCAGGCGCGGTCCTTGATCACCTCGGTCACCGCCTTGCCCTTGACCTTGGCGTTGTTGAAGTTGGCGTACATCGTGGGCGAGTGGTTGCCGTAGATGATGATGTTCTCGACGTCCGTGACCTTCACGCCCGCCTTCTTCGCGAGCTGCGTGCGCGCGCGGTTCTGGTCCAGGCGCGTCATGGCCGTGAAGTTCTCCTTGGGCAGGCGCTTGGCCTGATTCGCGGCGATCATGCAGTTCGTGTTGCACGGGTTGCCGACCACGACCACGCGGCAGTCGCTCGCCGCCACCTCGTCGATGATCTTGCCCTGCTCGACGAAGATCTTGCCGTTGTCCTTCAGCAGGTCCGCGCGCTCCATGCCCTTGGTGCGCGGCTTGGATCCCACGAGCAGGCACCAGTTGGCGCCCTTGAAAGCGTCCGCCGCCTCGGCGTGGAGGGACAGGCCCTGGAGCAGCGGGAAGGCGCAGTCCTCCAGCTCCATGGCCACGCCGCGCATGGCCTTCTGCACCTGGTCGATCGGCAGCTCGAGGAGCTTGAGGATGACGGGTTGGTCCTTGCCCAGCATCTCGCCGGCGGCGATCCGGGGAAGGAGGCTGTAGCAGATCTGGCCGGCGGCGCCGGTGACGGCAATGGTGACCGGGGGCTTCATCGGTTCTCTTCCATGATCAGTGGTCAGGGATACGGTCAAGAGACCCGGCATCTTAGCAGAACACCGGAGGCGCGCCACAGCGATCGCGCGCCGCCCGGCGCGGCGGAACTCCGGCCTTGCCAGCGTGCTGCGCGCGGAGAACAATGAACCGGTTCCGGCTCTCGTGGAGAACCGGCGAGCCGCCGAATGATGCACCTTCGCCCGACCGCATGCGCCCTGGCCGCACTTCTCTGCTGCGCCTGTTCCAGGCCCGCCGAAGAGGAGGCGCCCGCTCCGGCGCAGCACCTGCTCCTGATCAGCGTCGACGCCCTACGTGCCGACCGCCTTGGATGTTACGGCGGCCGCGCGGAGGCCAGCCCGACCATCGACCGGCTCGCGCGCGAGGGAGTGCTCTTCGAGCGGGCCTTCGCGCCCATGGGCCAGACGCTCTCCTCGCTCACCTCGCTCCTCACGTCGCGCTACCCCGACGAGACCGGCGTGCTGGACAACACGATGGTGGTGAACCCGGAGGAAGAAACCCTCGCGGAGGTGCTCGCCGCCGCCGGCTTCCGCTGCCAGGGGCTGGTGGCGAACGGCGTGCTCAGGCCCGGGTCCTCGGGCATCGACCAGGGCTTCGAGTTCTTCCGGCGCATCGAGGTGGAAGAGCAGCTCACCGGCAAGGCGCGCAAGATCCTCGCCGAGGAGTTCGGGCGCGGGCGGCGCGACTTCCTCTGGCTGCACTACATGGACCCGCATCAGCCCTACGACGCGCGCGCGCCCTACGCCGAGCAGTTCGATCCCGACTACCAGGGGAACCTCGACACCAGCCCGGAGACGCTCGACCGGATCTACGTGGATCGGGTCGAGCTTGCTCCGGACGACCTGGAGCACATCAAGGCCGTCTACGACAGCCAGGTCCGCCGCGTGGACGACATGATCGGCGCGGTGCTCGGCGCGCTGGACAAGTCCGCGGCAGCCGAAGAGACGCTCGTGGTCTTCACCGCGGACCACGGCGAGGAGCTGTACGACCGCAACTACTTCTTCTACCACGCCAACTCCCTGTACGGCTCGGTGACCGGCGTGCCGCTCATCTTCCGCTGGCCGCGAGAGCTCCCTGCCGGCCGCCGCGTGGACTCGCTGGTCGAGCTCGTCGACGTCATGCCCACCGCGCTCGCACTCCTCGGCCTCGACTCTCCGGCGGCCGCGGGCGCGGCCGGGCGGCGCGGGATCGACCTGCGGCCGGCGCTTCAGGGCGAGACCCTCCGCAAGGACTTCGCCTTCGCCCAGGTCCGGAACAAGGCGTACGCCGTGCGCAACAAGGAGTGGCTGCTGGTGCTCAATCCCCTGCGCTTCCGGCCGCGCTCCGTGCCCCGGGAAGGGCAGTACGTCATCGGCGAGCGCGAGCTCTTCCGCCTGGCGGACGATCCGCAAGAGCAGGCGAACGTGATCGACCGCTACCCCGAGATCGAGGCGCGCATGGGCCGCGTGCTGCAGGAATGGCGGGAGTCGCTGCGCCAGGGCAGGATGACGCAGCAGGAGCTCAGCGAGGAAGAGCTGAAGGAGATGGAGCGGCTCGGCTACCTCGGCAAGTAGCCGGCCCTGCGCGGCCTCAGAACGAGACTCCTTCGACCACGCCGAGCGACACGAGGAGCTGCACCAGGCTCGCGAACACGGCCAGCAGGGGGAAGGACTTCTCGCTCAGGCGCAGGAAGTCCGCCAGCGCCGCGACCGCCACGACCGCGCACAGCACGGTGCGCATGCCGCTTTCCGAGCCGAACGGCGCGCCCGCGATGTCCTGGTAGAGAAGCAGCAGGTACACCTCGGCCCCGATCAGGACCGTGGGCGCGATCTTGTTGGCGCGCGCGCCCTTGCTGTCCACGACCATCACCAGCGCGCAGAAGATCACGCTGAAGCAGAGGAACGGAAAGAGATTCACGCCGGTCTCCCGAGCTGACGGTAGGGCGCGAGCAGTCTAGCAGCCCATCGGAAAAGTCATCCTGCCTGCGGCGGCGCGCGACGGGCCGGGCGCGGATTCGCGGGCGCGCGCACCGCCGTCCGGCGGAGAATCCCGAAAGAGACGTGTTACCTTCGCGGCGGGAGACCGTCCTTGTCGGTAAGGCTGCGCGTGGGCGCGCCGCCGCCCTGGAGGCGGCAAGAGGCGTGCTCCCGAGTGGCGGCCGATCGCCTCACCTGACCTGGGCCCGGGAGGCCTTGCGCATGAGAAGAGGGATCCTGCTGCTCTGCTGTCTCTCGGCTCTGGCCGCGCTCTCCCTCTGGCGGCCCTTTTCTCCCGCGCCGGCGCGGCTCTCTGGCAGCCAGCCGCCTCAGGCCGAGACGTACGCGCCTCCACCCAGCGAGCCCGACCGGCAGGAAGCCCCGCCGGAGGACCCGGCCCCGCCGCCGGCCGAGCCCGCCCCCGTCACCGGGACCATCCACGGCGACATCCACGACGGCGAGGGGCTCCTGCCGTGGCCGGCGTCGTGCGAGGACCGCCCCGCCGTCTCGCTTTGCGCCGAGGAGCGCGATCGGCGCCTCCGCTCCGTCGCGAGGGCGCTCGTGGACGACCAGGGGGCCTTCCTTTTCCCGTGCGTGCTTCCCGGCCGGTACTACGTCTTGGTCGAGCCCGAGACGCTCCATGCCGACTACCTGCCGCCCCACCGGCAGGAAACGCGCTATGGAAGCCTCACCCTGCGCGGCTTCTGGGCCACCTGCGTCACCGTGCCCAAGACCGGCGGCGAGTTCCGCGTCAGCCTCATGGTCCACCGCAAGGCCGTGGTCGACGGTCACGTGTACGACGCGCGCGGCCTTGGCGCTCCTGCGATCCACGTCAGGCTCGAGACCGCCAATCCCGGCCTCGGGCCGGTCACCCTCAATGCCTACTCAAACGACACGGGGTACTTTCGCTTCGAGGACGTGTATCCCGGCACGTACCGAGCCAACGCCTGCGTCGGAGATGAGCATCCCCTCTCCCGAGAAGTGCATCCCGTTCCCTGCGACGTGCTCGAAATGCTGCCCGGACAGTACCACACCATCTCGCTGCGCTTCGGGCCCGCGGGCGACAGGGTCGTCCAGGGGACCCTGATCGATCAGGACGGCCTGCCCCTGGAGGGCATCACCATCGACTGCTACTACCGTGCGGACACGCCTCAAGGCGTTCGTTGGCACGACATGGGAGACGTCCTTGCGCGAACGAAGACGGACGCCAATGGGCTGTGGCACTTCGAGGGTCTCCCGGCCGAGAAGGTCGGCATCAACATCGACCCCAACTTCCGCAGGGACGATCCGACGCAGGCGCTCTATGCCTATACCCGCCCCGTCTTCCTCGATCTGCGCCAGGAGCCCTCGCCGCTCATCCTCGCTCCGATCCGCGCCGAGCGAAACCGCGGCTTCGTGGTGCGGGGCCGCGTGCAGGTCGTCGAGGCGTTTCGCGAGGCGAACCGGCTGAGGGCGAATGACCTGACGCTCGAGGCGGCGTTTGTGACGGAGAAGGGCGAACAGCGCGTGCCCGTGCCGCTCGGCAGCAGGTGGACCTTCTGGTGGCGCTGCCAGTGCCCCCATCCGCCCGTCGTTCTGCATCTCATCTGGCCCGAGGGAGGCCTCGACAGCATCACCCCCCTCGAGCCCAAGGCCCTCGAAGTCAAGGACGACCTGCTCATACGCTTCCCCTGACGTGGGCAGGTCCGAGCAGACGGTATGCCAGGGGAAGGGAGGTTCCTCAACATGTTGCGTTTCGTGTTTCTCTCGGTTCTGTGCGTGATGGTCCTCGTCGGGTTCTCTTCTCCTGCGGCGGCCGATGACTGCAATGAGGGCCAGTGGGAGGAAAAGCCGCCGAGGTCCTGGGAGGACGTGGTGGCCGAGATGGGAGAGGGTGCGGCAATGAGCTACCGGTGGGGCAGGGACGGCGACGAGAAGCACCCCGAAGGCTACGACGGCCTGCCCGGTGACGCACCCTCGCCTCCTGCCCAGCCAGGCTGGGGACCGGATGGAGGCGACGGCGGGAAGGGCTGGGGTTCCGGGTCAGGCGGGAACGGCGGGGATGGCGCTCCGCCGGGCGGCAATGGCGGCAGCGGCGGCAATGGCGGCTGCGGCCAGCAGGCCGGAGGCGGGAGCGGCGGCAACGGCGGCAGCGGCGGGCATGGAGCTCCCGGCGAGGACGATGGAGACGGCGGGCCCGGCGGACAGGGAGGGCCGGGCGGGGCGGGCGGCAGCGCCGGGGGGAACGGCAACGGCGGCGCCGGCGGCAACGGCGGGAACGGCGGAAGCTGCGATGATCCCGAGTCCGCGGGCGGACCAGGTGGGAACGGCGGGGCCGCCGGCAACGGCGGCCACGGCGCAGGGAGCGGCAACGGTGGGCAAGGCGGCCAGGGCGGGGACGGAGGCAACGGCAGCGGGGCGAAGACGCCGCTCGACGGCACCGGCGGTCAGGGAGGACCGGGGGGCGACGGCGGAAACGGCGGCACCACCGGCGAGGGCGGCGGAGGAGGCCCGGGAGGCGATGGCGGAGACGGCACGGGGATCACCGGCGGTGACGACGCCGGCGACGGCGCGGACGGCGGGGACGGCGGCAGCTCTGCGCTGAAGCCCGGCTGCGGCGGAGAGGGCGGAGAGGGCGGGGACGCCTACGGTCCCTTCAACTCCGACGGCGACGACGGGGAAGACGGCGACGAAGGCGGGCAGGGAGCGGGAGACAACTATCACATTAGCCTGATCGACACGATCGAGTTCAGCCCGACGATCAACGTGCCGATCGCGTCGCCAGGCGTGAACATCGGCGGAGGGAAGTAGCTCCTCGCGCCGGCGCGAGCGCCGGCCGCGGCGACTCGGCCAGCGTCACGACAGCTCGGCGGCCTCCGCTGGCCCGTGCACGCGGAGGCCGCCCGTCAAGCCGAGGTCAGATCTGCGAGGTGCAGTGCCCGCAGCGCGTGGCCTTGAGCGGGATGGTAGACAGGCAGAGCGGACACTCCTTGGTCGTGGGCGGGCCTGACTCCGGGGCGTGCCTCAGCTTGCTCATGACCTTGACCACCATGAAGATGCAGAACGCCACGATGATGAAGTCGATCACGGTGTTGACGAACGAGCCATAGGCGATGAGCGCGGCGCCGGTCTCCTTGGCCTTGACCAGCGAGGAGATGCCCTCGGTCTTGCTCGGATCGAGGCTGATGAACAGGTTGCTGAAGTCCACGTTGCCCATGGCCTTGCCAATGGGCGGCATGAGCACGTCGTTGACCAGCGAGGTGATGATCTTGCCGAACGCGGCGCCGATGATGATGCCCACGGCAAGATCCACCACGTTGCCGCGCATCGCGAACTCTCTGAAGTCTCTGAGCATTCCCACGTGACGCTCCTCCTCGGGTCCGTTCGCGCCTCCGCCGAGGCCCCGCGCCTCAGCGCCCCGACGCCGCCCGCGCCCGGAAGCTACCACGGCGGCGCGGCAAGCGGTTTCGCGAATGACGCGCCAGCGGCCTGCCGCTATGTTCCAGCCGTTCGCCCACGTTGCGGCCGCGCGGAGGTTCTGCGGATGAGATGCGCGTTCCTGCTTCCGATGGTCGCCGGGACCTTCGCGGCCGCGGCCGGCGACGCGGCGCCGCAAGACGTTCGCCTCGGCGCGCCGGGCAGGGGAGAGCTGCTCTATCGCTCGGCGGGCGCGCCCTTCAAGCCCTACGTCAAGGAGCTCTGCACGCCGTCTGGACGAAACGTGCTCGTGGACTCCCCTGAGGACCACGTCCATCACCACGGCCTGATGTTCGCCATCGGCGTTGGCGAGGTGGACTTCTGGGGCGAGGAGCCGCCGGACCAGGCCGGCACGATCCGCGCGGAAGGCCCGGGCGGGAGCGCGGCCGGCGCCGCCGCGAAGGGCGGCTGGTCGCTCGCCGAGGACCTGGCGTGGCGCGCTCCAGATGGAACGGTCCTGCTCCACGAGACGCGGGCGATCCGCGTGCACCAGGATCCCGGCGTGGCGCCGGCGCTCGTCTTCTGGCGCTCGGTGCTCTCCCCGCCCGCGGAAGAGGCCGCCGCCCTCTGGGGCCGGCACTACTTCGGCCTCGGCATGCGCCTGCTCCGCGAGATGGACGACACGGCGACGTTCCTGCACAGCGAGGGCGCCGCCGGCCCGGTCTACCGCGGCGATGAGCGCCTCACGCCCGGCCGCTGGTGCGCCGCTCTCGGCACGAGCGGCGGCGCGCCGGTCACGGTGGCGCTCTTCGACCATCCCCTGAACCCGCGCCATCCCGCGGCCTTCTTCACCATGAGCGCGCCGTTCGCCTACCTCTCGGCCACGCTCAACCTGGAACAGCAGCCGCGCCTGCTCGCGCCAGGGACGGCGCTCGACCTCCGCTTCGGCGTGGCGCTCTTCGACGGCCACGCAACGCCAGAGGAAATCGAGGCCGCCTACAGCCGCTTCACGGCGCTCGAGGACCCGCTTCGCGGCCGCGAGAACGTCGCGCTCGCCGCGCGCGGAACCACGGCCCTCGCCTCCAGCGAGTTCGGCCCGGACTACTCCGCCGGCAAAGCGATCGACGGCCGCTGGCGCACGCGCGAAACCGACAAGTGGAACTCGCGCGCAAACGTCACGCCCCATTTCCTGCGCCTCGACCTCGGCGAGAAGCGTCTGATCGACGCCATCGTCGTGCGGCACGAGGGCGCGCTGCCCGTGGCGGGCGGATTCGTCTTCAACACCGCCAACTTCCGCCTGCAGCGCTCCGACCGGCCCTTCGGGCCGTGGCTCGACCTCGCGCCGCCGCTGCGCCGGAACAGCGACAACGTGACCGCGCACCACTTCCAGCCCGTCGCGGCGCGCTACGTGCGCCTCCTCATCGAGACCGGCGAGCAGAACGGCGGAAACGACTACGGCCGCATCGCCGAGATCGAGATCTACGCGCCCGCGGCGCCCCCCAAGTGACCACGACACCGGAGGAATCTCCCATGACGCCCCACGACATCGACTCGCTCGTTCGCGCCGGCTCCTCG
>JACQZJ010000158.1 GCA_016213895.1 Planctomycetota bacterium | reverse complement strand
GGCGCGCGGGGTGAGCCGCGTCCTCGAGAAGACGCCGGCCCACCTCGAGCGCCTGCCCGCGCTGCAGGCCACCTTCCCGCACGCGCGCGTGATCCTGTGCGTGCGCCATCCCGTGGAAGTGCTCAGCTCGCACCGGAAGCGCCTGCTGAAGGAGGAACGTAAGGGACACGAGCAGGAGGCCCTGTGGCTGCGCGCCTCGACCGAAGAGTTCTGCGTCTCCTACGCGGAGCAGGTTGCGCTCGCGGCGCTCGCGGCGCGCGAGCGCCCGGACGCGGTCGCCCTGGTGCGCTACGAGGACCTCACGGCCGCGCCCGGCCCGGCCCTCGAGCGCCTCTGCTCCTTCCTCGCCGAGCCCTTCGACCAGAAGGCGCTGCTCGACGACGTGGCCGAGCGGCGCGACAAGTTCGGCTCGCCCGGCCCCGGCGGCCGCATCGTCCCGAACGAGAAAGAATGGCGCGAGTTCCTGGAGGAGGAGGAGGCGCGGCGCATCGAGGCGCGCCTCGCGGCGGTCATGGAGACGCTCTCCTACCGGCCGCTGGCCTCCTGAGCGCGGCGCCGCCGGCGCGCGGCTAGAATGCGCGCGAGGAGAGCATGGCCCCGAAGGCGCTGTTCATCGTCGGGCTGCAGAAGTCCGGCACCACTCCGCTGAATCGCAGCCTCCAGGTCTTCCCGGAGGTCAGGCACCCCTTCCGCAGCGAGGGCAACGACTTCTGGGGCAACGAGCCGCCCTTCTCGCCGGCCGGCTTTCCCGCCGGCTCCTTCTACCAGCAGGCGGGAGGCGAGCGCGGCCACTGCCTGGACGCGGCCGACGCCACGGCCGAGGCGCGCGAGGTCATGCGGCAGCGCTTCGCGGCCCTCGGGGACGCCCCGCTCCTGCTCAACAAGAACCCCTACAACGCCTGCCGCGTCGGTTGGCTCAGGGCCATCTTCCCCGAGGCGTGCATCGTCGCCTGCGTGCGCGAACCGGTGGCGAATTGCTACTCGCTGCTGAAGAAATTCGTCCCCCACAAGGGGAGAGGGCTTCCGCCCGAGGACGGCTGGTGGGGGGTGAAGCCGGCGGGCTGGAGGAGCCTGCGCGACCAGGACAAGCTCACGCAGTGCGCGCGGCAGTGGCGCGCGGTGAACGAGCGCCTCCTGGAGTCGCTCGCCGAGGTCGACCACCTCGTGTTCTATGACGACTTCTGCCGCGCTCCCGCGCGCTCTTGCCAGCGCATCGTGGAAGGCTGCCTCGGCGCGGGCGTCGCAGCGCCGCCGCTCCCGCCCCTTCGGAGCTGCGACGACGAGCACCAGCGCGGCAGCCGCCTGCGCTCCAAGAACCGCTACTTCAGCGAGTCGGGCGGTTCCCTGGCGCTGCCCGAGGAAGAGGAGGCGGAGTTCCCGCCGCTCTCGGCCGAAGAGGTCGAGGCGGTGCGCGCCGCGACCGGCCGGATCTGGGAGGAGCTGCGCGGACGCCCGGGCGCTCTTCCCGGCGCGGGGACCGCGTGACCGCGCCGCTCGCGTTTCTCGCCTGCGTGGAGCAGGGCCCGCTCGAGCCCAAGGGCCTGCTTCTCTTCCGCTCGATCCGCCGCTTCTGCGGCCGGCTCGCGTCCGCGCGCATCGTGAGCTTCAACCCGCGCGGCGGGCCGCCGCTCGCACCGGCGACGCTCGGCGAGATGGACGCTCTCGGCGTCGAGCGCGTCGACGAGCACCTCAACCGGGAGTTCGGCTTCCTGCCCTGGTCCAACAAGATCTTCGCCGGCGCCTGGGCCGAGCAGAACCTCGGCGAGGAGATCTTGGTCCTCCTCGACAGCGACACGTTCTTCTGCCGCGAGCCGGACGCGCTCCTCTTGCCTGCGGGAGTCGACGCCGCCGCCCGGCCGGTGAACCGCAAGCGCCGCGGCAGCGCCGGCCCGGGAGACGAGCGCGACGCGTACTGGCTGCGCCTCTACGATCTGTGCGGCGTAGCGGAGCGCCCGTTCCTCGAGACCGCGGTCTCGCGCGAGCGCATCCGCGCCTACTGGAACGCGGGGCTCGTCGCCCTGCGCCGCGAGGCGCGCGTCTTCGCCGCGTGGGAGAGGGACTTCCGCGCGCTCCTGGCCGCCCAGCACTGGCTCGGCAAGCCGAGCATGAAGAACCTGGACCAGTTCGCCCTGGCCGCGACCCTGGCGCGCCTCGCGGAGAAAGTGAGCGTCCTCGACGGCCGCTACAACTACCCGCTGCCGTGGCGCGGCGAACTCGCGGAGCCCTTGCGCAGCGCGCCGCTCGAGGAGCTGGTGCACGTGCACTACTTCGGCTGGTTCAACATGCCGGGCTTCCTCGCGGCGCTCGACCCGCCGCTTCGCCCGGACTCGGAGATGGTGCGCTGGCTCGAGCCGCAGCTCCCGCTCGATCCGATCGACACCGCCCCCAGCCGCGGCAACAAAGACGCGCCGGTCGAGTAGCGGCGGCGCCGCGCCCCGTCAGCAGCCCGTGCCCCCCTCGTGCGCGAGCGCCAGGTAGTCGCGGCGCGTGTGCTCCCAGGTCAGACGCGCGCGCTCGGCGCGCGTGGTCTCCTCCATTGCCTTGACGCGCGCCGGATCGGACAGCTCGGCGATGCACTCGGCCAGGTGATCCACGTCCGGGTCGAAGATCGGCAGGCCGTTCGGGCGCTGGCCGGAGCGCACGCTCCGCACGAGCAGGCCGCTCCTTCCGTGCACGAGCACCTCGTTGATGGGCGGGATGTCGTTGCTGATGGTCGGCATGCCGTAGGAGATCGCCTCGTAGAGGTGGACCCCGAGGCCCTCCCAGCGGCTCGGCGCCAGGCAGACGTGGCAGCTCGAGAACAGGGCGTGGTACTCGTCGTAGGGCATGTCCTGCACGATGTGCTCGACGCGCGGATCGTCCCCGAGGTCCACGTTCTCCGAGTCCTCGCGCACCCCCTGGCTCTTGATGATCAGGCGGATGCCGGGATCGCGCACGCGCCGGAACGCCTCGAGCGTCTTCTCGATGGGCTTGCGCGGCCCCTGCAGCCCGCCGTGGAAGATGAAGTAGACCGCCTGAGCGCGCTTCGGCGCGGTCGGTCCGGCGATGTCCGGGAAGCAGCCGAAGCGCACCAGCGGCGACTCGATGCCGTACTCCTCGCGGTAGCGCCGCTGCTCGCCGCGGTGCAGGGAGTAGATGATCTCGTAGCCCTTCTTCGCCTTCTCGGCGTGGCCCGCGGCGAAGCGCTCCCAGACGAAGCGGCCGATGGTGCAGACGCCGAGGTCGCGCACGGCGGCCAGCTCCTTGAACTGCATGTTCATGTCGCAGAAGACCACCTCGACGCCCGTCCCCTTCGCCCAGGCGACGTACTCCTGCTTCGGCATCTCGAAGGCCGAGCCGTGCGTGAGGTTCGGCACCTTCCAGACCTCGTCCTCTTCCTCGATGTACGATCCGGACGGCGAGGTCGGATTGGTGGGACGCGCGAGCACGAAGGTCTCGTGCCCCGCCTCCTCGAAGATGAGGCGGATGTAGCGCGAGACGACCGCCTGGCCGCGGTTGCACCAGTTGCTGATGATCCCGACCTTCATCGCCGCCTCCTACACGTTCCCCGGCGCGTAGCCCAGGCGCTCCATGCTCTCCACCAGCCCGAGGCGTTCGTAGGCCTGAGCCCAACGTGCGTCGTCGGCGTAGCACTCCTTGCGCCGCGCGCGCACCTTCTCCTCGGCCCAGGTGACGGCCTCGGCGCAGGGTTCGAGGCCGAGGTGGGCGTAGACTCGCTCCACTTCCTCGCGCGGGCGCGCGCACAGATCCTCGTGGCGCAGCACGGTGAAGGCCTTGCCGAAGTGCTTCCGCCCGCCGGCGAAGGTCTGGTCGCTGGTGTACCTCCAGAGCGCCAGGTAGCGCATCCAGCAGGGCAGCTCGAGCAGCTCCGGGCGCTTCTCCTTCTTGGCGATGCGCTTGAGCAGCTTGTAGCTGCTCCACGGGTTCACCTTCGCGGCGTAGGAGAAGAACGCCTCCCGATCCGGGAAGTCCTTCTGATGGCGCTGGTCCTTGCCGTACATGTACGAGACGACCACGTCCTGGGGGTGGCGCAGCAGCAGGATGAGCTTGGCGTCCGGCCGCAGGCGCTTCAACTCCTCCACCTTGCGATAGACGCGCGTGAACTTGCAAACCGTGTGCTCGCTGCGGTTAATCAGGAAGTCCAGGTAGTCGCGGATGTGGCGCGGAAACTTCCTCTTGATCTCGCGCTTCGGCTCTGTCGGCGCCCCGCAGTTCAGGTCCTCGTGCGTGAGCCTCCTCTGGTCGTAGCGCGCGATGAACTCCTCGCGCGCGGCGCGCACCTTCTTCATCAGATCGACCTCCTGCATGCCGCTGCCGCCGCCGAGCGCCCCCTCCTTGCCGAGAGAAAGGGGCTCGTACCAGAGGTCGAGGCGCGCGTCCCGCGAAAGGACGTCGAAGATGATCGTCGTGCCGGAACGGCGCATCCCCTGCATAAAGCACTTCATGCCATGTCCTCCGCGGCGGGCCGATCCCGCCCAGTTGCCGATAGGTAAAGCAATTCCCGGCCCGGCTCAAGCGGCCGGCGCGGCCGGGAGGCGCGCGGCGCCGCCTGGCGCCTCAGAAGGCGTAGCCGTACTTCTCGAGGTCGCCGCCGAAGACGCGCTCGACCAGCGCGCGCGCCTCCTCATCGTAGTAGGCGTGGTAGTCCGCGTCGCGCTCCGTGGTCGGGTTCGCGAGCGGCAGCGCCACCGCCGGGGCCCCGGCGCGCGCCAGCACCGCCTTCAGGTCCTCCTCCAGCGTCTCGAAACGCATCACCACGTCGACGCCGTCGGTGAACTCGTCATGCATCGAATGCGGCGCGGCCTGCAGCAGCCGCTTCTTCAGCCAGGGCAGGAAGTCGACGCCCTCCAACAGCACGCGCCGGCTCGACCAGCGGTTCGGGCGGTGGCGCAGCTTGGTCCAGAGCGACACCAGCGAGTCGAAGGGGTTGCGCACCGTGCTGAACTTGAGGAGGGAGTCGATGGGCGCCTCGAGCAGGCCGTGCAGGACGAGCTGGCGCACGGTCGCGTGGCGCTTGGAGATGACGGTGCGCTCGTCCACGCGGTGCCGCTTGGGCGGACGGTACTGCCCACCGAGCTGCTCGATGAGGGCCTGGGCGACGGCCGTGGAGCCGGTGCGCTTGTTGCCGATGAACAGAAGACTGTGCCTGCCGCAGTAGACCGCCATGCTGCGCCTCACGCGTATCCGGCCGCCGCGAGCGTCGCGGCCAGGCCGAGGTCGTCCACGGCGCGCGCCCAGGCCGCGTCGTCCGGCGCGAACACCTGGGGCCGGTCCTCCACGTGCGACAGGGTCCACTGCCGCGTCCGCTCCGGCACGGGCTCGCCAAGCAGGCCGTAGACGCGCACAAGCGCGCTCTCCGGCTCGCGCACCAGGTCCTCGCTGCGCAGCAGGAGGTAGCGCTCGCCGAAGGCGGCGCGCCCGGCGCGGTCGGTCTCCAGGAAGTGGAACTCCCAGAGCGCGAGCAGCTTCATGAAGACCGGCGCGTCCGGCGCGCAGCAGGTCAGGCCGCGCTCGATGAGGGCGTTCGCCACGTCCAGGGCCTGGAGCTGCCGCGGGCCCGGGACGCGGTCCTTGGCGGGATCCCCCAGGAAAGCGAAGAAATCGGCGGCGTTCGTGAAGGCGGCGGCGTGCTTGCGCCCCTTGCCGAAGAGGAAGGAGCTGGCCACCGCGCGCGGGTCGCGCACGATGTGGAGGAGGCGCGCCTCGTCCGAGAGGCGCGCGAGGGCGCTCACCTTGCGGAAGGCGCGCACGAACTTGAGCACGCAGTGCTCGCCCTCGGAGAGCAGGAAGCGCAGATAGGCGAGCACCTCCTCGGGCAGCTCCTCCTCCAGCTCGAGGCGCGCGGCGCGCGGCGCGCCGTAGTTCAGCACGCTCGGGTCGGCGAGAGGGTGCCGGGCCAGGAAGCGATCGCGCGCGGCGCGCAGCGCCGCGAAGAAGTCGTCCTCGCGCACGCGGCTGCCGCCTCCCCTGGCCTGCTTCTGCGCCTTGGCCAGCGGCTCGTAGTAGCCGCGGCAGCGCCCATCCGCGCAGAGCACGTCGAAGAGGAACGTGGTGGATGACCGCCGCATCCCCTGGATGAGGATCTTCATGAACTCGCCGTCCTGGGAAGCCGCCGCACGCGCCGCCGCACGAGAGCATCCTAGCAGCCCGGAGAAGATCGGATGCCCGGGCGACCCGACCGCAGCTGGCTCTCGCCGCGGAAGTCGCCCGCCGCTCCTAGTCCACGTCGATCAGGACGGCGTTGGTGTTGCGGAAGCCGGCCGGAGCCGCCGCGTCCGGCACGAAGCCCTGCACCGCGAGCGTACCGAGGGCGGTGCCCATGGGAATTCTGGCGTCCATGCCGAGCACCCCCAACATGCCCGTCATGACCCACACGGCCGCGTGGGGTGGCGCGACCAGAAGCGAGCAGCCCCCGCCCATGGGCAGGGACGTGGTCGTTGGCCCGACGAGGAGAAGCACGGGTGCGGGCAGGAAGCCCCCGGCGTAGAGCTTCGCGTTACCCACAACTGCTGACCTGCTGGCGCGTGCGCGCCGGATAGGAGCCCGGGAAGCAGCGCGAGTCTGAGCGGAGCTACGGGCGCGCCTGGTCTTTGGGCATGGGCAGGCGGGAGAGGGGTGGTTCCGCGACGCGGTCGACGGGATTGCGGGTGTCGGGTTCAGTGCTTCGGTGACGTGGCGCGAGAGGTCGGGGTTCGCCGGGAGACAGGGCGAGACGCGCCCTGCGGGTCTACGGACCGTCAGCCGCGCTCGTCTCCTCCCAGATCGTCCACATCTCGGTGATGTCGGGAAGTCGCTGCAGTCCGCGCCACATGGTCACGACGCCGGGCTCGCCGTCGCTCTTGCGCCCGAGGTGTCCTCCCAAGCGCCCGAGGATG
>JACQZJ010000157.1 GCA_016213895.1 Planctomycetota bacterium | reverse complement strand
CGCGCCAGGAGCGGCAAGAGCGCGTAGTCCGCCTGCGCGGTGAAGAGCTTGACGATCGCGTTCCCGTGCCAGACGTAGAGCGAGTAGCACATCATCCCGGTGAGCTGCAGCGGCGCGTTGGTGAAGAGCGCGCGCAGCAGGCCCTTCTTCAGGCTCAGCGCGCCGTAGGTCAGGAGGAACATCCCGGCGCCGACCACGTCGTTGATGAAGGGCGCAGCCGCGCGCGGCAGCTCGTGCAGCTTGACCAGGTCCCAGAGCCAGCAGGCCGCGTACAGGCCGAGCGCGCCAGAGGCGACCGCCAGGACGGCGCGGCCGTGGCTGAGCGGCCCGCGGTTGAAGAAGACCTGGCAGAGCAGCATGCCGAGCACGAAGTCGTCGAGCCGCCCGATCACCGAGTCCTTGATCGGGTCGAGATGGCCGCCGGGACCCGCGCCCGCGAAGACCTGCTCGCCCAGGAAGCGCGTGCCCAGGCTCAGGAGGAGCACGGCGCCGGTCAGCCTGAGGATGCCGATGCGCTGCGCCAGGAAGACGAGCAGCGGGAAGATGACGCTGAACCAGATCTCCACGCCCAGGGACCAGAGGATCCAGTTGCACGGCGGGGCGAACAGCTCGGGCACGAAGGTGAAAGTGGCCGTGGCCATGAAGAAGGTGTCGAAGTAGAAGCGCAGCGTCGAGGGGCTGGCGTAGAACTCCGGGTAGCCGGCCAGCGGCACGTTCATGAAGATCATCGAGACGGCGACGACGATGAAGTAGAGCGGCATGAGTCTGAGGAAGCGCCGGCCGTAGAAGGACCGCACGTCCGCCGCGCCCTGCATGGCGCGCCGTTCCAGGACGTAGGGCAGGTAGAGGACGAAGCCGGAGAGCAGGAAGAAGACGTTGACGCTGATCCAGGCCTCGTAGAGCACGGCCGAGACCGGCAGCGCCACGGCGCCGAGGTCGAGCGTGACCTTGCCCGGCGCGAGGAACTGGCTGAAGAGGTGGTAGCAGAACACCGCCAGGATCATGTAGCCGCGCAGGCCGTTGATCACGCTGAGGCGCGCCTCCGGCGTCGTCCCGGCCATGGCGCTACTCCCGCGCCTCCTCCTTGAGCGCGACCTCGTCGCCGTCGACGTGCGGCGGCGTGAAGGTAGAGAGCAGCCTGCTGCCGCAAGGCGCGCAGTTGACGTAGGCGTGCGGCACGTTCATCGGCACGTGGATCAGGGTGCCGGCGGCGATGCGCCGCCACTGCCGATCGAGCAGCAGGTCGCCCTCTCCCTCGAGCAGGTAGATGGTGACGTCGCTGCGCTGGTGATAGCGCGGGGCGATGCGGTCCTGCACCAGGACCAGCTCGACCGACGAGCGCGGCGCGCCGCTGAGCAGCGGCACCGCGGCCGGATCGCCGCTGCGCGGGATGGCCAGCTCGGCGAGCACGTTCCGGGTGAAGGGCGTGCGCAGCGGCTCCTGCGGCGGGATGATCGAGAAGCCGTGGAAGATGCTCTCGCAGCCCGCGAGAGGCAGGAGCAGGAGGAGCGCCGCCAGGCGCCGCGCGCAGGGAGTAGTCATCGCTCGTCTCCACAGTCGATGGTCAGGACCCGGTCTTGCGGCCGGGCCGCGCCGAGATAGCCCAGGGCCGCGAGCTCCTCGTCGGCCGGCCCGCCCGGCTCGAGCGCGTTCCTGTGCTCCGGCTGGCCGAGGAAGCGCTCGACCCAGAGGAGCAGCGAGATGGCGCGCGGATGGCTCTTGGCGAAGAGATCGTGCTGCTCGCGCGGATCCACGGCCACGTTGTACAGCTCATGGCACTCGTACGGGAAGCCCGCGTTCTCGACGAGCGAGTAGGGCGGAGAGCGCGGCCGCGCTCCCTTCGGGTTGTGGATGTACTTCCACTCGCCGTCGGACGCGGAGGCGATGAGGTCCTCCCACTCGGCGAACACGTGGCTGCGGCCCGTTTCCCCGGTCTCGCCGCGCAGCACCGGCAGCAGGGAGACGCCCTCGCAGTCAGCGGGCGGCGTCAGGCCCGCGGCCTGAAGCAGCGTCGGGAAGAGGTCGAGGTTCTGCGTCAGGCCGGCCACGCGGCGGCCGCCCGCGATCTCGCCCGGCCAGGAGACGATGAGGGGCACGTGCAGCGTGCCGTCGTAGATCGAGTTGCCGTGCTGGAAGTAGTCGTGGTGGTCGCACAGCTCGTCGCCGTGGTCCGACGAGTAGATGACGAGCGCGTTCTTGAGCAGTCCCTTTCCTTCCAGCGCCGCGGCCACCCGGGCGAGCTTCTCGTCGCAGCCGCGCACCCCCGCGTCGTAGACCGCCTTGACCTGCTCCAAGTCGGCCGGGGTGAAGGACGCGCGGCCGAGCGTCCAGGCGTCGATGAGAGCCGTGATCCGGTCCGTGTCGGCATCTCCCTCGCGGACCGTGGGCTGGCGGAAGGGACCGTCGTATCCCGGAACCGTGTACGGTTCGAGCCAGCGCCTTTCCGGCGTGTAGGGCGCGTGCACGTCGTAGAGGTGCACCCAGAGGAAGATGGGCGCGGCGTCTCCCAGCGGCAGAGTCTCGATCCAGCGCAGTGCCTTGGTGACGGTGCGCTCGTCCCAGACGCGCTGGAAGACGTGCGCCTGGCCGTATCCTTCGTCCAGCAGCCGGCCCTCGATGCCGTCCTCGGCGACCTCGAATCCCCGCACCCAGAAGGGCCAGCGGCTCTGATCGAGGTTGGCCGCAAAACCGGCGGTGCGATAGCCGGCCCGGCGCAAGAGGACCGGCAGCGGCACGTGGCGCGCATCGAGCGGGAAGCCGTTGCGCCGCAGGCCGTGCGTCGCCGGGTACTTGCCGGTGAGCAGCGAGGCCAGGGAGGGATGCGTCACGCCGCGCGGAACGAAGCACCTCTCGAACACGACCCCCTGAGCCGCCAGGCGGTCGGCGAGCGGGGTGGGGGAGCCGGCAGCGGGGACGTTCCCGTAGGCGCCCACCCGGTCGGCGCGGAGCGTGTCCAGAGTCAGGATGATGATGTTCGGCCGCGCGCCTTCCTCGCCGCCCGGGCAGCCCGGTAGGAAGGCGCCGCCCAGCGCCAGGACCAGGGCAACGGTTGGACGGATCGCTGGCTGCATCGGCGGAGGCTCCTGGCGCGAGGCGCGCCGGACGGTCAGCGCCGCGCCGCGTCGACTCCCTCGATTTCTGTGACGACCCAGCGGTTCTGGCCGTCCTTCGGCTGTACGCGCAGGGTCAGGCACAACTCCTCGCTCGTGGGGAGGAAGCGGTTCTGGAACGAGACCACGTAGTCGATCTGGGCGGGCACTCCCCAGCGCAGCTTGGCGCCGGTGCACGTGACCGAGAAGTCGAGGCTGTTGCTCTCGGCGCCGCGGAAGGCGTGCGGCTCGAGGCGCACGTCGTCGATGATCACGTAGTCCTGTTCCCGGTCGCCGGACGAGTAGTCCGAGGCGCCCGCCCCCACGCCGCCCTCTTCGTTAAGCTTGACCACGTTGCGGCCGCGGCGCAGGTAGGAGCGCTTCAGGAGGTCGTCCGAGAGGAGCTGGCGCAAGTCCTTGTCGTCCAGGCGGTCGATCGCGCGGATGAACAGGTTGACGATGTTCTCCTGGGGAGCGTACTCGTGCAGCGGGTAGTGGCGCACGCCGTAGTCGTCGCCGGCCGGGTCGTCGCCCCACACGCCGGTGACCAGGTCCCACACCTCGAAGGGCCGCAGGACGAACTCGAAGCCGACGAGGAGGTGCACGAGCAGGCCGAAGTCCCAGGGGATCTTGGGGACGTTGGCCACGGCCGGCACGCCGGGCTTGAGCGGCGCCTCGAAGGGCCGCATGAGGAAAACGGCCCAGATCGGGGCGCGTCCGGCTGCGGCGTACTCGCCAAGGCGGTCGCCCAGATGCCACTCGCGGTAGTGCCCCTCCTCGTAGAAGCCGCTCGCCCGCCCGTCCAGCGCCAGACGCCAGGTGCGCATGTTGAGGTAGGAGATCCAGGCGTTGCTGGTGCCGTAGATCTCCACGCCGAGGCCCGGGCCCAGGCCGAGGCTGAACTTGAAGACGTCGAAGATGTCGAGCAGGCGGTTGGGGAAGTAGTTGAGGATCCGCTGCTGCGTCGCCACGTGCTCCGGCATGGGCCGGGCCTGGTGGTCGGAGGATTCGAGCGCCGCGCGGATGGTCTCGATCGAGGCATAGTTCGGCGGCTCGGGCGAGAAAACGGCGCAGCCGCTGGAGACCAGGAACAAGCAGGCGGCGAGAGGCCGCAGAGGATCAGACAACATGTTCGTTCACGCTTTCGGACGACCGGTCGGTTGCAGAGTCTTATCGCGGGGGCAAGGGCGATGCAACGCGAATGCGGGACGGGGAGGGAACGGAGGGGGAGATGAGGAGCGTCGCGGCCGTTTCCCCGGATCCGGAGGGGGACGGTGAGCGGAGCGATCGCAGCCGTCTTCCCGGTTCCGGGGACGGATGCGCGCCTTCCGGTGCATCGTGTGCGCGACGAATGATGCGTGCGTGCTGGCGACAGAGGCGATGCGGTCGGGTCGGCGCGGCGAAGGTGCGGGCGGTGTGATCAGGCAACGGCGGCGCGGCCGTCCCCTTCACCGGGAAGACGCTGCTCCGCTTCTCAAACGCGCCGTCTCTCCCGCCCCAGAATGGTGCACCGCGCGAGGACGCGCGGTGAGAGAGGCGTCGCAGGCGGTTTCTCGGAGCCGGAGGGGAACGCGGAGGGGGGATGTGCCCGACGAACGAGCAGGGGCTCGTCGCGGCGAAGGCGATGCTGGTGGTTCCGTGGCGTGAGGTACGGCAGGCGTGAAGGGGTGACGACGTCGCTGCCGGCCCCTCAACCGGGGAAACGCCACTCGCTCCGCACGCGCGCCACGCCGATGCCGGAGGTCGAGGCGGGCGTTTTCCGTGGGTCCAAAGAGGCAGGAAGGCGGTCGCGTGCAGGAGCCCGCTCCCGCCCCGGAATGGTGCACCGCGTGCCCGACGAACGTTGGGTGGCCTCCCAGGGAAGCGGCTGCTCCGCCTCCCTCGCGTCCTGTCCGGCCGCGGCCACCCGGACTCCGTCTTGCGAGAAGCAACAAACTGAAGGTAGGCAGACATGACGCGCTCTACGCGTCTCAGAATGCAACCTTGACAGATCCACAGAGATGACCATAATTATAGTCAATGGGACGCCGAGCCAAACTCGTCATCATGTACGCGCCCGCGGTGGGCCGTCACGTTGATGCCATCGAGGCCAAGTACCATGGTCTGATTCGACGGGCGATCCTGCAGCAGCTGTCGTTCGCCCCGGGGGATCCGACTCGAAACCGTAAGCCCTTGGAGGATCAGCCGGGTCCCTTTGGAGCGACCTGGGAACTCCGCTGCGGCACCAGGAATGAGTTCCGGGTGTTCTATGAGTTCAGCTCCGATCTGCGGGAAGTGTGGGTTCTGGCCATCGGCGTCAAAGATCGGGACCGGTTGTTCATCGCCGGCGAGGAGTTCGAGCCATGAGAATCGCGAGTCTGGCCGAGGTCAAAGCGAAGCTCAGTGCCTTCCTGGATGAGGTTGGGACCACTGGTCCAGTGGTTATTACTCGGAACGGCAGGGCCGTCGCTATTCTGCTGGCTCCAACCGACGATGATGACCTCGAGCGCCTGTTGTTGTCGAGGTCGCCGCGCTTCCGCTTTGTTCTGTCCAAGTCGCGCGCGGCTGTGCGAGCGGGAAGGGGCGTCGCTCACGGGCAGTTCTGGGAGGCGGCTGGCCGAAGAGCGCGTCGATCCGCGGAATCCGGTGGGAAGTCATCCGGTGGAACGGCTGCCCAACAACCGCCTGCACGTGGCGGCGGGCGCGACCACGGTGGGGCGCAACGCTCGGGCAAGGCGCGGGCCCGCCGCAGGTGAGGCGGAGCGAAAGGCGTTCGCGCCAGGGATCCGCGAACGTACGGCATGGACGCACCGCGCGAGGCGCGCGGTGCCGGATTGGAGCATCGTGGCCGTTTCCCCGGGGTCCGGGGCCGGATCGCGACTTCCGGTGCATCGCGTGCGCGACGAACGAGCAGTGGCTCGTCGCGGCGAAGGCGATGCTGGAGGTTCCGTGGCGTGAGGTACGGCAGGTGTGAAGGGGTGACGACGTCGCTGCCGGCCCCTGAACCGGGAAAACGCCGCTCGCTCCGCACGCGCGCCGTTCCGATGCCAGTGGTCGAGGCGGGCGTTTTCCGTGGGTCCAAAGAGGCAGGAAGGCTGTCGCGTGCAGGAGCCCGCTCCCGCCCCAGAATGGTGCACCGCGTGCCCGACGAACGTTGGGTGGCCTCCCAGGGAA
>JACQZJ010000201.1 GCA_016213895.1 Planctomycetota bacterium | reverse complement strand
GGAGCCGAGGTACAGCAAGAAGGACTCGCCCATCTGGCCGTTGATCTCGAGGTTCGCGATCTGGCCGATGGAGCTGCTCCCGGTCAGGCGCAGCGCCGGCAGGAACAGGAAGGCGTCCTCGAGCGCGGCCGTGCCGCCGCTCACGATGACCTCGACGTCGGCCGCGCCCGGCTCGTTGGCCGGCACGGCCGCCTGGATGACGTGCGCGGCGATGAACGACGCGGAGGGCGAGGCCACGCCGCCGAAGCGCACCGTGACCGGGTCGCCGGGCTCTCCCAGGTACTTGCCGCCGATGGTGACGACCCCGCCGCCGCCGTGTGCGCCGCGGTCGGGGAACACGGACGCGACCTGGGGCGGGAAGGCGGCGCTGACCGCGCTCTTCATCAGCGGGTCGACGACCACGATGTTCTGCCACGACAGGTACGGCATGGCCATGTAGTAGGCCTCGATCGCGTCGTAGCCGGTGAGGAAGCGGCTGAACAGGATGTCCGGGTGCACCACGGCGTTCAAGTAGGGCTCGTAGACGTAGCCCGCGCAGCCGCTGGCGCCGAGGTGGATGAGGTCGGCGACGAGCGACTGGCCGTAGGTTGCGCTCGCCTTGAGGAAGGTGCGGCCGTTGGTGGAGACGTAGTCCGTGACCAGCGCGCCGTGGACGAAGCTCCCGGGGTAGACGTTGCCCGAGCCGGCCGGCACCTCGCCGTAGTAGGGCGGGCCCGCGGTGTAGCTGTCGTTCGATCCCCACGAGGCGTAGCCGAGGATGCCGCTGACGTTTGCCTGGAAGGTCGTGGTCGCGTCGAGCTGCACGGTCTGGCCGAGGGCGAGGAGCAGGTCGCTGGCCGTGATCATCCAGTTGTTGCCCGAGGCGTAGCCTCCGGTCTTGGAGGGATCCTGGTCGAGCAGGAAGACGCCCGCCGCCGCCGGGCTCATGGCGCGGTCCATCAGGGCCTTGACGTCGCCCGGGACGCCGCTGCCCGGGTCGTTGTCGCCGTCGAAGCCGTCGATCCGGCACACCAGGTACTTCGGGCTCAGGCTGGTCAGGGAGGCGAAACTCTGGTCCTTGTTGAAGTAGGGGTTGGCGAGCCAGCTGTTCTGGCCGTTGTCGCCGAGCAGGCCGGTGAAGAGCAGGCACAGCTCCGATTCCACCGAGGCGAACTCGCTGGACGAGCCGCTGATGCGCAGCGGCACGTACTTGGCGAGCACGATGTAGAGGATCTGATCCTGGAGGTGCGGCTGGGTGACCGAGAGGTACTGGGCGATGGGGTCGCGCACCTGCGCGTTGTACGTGGCGCGCGCGATCGTCTCCGCGGTGGGAGTCCCGGCAGGCAAGTGGAAGACGTTCTCCGCCGGCAGGGAGCGCAGCGCGGCGTAGTAGCTGCCGATGGCTTGGGACTCCGCGCTGGAGTCGTTCACGACCATGAGCACCTGAGCGGGCGTGGCGGCCAGGGCCGCGGCAGAGGACGCGAAGAAGATGATCAGAGACGAGACCAGCGGGCGGCAGGGCATGTGGGATCCTCGGCGGCTGGAACGGAGCCTCTCTATCTTACCCCGATGGCCGCGGGGTTCGGAGGAGGCGCGCGTGGCGCGAGGAACAAACGGCCGTTGCGCGACGAAGAAGGGAGGGGAGGGGAGAAGAGGGTGTAGGGGAGCGCCGCGGCGGTCCCCTGGGATCCGGAGGCGGGTGCGCGCCTTCCGGTGCATCCAGTCCGCGACGAACGATGAGTGGCTCGATGAGGGCGGAGGCGATGCGGGCGGTTGGGTGCGGTGAAGGCGCGGGGGGTGCGAGTGGTGAGGGCGTCGCGGCCGCCTCCTTCTCCAGGGAAGCCACCGCGGCGCTCCGCTTGCGCGCTGTTCCTCTGCTCGCGTGCAGGGCCGCAAGTAGGGTGAGGAAGAAAGAGCGAGGTGGGCATCCGCGGCGGAAGGGCCGCGGATGCCGCCCATGACGAGCGCCGCGGTGGTCCCCTGGGATCCGGAGGCTGCGGCGCGTCCTCGCGCTAGAGCACGGTGCGCACGATCCAGTCCGCGGTCTCCTCGATGGAGCGGTTGGTCACGTCGATCGTGCAGCAGGACGGCATCTTGCGGAAGATCTGCTCGCAGTAGTCGAGCTCCGCGTTGACGTGCGCGCGCGACGAGTAGTCCAGCACGTCCGCGCTCGCCATGCGCTTCATGCGCTCCGCGCGCAGCTCGACCAGGCGCGCGCCGGCCATGCGCAGCCCGACCTTCTTCACCGGCAGGTTGAAGACCTTCTCCGGCAGGGCGATCCCCTTGACGATCGGGATGTTCGCCACCTTCAGCTTGCGGCACGAGAGGTAGATGCTGGCCGGCGTCTTGCCGGTGCGCGACACTCCCAGGATGATGAGGTCCGCCTGCTCTAGGGTCTCGACGCCGTGGCCGTCGTCGTGCGCAAGCGTGTAGTTGATCGCCTCGGTCAGGCGGTAGGTCTCGTCCGGGTGATGGCGGAAGGCGCCCGGGATCATGTTCGGCGCGGAATGGAGGATCTCGGACAGGCTGTCGATGAGCGGACCCATGACGTCGACCACGGTCCAGCCGCGCTCCCGTCCCTTCGCGGCGAGGAACTGCCGCAGGCCGGCGGAGACGAGCGTGTACACGACCACGCAGTCCTGCTCGGGGCGCTGGCGCAGGATCTCCTCGATCTGCTCCGTGGTGCGCACGAAGGGGAAGCGCCAGACCTGGAAGCGCGCCGCGGGAAACTGGACCAGCACGGAGGTCAGCACGGATTCCGCGGTGGCGCCCGTGGCGTCGGAAACGACCAGGATGTTGGGTCCGCCTTGCATGGACGCCCTGCTCCTTGACGGCCGGTTCTCTGCGCCGGACCGCCGCTCTACGATATCGGCCGGGCGCGGCTTCTCGGCGCTCCTGCCGGCGGGTATCGTCGGCCCGCCCCCGCCAATGGACTACTCATCATGACCGAGACGGCCATCGTCCTGGCCAACGGACAGCTCGCGGGAATCCACGCGAAGACGGCCCACGGGCTGGTGCGCGGCACGAGCCGCTTCCGCATCCTGGGCGTGATCGACCCGGAGCAGGCCGGCCGGGACGCGGGCGAGGTCGTCGATGGAGCGCCCTGCGGCATCCCCGTGTTCGCCTCGATCGCCGCCGCGCTCGCCGCCCTCGGCCCGGTGCCGCGCTTCTGCATCGTGGGCGTGGCCTCGCACGGCGGCAAGCTCACCGCCGAGATGCGCGCGCTCGTCAAGGAGGCGGTGCGCGGCGGCATGTCGGTGGTGAACGGCATGCACGAGTTCGCCGGAGACGATCCCGAGATCGCGGCGCTGGCGCGCGCCGCGGGCGTGGACGTCATCGACGTGCGCCGTCCCAAGCCCAAGGAGCAGCTCCACTTCTGGACGGGCGCGGTCAAGTCGGCGCGCGCGCCGCGCGTGGCGGTGCTCGGCATGGACTGCGCGATCGGCAAGCGCACCACGGCGAAGTGGCTGGTCGACGCGCTCAACGCGCGCGGCGTCCGGGCCGAGATGATCTACACCGGCCAGACCGGCTGGATGCAGGGCGCGGCCTACGGCTTCGTGCTCGATTCGACGGTGAACGACTTCATCAGCGGCGAGCTCGAGCACGCCATCGTCTCGTGCGACCGGGAGCGCGCGCCGGACGTGATCGTCATCGAGGGCCAGTCTGGCCTTCGCAACCCCTGCGGCCCGTGCGGCGCGGAGATCCTGCTCTCCGGGGACGTGCATGGCGTGGTCCTGCAGCACGCCCCCGGCCGGCGCTACTTCGAGGGCTACGAGCACCTGCGCTGCGAGATCGGCTCGGTCGCGGACGAGATCCGGCTCATCGCTTTGCTCGGCGCCAGGACGCTGGCCGTCACCCTGCATTCCCAGGGGCTGGACGGCAAGCAGCTCGCCGCGGCCGCACGCGCGCTGCAGGACGAGCTGGGACTGCCCGGCATCGATCCGCGCGGCGCGATCGACGACCTCGCCGCGCTCGTGGCCGACCACGCGCGGCAGGAGCGCCGCCAGCGGGAGGAGCCGTGAGGATCGCGCGCGTCGAGACCTGGTTGGAGCACTTCCCGCTCCTGCGGCCGTACACCATCGCCTTCCGCACCATCGCCGCGGTGGACAACGTGATCGTGCGCATCGTGAGCGAGGACGGGCGCGCCGGCCTGGGCGCCGCCTCGCCCGAGGCGTTCGTCACCGGCGAGACGCTCGACGCCTGCCGCCAGGCCCTGGCCGAGGAGGCGCTCGCCTGGCTCGCGGGGCAGGACGTGCGCGAGCTGCCGCGGCTCTGCCGCGAGGCCGCGGCGCGCCTGCGCCGCACGCCGGCCGCTCTCGCCGCGATCGACGTCGCACTGCATGACCTCCTCGCGCAGCACCTCGGCCTGCCGCTCGCGGACTGCCTGGGACGCGCGCACGAGCGGCTCTTGACCTCGATCACCATCGGCATCAAGCCGGTCGCGGAGACCGTGGAGGAGGCGCGCGAGTACGTGGGCCGCGGGTTCCGCGTGCTCAAGGTGAAGTGCGGGCACTCCCTCGACGAGGACGTGGCGCGCCTGCGGCGCCTGCGCGAGATCCTGGAGCGCGGCGTGGCGCTGCGCGTCGATCCGAACCAGGGGTACACGTTCGACCAGGTGCTTTCCTTCTGCGCGCAGACCAAGGACCTCGACGTCGAGTTCATCGAGCAGCCGCTCAAGGCGAACGCCTGGGACGAGCTGCGCGCCCTGCCGGCGGACATCCGCCGGCGCGTGGCCGCGGACGAGATGCTCCTCTCGGAGGGCGACGCGCTGCGACTGGTGGCGCCGCCGCCAGCGTGCGGCATCTTCAACATCAAGCTCATGAAGTGCGGCGGCATCCGCCCGGCCTTGCGCATCGCCGCCATCGCCGAGGCCGCGGGCGTGAGCTTGATGTGGGGCTGCATGGACGAGAGCGTCATCAGCATCACGGCCGCGCTGCACGCCGCCTTCGCCTCGCCCGCGACGCGCTACCTCGATCTCGACGGCAGCCTCGACCTGGCGCGCGACGTCGTGGCCGGCGGGTTCGTGCTGGAAGAGGGCTGGATGCGCACGCCGGACGCGCCCGGCCTCGGCGTGCGGCAGCTCTCCTGAGGGCGCCGGCCGGAGGACCGCGCCTCAGCGCGGCGCGAGCGCCTTGCCGTCCGCCCAGCGGTCGATGACGTCCAGCAGGTCGTCGGGACGCAACGGCTTGGACACGTAGTCGTCCATGCCGGCCGCGAGACAGCGCTCGCGGTCTCCCTTGAGGGCGTGCGCGGTCATGGCGATGATCGGCGTGCGGCGCGCCGTGCCCTCCGCGGCGCGGATGGCGGCCGCCGCGGTGTAGCCGTCCATCTCCGGCATCTGCATGTCCATGAGGACGAGGTCGTAAGGGGCGGCGTCGAGCGCCGCGAGCGCCTCGAGGCCGTTCCCCACGGCGTCGGCGCGATGGCCGAAGCGCTCCAGGATGCGCAGCGTCACCTTCTGGTTCACCGGGTTGTCCTCTGCCAGGAGGATGCGGAGGCCGGAGGCGCGGCGCCGCTCGGGCTCGCCCGCCGCCGCACCGCCGGCCCGCGCGCCGGCCAGGCTCTTGCCGTCGCGGCGCGCCAGCGCGTTCCCCAGGGCCTCGAGCAGCGCCGCGAGGCGCACCGGCTTGGTCAGGCAGGCAGCGCAGCCGAGCGCGGCGAAGCGCGCGGCCGCGCCGCGGTCGCCGGCCGAGGTGAGGAGCAGGACCTGCAGGCGCGCGTGCCGCGCGTCCGCGCGCAGCGCGCGCAGCATCTCTTCGCCGTCCATGTCGGGCGTCGGGTAGTCGAGGAGCAGGGCGTCGCAGGGACGGCCCGCGTCCGCCGCTTCCGCCAGGAGGCGGAGCCCGGCGGGGCCGTCCGCAGCCTCTTCCAGCGCGCAGCCCCGCGCGGCGAGGCTCTGCATCAGGATGCGGCGGTTGATGGCGTTGTCGTCGACCACGAGCACGCGCGCGCCCTGCAGCGGCCGCTCGTCCTCCGCGCGCGCGGCAGCGGGTGGCGCGCACTCCGGCACGGCGAAGGGCAGGGTGAGCCAGAACGTGCTGCCCTTGCCGGGGGCGCTGTCCACGCCGATCTGCCCGTGCATCAGCTCGACCAGGCTGCGGGAGATGCTGAGGCCGAGGCCCGATCCGCCGTAGCGCCGCGTGGTCGAGCCGTCGGCCTGGGTGAACTTCTCGAAGATCGCCTGCTGTCGATCCGCCGGGATGCCGATGCCGGAGTCCGCCACCGAGAAGCGCAGCACCACCCCGTTCCCGGAGCGGCTGGCGCGGCGCACGGCGAGATCGACGTTGCCGCGTTCGGTGAACTTGACGGCGTTGCCGGCGAGGTTGACCAGGATCTGGCGCACGCGCTCCGGATCGCCGATGAGCCGCTCCTCGGTGGCGGGCTCGATGCAGCACGTCAGCTCCAGCCCTTTCTCCTGGGCGCGCGGCGCCAGGAGCTCGGCGACGCTCTCGACCACCCAGCGCAGGTCGAACTCGATCTCCTCGATGTCCAGCTTCCCGGATTCGATCTTGGAGAAGTCGAGGATGTCGTTGATCAAGCTGAGGAGCGAATCGCCGGCCGTGCGCACGGTCTCCACGCAGTCGCGTTGCTCCGCGTCAAGCGAGGTGCCGAGCAGCAGGCCGGTCATGCCGATCACCGCGTTCATGGGCGTGCGGATCTCGTGGCTCATGTTGGCGAGGAACGCGGCTTTCGCGCGCGCGGCGCTCTCCGCCTCGTCCCTGGCCTTGACCAGGTCCGCCTCGGCGCGCTTGCGCTGGGTGATGTCGCGCACGCTGCCGATGGCGTGCCACGCGCCGCGCAGGTTGACCGCGGACAGGGAGACCTCCACCGGGAACTCGCGCCCGTCCCGGTGCAGCGCGCTCAGCTCGAGCGTCTTCCCGACCGCCGCGCCCCTGCCCGTCTGGCGGAACGCCTGGAAGCCCCGGGAGTAGGCCTGGTGGAAGGCCGCCGGGGCGATGAGCTCATGGAGCACGCGGCCCTTGGCTTCGGCCGCCGGCCAGCCGAAGGCCGCCTCGGCGGCGCGGTTCCAGAAGCTGATGCGGCCCTCCGGGTCCATCATGATGATCGCTTCCTGGGCCGAGTCCGCCATGGTGCGCAGGGTCTCCTCGCGCTCGCGGACCTCCTGTTCCGCGAGGACGCGAGCGGTCACGTCGCGCGAGAACTCGATGATCTCCCGGATCGTCCCGTCCTTGTCGAAGATCGGGGCGGCCGTGATCTCGACGCGCCGCGGGCCCTTCTCTCGGTCCTCGTGCACGTGCTCGATCACGACCGGCGCCCGGCTCTCCACCACGGCCTGCAGTGGACAGGGATGCTCGCCGCCCGCGCACGGCTCGGCGCGGCCGTGGGAGGCCTGATGGCAGGTCAGGACGCGGTCCTCGCCCGCGCGTTGCGCCGCGGCGAGCCCGGCGGAGTTGGCCAGGCGCAGGCGGTGCTGCCGGTCGATGGCCAGCAGGGGATCGGGGATGGCGTCGATCACGGTCTGCAGGTAGGCGGATGACTCGCCCAGGCGGCGGTTGAGGCGCGCCACGCGCAGGGCGAAGAGCAGGATCAGCGCGGCCGCCAGGGTCAGGGCCAGGATCCACGGCCGGTACTGGCGCAGCACGGCCTGCAGGCCGACCCTGCCGAAGTCCGCGTACGGCCCGATGCGCAGCTCCTTCAGGCAGTCGTGCACCGGCTGGTAGTTCAGGGGAATGGTCCAACCCGCGCAGTGCGCCGCCCGCGCCGCCGCGCTCTCCGCGGGCATGCTGAGGAGCGCGGAAGCCACCGCCTCGGCGAGGTCGGGTGCGGTGTGCCGCGCCACCGCCATGGGCCACTCGGGGTAGCAGTCGGTCGAGTGAAGGAACGGGACCGCGGCGGCGTGCTGCTGGTGCAGGATGCGAAAGTCCGCGAGGGTGATCAGCCCCTCCGCGGCCAGGCGCTCCAGCGTGTCGGAGCGCACCGTGCCCGCGTCCGCGCGGCCCTGCCGCACGGCATGGACCACCGCCTCGCGCGTGCCGCTGAACTCCAGGGCCGCGAAGTCGCGTCGCGGGTCGATCCCGCACCGGACGAGTTCGCGCCAGGCCGCCTGCCAGCCGCCGAGCGCGTCCTCTTCCACGGCCATGAAGCGGCAGCCCGCCAGGTCGTCGAGCTCCAGGAGGTCCGGGTTGTCGGCGCGGCAGAAGATCACGCCGGCGAACTGGGTGCATGTCTGCCCCAGGCGGAGGTTCTTCAGGGTCGCGACGCGGTTGGCGCCGTGCAGCATCTCGAGATCGACGTAGAACGAGGAGTTGGCCAGGATGAACTCGATCTCGTGGCGCTCGACCGCGCCGCAGACGTCGTCGAAGCCGAGAGGGATGATCTCGAAGCGCCAGCCCGGCACGGTCGCGGACAGGTACGCGGCGGTCGCGTCCCAATCCTCGTGGCAGCGCTCGGCCCCGTTCTCGGCCAGGACGCCGATGCGCGCCGTGCCGCCGCCGCCCGCGTCGAAGGCGGCGCCGGAGGGATCGGCTCCGGCGGCGAGGAGCGCCGCGGCCAGGATCATGCCGGCGATGCGGACGCACGCGCGCCAGACGCGGCGAACCGCTTCCGGCCGCGCCCGGCCGGGGGCGGAGACGCAGGTAGGCAAGACCGCGAGACGCATACGCGAATGTATCGGCCAGCCGCGGCGCGGAAAGTGAGCCCCGGAGGCGTCGCGCTTCCCCTTCCGCCGGGCAGGCCCGTTGCGGGGGCAAGACCCTGCCAGGCACAATCGTTGCGATGACGGAACGCTGTCGAGCAGGATCCGTGCGCGCGTTCGTGGCCGTGTCCCTGCTGGTCGCGGGGATCGTGCTGCTCAAGCACCACCGCCTCCTCTCCACGGACGCCACGTTCTACGGCCACGACTGGGCGGACATCCACCAGGTGGACGCGGTCCACGCCGCGCGCTCCCTGGCCGAGGGAGACCTGCTGCCTTTCTGGTCGCCCCTGATCCAGGGCGGCACGGCGCTCTATGCGGTGCCGACCAAGCCGCTGTCCTACCCGCCGTTCCTGCTGGCGGTCGCCCTCTTCGGCCCGATCCTGGGCATGAACCTGCTCGCGCTCCTGCACTGCGCCCTGGCCGCCGCGGGCATGATCCTCCTGCTGCGGCGCGCGGGCGCGGGCGCACTCGGCGCCGGGGCGGCGGCGCTGCTCTTCGTCCTCGGCGACTACCCCGGGTCGCTCTTCATCGCGGCGCCCTTCTGGGGCTCTGCCATCGCCTGGTGGCCGTGGGCGCTGCTCTGCGTGCTCGACGTCCTCGAGGTGCGGCGGCCGCTGCGCGCGGGTGCGCTCCTGGGCGTGGTCCTCTCCCTGCAGCTCCACTGCGGCGGCGTGTTCCAGCTCTACTGGCTGGCCTGCTTCCTCGTGCCCTTCGCGCTGCCCTTCGCCTTGCGGCCGTGGACCAGGGAGGGGGCGGCGCGGCTCGCCGCGGCCGGATGCGTCGCGCTCGTCGTGTTCGCGGGACTCTCGGCCGTGAAGCTCCTGCCGGCGCTCCACTGGCTCGGGACCTGCGGACGCTCCGGCGGCCTCAGCGACGAGGAGATCTTCTTCACCTACGACCAGATGAAGCCCTATGACCAGGGGCATCCGGCGCTGACGGTCCTCTACGTCATGCTCGTCGCCGGCGACCGGGTCGGCGTGGCCGGACTGGGAATCCTCCTGGCAGCGGGCCTCCTTTTGCGCCTGCGGAGCCGGGTGGGGCTCGGCGCCCTGCTCGGCCTGTTCGTCTGCCTGGTCATCGCCAGCGGCGCCATCCACGGCTTCTTGCGCGACCTGCTTCCCGGCTACGACCGCATGCGCATGCCCTATCGCTTCTTCTTCCCGGCGAGCCTGGGCGCGATCCTGCTCGCCGGGCTCGGCGCCGACTCCCTGCGCCGCCTGGTGGCGCGCGCCGCGGGCGCCAGGACGGCAGCGGCGCTCTCGGTCCTGCTCCTCGCGGCCCTGGTCTACGACGCCAGGCTCCTGCCGCCGCTGCGCCTCGCCCTGCAGGCGCCGCAGTCCGCGAGCGAGCGGGCGCAGATGGCCGCGCCGGTCTTCGAGGCCATGCGGGAAGAGCGGCTCTGCCGCTTCCAGCACGCCGTGGCCCAGGACCAGGCGCTGTGGACGCCGCTCGGCCTGCACTCCACGACCGGCCTCCTGGGCGGCGAGGGCAGCGAGAACCGCCAGTACGCGGCATGGCTGCCCTTCCGCGAGACGCCGCGCATCCTGGAGCGAACCTGCCGCGGCGTGCTCGACGTCCTCAACACGCGCTTCATCGCTTCCGGGCAGGAGCTGGACTTCCCCTGGCTCGAGCTGGTCTACGAATCGCCAGGCGGCGCTGGCGAACGCACGACGGACGCGTTCCTGGCGCGCGTGGCGCCAGACGGCGCGCGCCTCGAGTACGCCGGCTACGCCGGCGGCGCCGGCAACGACGCCGGCTGCGGCGTCGCGATCGACGAAGAGGGGCGCGCCTGGGTCGCGGGCCGCGCCACACCCGGCGGCGACGCGGAGGCCTTCGCGGCGCGCGTGTCCGGGGACGGCGCGTGCCTGGACGCGCACGCGATTTTTGGCGGCGCCGGCCAGGACTGGGGCCTGGACGTCGCCCTCGACCACCGCGGCCGCGCCGTTGTTGCCGGCCGCACGGCGTCCCGCGAGGTCCTCCTGCGCGCCGCCGGAGAAGACGCGCCCGCGAGCGCGAGCCGCGACTGGAACGTGCTCGCGGCAAGGCTCGAGGAAACCGCCGGCCGCGTGACCTTGGAGCGCCTGGGAGCGGGCGGGCCGCTGATCCTCGAGAACCAGGGGCTCTTCGGCCCGGACGTGGCGTACGTCGCGCAGGGCGAGGGCGCGATCGCCTACTTCCAGAGCGGGGCGGTCACCTTCCTGCTCTCCCGGGGCGGGCCGCGGGAAGCGGTGCGCGGCGCGGACGCGAGCCGCTGGAGCGTACGCCTGGACTTCCTGGGCACGGAGCGCGCCGTGGCTCCCGCGGGCCGCGCCCCGCTCGCGGCGCACGGCCGCGTCTTCAAGGGCGCACCCGAGGAGTGGCGCACGGGAATCCGCGCCTTCGGCGAGGTCTGCTACGCCGGCCTCTGGCCCGGCGTCGACCTCGTGTTCTCCGCAGAAGACGGGCGCCTCAGCGCCGCGTTCGCGGTCAGCCCGGGCGCCGATCCCTCGCGCATCTGCCTGGGGCTCCGCGGCGCCGCCGGACACGCGGTGGGAGACGACGGCTCGCTCGTGCTCTGGACTCCCGCGGCCTCGCTCAGGACGCGGCCGCCCGCGGTGCGGAGCGGCGGTGAAGGAGAAGCGGCCGCGGCGCGGCTCTGGGCCGATCCGCCCCACGGCGCGGGCTCCTTCCGCTGCGGCTTCGCGCTCGGCCAGCGGGAAGCGGCCGGCGCGCTCCACATCGATTCCGGCCTGGTGCTCGAGCAGGGCTTCCCCGGCGGCGCGGCGGACGACTACGGCAAGGCGGTGGCGGTGAGTCCATCCGGCTCCGTGTTCGTCGCCGGCGCGACCTTCTCCGCCGCCTGCCGCGAGCCGCCGCCGCCCGGCGCCTTCCCGGCCGTGCGGGAGGAAGACGCGGATGCCCTTATCGCCGAGTTCAACGAGGAGAGCGGCGCGCTCGTCTCCTGGACCGTGCTGGGCGGCGCCGCGGCGGACTTCGCCCAGGGCATCGCGGTCGACCCGCAGGGGCGGCCGTGCGTCATCGGCTCGACCCGTTCCGGGGAGGCGAGCTTCCCGCTGCGCGTGGGCCCGAGCCTGCGCTTCGGCGGAGTGGAGGACGCCTGGATCGCGCGCCTCGCCGCGGACGGGCTATCTCTCGACTACTGCGGCTACATCGGCGGTTCGGCCGGGGACTACGGCCAGGGCGTCGCGGCTGGCGCGGACGGCCGCCTGTACGTCGCGGGCGACACCAAGTCGAGCGAGGCGAGCTTCCCGGTGCGAGCGGGGCCGGACCTGACGTTCAACGGCGGCGCCGATGCATTCGTGGGCTGCCTGGCGCCGGACGGCGCGTGCTTCGAGTTCCTCGGATACGTCGGAGGCGACGACATCGACGTGGCGTACGACATCGCGGTCGATGCGCGGGGCTCTGCCTACCTGCCGGGAGTGACCGCCTCCAGCGAGAAGACCTTCCCCGTGGCCGTGGGCCCGGATCTCACGCACAACGGCGGCCGCTGGGACGCCTTCGTGGCCAAGGTCGAGGCGGACGGCTCGCGCCTGGCGTACTGCGGCTTCATCGGCGGCGGCCGCGTGGACAAGGGCCAGGGCATCGCCGTGGATGGTGCGGGCCGCGCCCTCGTCTGCGGGATGACGCAGTCGACCGAGGGGACGTTCCCGGCGGCGATCGGCCCGCGCCTCGCGCTGGCGCGGGACGGGTACGAGGAGTATCGGGCCGCGCTGGACAAGGTGCAAGGCGCCGTGCCCTTCGTCCGGCCCTCGGTCTACCGGCGCGCCTCCTGCCTGGAGCGCGTCTCGATCGTGCAGGACGGCCCGATCCTGGTCGTGGGGGACGAGGAGAGCCGCGGCGCGGTCATCCGCGAGATCCTCGGCCAGCCCTGGTTCGACGCGCGCCAGCACGTCCTGATCGAGGATCTGGGGCTGGCCGCGGGCGCCCTGCGCCAGGAGAAGGCGGCGGACTTCGGGGCGCTGCTCGTCGCCGGCGGCGCGCCGGAGGAGGCCGCGGCGCTCGCGCGGCGGGCCGGCTTCACCCAGGCCGCCGCTCTGCACGGCGCGATTCCCACGTGGGTGCGCGCCGAGGCCGCGGCCGGAGGCGATCGGGTCGCGCGCGTCGTGCCGCTGGAAGCGCTGGCTGCGCGCACGGCGCGGGCGTGCGCCATGATCGACTCCCTGTCCGTGGTCATCCCGTGCTGGAACGAGGCGCAGAACATCGGCCGCGTGGCCGGCGACTGCGTGGCCATGGCCGAACGCGTGGCCGAGCGATTCGAGATCATCGTCGTGGACGACGGCAGCGACGACGGGACGGCGGAGATCGTCGACGGCCTGGCCGCCGCGGACGGCCGCATCGTCGCGCTACACCACCCGGAGAACCGCGGGATCGCGGCCGCGACGCAGAGCGGCTTCGCCGCGGCGCGCCACGACTTCGTGTTCTACGTCGACGGGGACGGCCAGTTCGACGTCCGGGAGATCGACCTCCTGCTGCCCTACTGCCGCGACTTCGACCTGGTCGTGGGACGGCGCGCCAACCGGGCCGATCCCTGGCACCGCCGCTGGAACGCGCGCCTCTACAACGGGCTGCTGCGCCGGCTCTTTCATCTACGCGTGCGGGACGTCAACTGCGCGTTCAAGCTGCTGCGCCGCGAGGTCCTCGCGCGCCTCGACTGCCGCTCGACCTCGGCCTTCTATCTCGCGGAGCTCCTGATCCGCGCCCAGCGCGCCGGCCTCGAGATTCGCGAGGTGGCGGTGCGTCACTACCCGCGGAGGTTCGAGACGCCGAGCGGCGCCCGGCCGGGAGTGGTGCTGAAGGCGCTGCGGGACCTCCTCCTCTTCTGGCTGAGAGAAGGAGCGGCGCCGTGAAGGTCGCGCTGGTCAACGCCTCGCGCCAGCGCGGGTGCACGCTCAAGGACGTGGCCGGCGGCTTCGGCACGGTCTTCACGGTCGGGCGCTCGCTGCCCGCGCGGCTCCTCGAGCTGGCCAAGCAGAGGGTCGCCGCCCTGCCGAACGTGACGCTCGCCTACCTGGACGCGATCCTCTCGGAGAACGGCGCCGAGGTGCTTTTCCTCGACGCGCGCGGCCCGGACGACCTGGCCGCCGCGGACCTCTACCTGATCGCCTCGTCCATCGTCGACTGCTCCCTCGAGCGCGAGCTGGGGCTTGCGGCGCGGCGGCGCTTCGGCGCGCGCGTGGGGTACTTCGGCGCGTTCGCGGCCGCGCGGCCGGAGTACTACGAGGACGCAGCGGACTTCATCGTGCGCCAGGACGTGGAGAACCTGGCGCCCGAGCTGGCGCGCGGCCGCGTCCCGCGGGGCGTGGTGGACGCGGGCTTCGTGCCGGACCTCGAGGCGCTGCCCTTCCCGCGCTGGGAGCGCTTCGACCTGCGCCGCTCCCGCTACCGCATCATCACGCGCCGCGGTCCGACGCTGCCGGTCCTGGCGAGCCGCGGCTGCGCCTATCTCTGCGACTACTGCCCCTACCTGGTGAACGCGCGCTACCGCACGCGGAGCGCGACGAGCATCGCGCGCGAGATCGAGCACCTCTGCGACCGCTACGGAGCGCGCGGCATCTCCTTCCGCGACCCGCTGCGCGTGTTCTCCGCCGCGGAGGCGCGCCGTTTCGCCGAGCTGCTGGAGGAGCGGGGTCTCGACGTGCGCTTCTCGATGGAGTGCCGCGCCGACCTGCTGGACGAGGAAACGCTCCGTGAACTGCACCGTGCCGGCCTGCGCTGCGTCGAGATCGGCGTGGAAACGGCCGACCCGGCGGTGGTACGCGCGCGCGGGCGGCGCGCCCCGGACCTGCGCCAGCAGGAGCGCGTGATCGAGCTGTGCCACCGCCGCGGCATCCGCGTGATCGCGAACTACATGCTCGGCCTGCCGAACGACACGCAGGCGGGCATGCGCGCGACCATCCGCTACGCCAAGCGGCTGAACACCGTCGCCGTGCAGTTCACCGTGGCCACGCCCTATCCCGGCACGACGTTCCACGACGAGGTGCGCGAGCGCATCTTCGAGCGCGACTTCGAGCGCTTCAACGGCTGGACCAACGTCTTCCGCCACGAACGCCTGACGCCGGAGGAGATCCACCGCCTGCGGGAGTGGGCGTACGTCTCGTACCACTTCCGGCCGCGCTACGCCTGGCGGCTGCTCACGACCCTGCTGCGCCGCTGATCGCCGGGAGCGGCGCGGGGAGGGCGCCAACGCGCCGAATCGCCTCAAGCTCCGGCCGCGCAAGCTCCGAAGAACCAAGCGCGGAGCGGGCGGCACCAAGGCCGCTTGCCGAACGGAGCAGCGAAGAGCAACGGGACTCGAATCCCGAGAGGACGCCTGTCCAGGGAAACGCCTCATGCGCCGAAGTATCGCCCTTTGGAAGAAGATGGTCTGGGTCGGCGCGACGGCCCTGCTGTCCTTGACCGTTCTCTACGTCGCCGTGTTCCAGACCAACCGCACGGTGCGCGCCAACCTGGCCGAGGAAGACCGCCGCGGCGCGCAGGCGGATCTCATCGGCGAGATGCGCAGGGCGCAGCTTGACCTCTCGCTGCTCGCGCTGCGGGCCATCGCCGACTGGCGGAATGGCGGCGCCGAGCAAGGGCGCGTCGAACGGATCGCGCAGGACGCCGCGGCCCTGCGGGAGGGCGTGGCGCGCCTGGCGGCCCAGGCCGAAATGGACAAGCACCGGCGCGTCGCGGCAGAGGCCCAGGAAGGAGTCGAGACGCTGGCTCAGTGCGCGACGGCCGACCTGGCGGCGCTGCTGCGCGCGAACGGCGCCGATCCCGCGGAAAGCGAGCAGCGGCTCGGCGAGCTGCGCGGCCGGGTGGACGAGGCGGCGCGCGCGGTCGAGGGGAGCCTGCTCGAGCTGGCGCGCGGCGTGCAGGCGGAAGACGACGCGGCGGACAAGAAGCTGCTGTCGAACCTCTCGCGGGCGAACACGCTGGCGGTTCTGGCATACGCCTTCTGCGCCGCGGCGCTGGGACTGGTCCTCTACCGCGTGGCGCGCTCGATCGTGACCCCGCTGCGGTCCATCGCCGGCGGCCTGCGCGAGGCCACGCGCCAGACCGCGGCGGCGGCCAAGGAGGTCTCGCAGGCGAGCCAGGGACTGGCGCAGGGCGCCGGCAGCCAGGCGACCAGCCTGGAGGAGACGGCCGCCAGCTTCGAGGAGATCTCCAAGATGATCCGCTCGACCGCGGACGGCGCCTGCCAGCTCAGCGAGATCGCGCTGCACAACTCGGAGAGCGCGCTCGAGGCGCGGAACCAGGCGGACCTGGCGGTGCGCCAGGTGGCCGAGGGCAAGACGGCGCTGCGGCACCTCGCGGACGTCGTCGGGATGATCAAGAAGTCGTCCGACGAGACGGCGAAGTTCCTGCACACCATCGACGAGATCGCCTTCCAGACCAACCTGCTGGCCCTGAACGCGGCCGTGGAGGCGGCGCGCGCCGGCGAGGCGGGCAAGGGCTTCGCGGTCGTGGCGCAGGAGGTGCGCAGCCTGGCGCAGCGCTGCGCGGGCGCGGCGCGGGACACCGCGACCCTCATCGATCAGTCGTCCGCCAACGCCAACAACGGCGTGAGCGCCGCGGGAGAGGCCATGGCCGGCCTGGGGGCGGTGGCCGAGTCGATCGAGAAGGTGGCCGGGCACATCGCCGAGGTCGCCTCGGCAAGCGAGCGGCAGACCGGCACCATCGGCGAGATCTCCTCGGCGTGCGGCGAACAGAGCGACGGCGTGGCGCAGGTCGAGAAGGCGATGGCGGAGATCGACCGGGTCACGCAGGGCAACGCCGCCAACGCCGAGCAGTCGGCCTCGGCCGCCGAGGAGCTGAGCGAGCAGGCGGGGCGGCTCGGGCAGCTCGTCAACGACCTCGAGACGGTCGTCTCCGGCGCAGCGGCGCTCAGCTCCTGACGCGCAGCAGGCAGACGGTCTGTCCCGGCTCTCCGCCTTCCACGCCGAACTCGTACAGCACTTCGAACAGGTCGGGCGCGCGCGCGCGCGCCGCGTCGAACGCCGCGCAGGCCTGCGGGATCTCGCGCGAGAAGTAGAGGAACTTGACGCGCCCCTGCGGGTGGTCGAGGCGGATGGTCTCCGCGCGGCTCGAGAACTCGAACGGCACGGTCCTCAAGCCGGTGCACACGTGGATCATCTTGGGGATGTCGGACATCACCAGGTCGTCCGGGCCGGCGTGGCGCTCGAGCACGTCGAAGAGCGCGAACATCGCGGGCAGGCCCTTGAGCCGCGCGTAGGCCGCGGGCACGGGCTCGGCCGCGCGGCCGGCGAGGAAGGCGTCGTGCTCCGTCTTCAGCGCCAGCAGGAAGCGCGCGGACTGCGCGCAGGAGAGCACCAGGAAGAGGCCGAGGGCGGCGCGCGCGCACCGCTCGAGCCAGAGGCCGCGCTCGAGGGCGCGGCCGCGCAGGCGCAGCGCCAGGAAGACCAGGAAGAGAGC
>JACQZJ010000170.1 GCA_016213895.1 Planctomycetota bacterium | reverse complement strand
CGCTGCAGGCCGCCCGGGCCGAGGGAGCGCCGCCAGAAGCACTCCGCGTGGCGCGGTTCCTGCAAATCGCCGGGGAGGCCTGGCTGCACGCCGGCGGGCTCGAGGATGCGCGCGCGCTTCTGGAAGAGGCGGCGTGCTCGCTGGAGATGATGCACCACCATCCCCGGCAGCGCGGCAAGCTGCTCGGCACCCTTGGCGAGGCGTACCGCGTTTTCGGCGACCCGCGCCGGGCGCGCGCCCTCTTGACCGAGGCGCGGGAGCTGAGCGAGCGGCACGGGCACCTCGGTCTCTTGGCGGACTACACCTACCCGAGCCTGGCGAAGCTCGAGTGGCGCCAGGAGAGCGGCCTCGCGTGGCTCGAGAAGGCCAAGGCGCTGCAGGTGGACCAGGGCAATGTCATCGGTCTGGTGCGCACCCTGCTGCTCGAGGCCCGCTTGACCGGCCCCGGCCAGAGCGCCGAGGCGAACCGTGTCCAGGTCGACGCGCTGCGCCGCCGCCGCCCGGCCCTGCACCGCCGGCGCTGCCCGCTGCTCAACAGGATCCTCGCGCGCTGGCGCTGCTGGGTGAGCGGCGGCATGCCCGAGGGGGTTACGGAGGACTTCTGGAGGCTGTAGGCGGGCGGCCGCGCGAGGCCGCCGCGCCGTTAGCGCTCGGATTCCGCGGACTCCTCGCCGTTCTGTTCGCCCTGGCGCTCGAGAGGGCTCCGGATGACGATGCCGCGCTGCCAGATGCGCAAGCCGAGCGCGCGCCGCGTTTCGATCGGCAGCTCCCCGGCCTTGAGGCGCCGCCGCACGACTCGGCGTGCCTTGGCGTTGATGTCGCTGGCGTAGCGGTGGATCGTCTGCAGGTCCTCGAGGAAGGTCTCCTCGAAGTACTTGCGGAGGGCCATGAGCAGCAGCTCGGCGCTCCTCCAGCCGCGCGTTTCCGGCGGCAGAGAGGCGTCCTGAGCGAGGGCCTTCTTCAGGACCTGGACGAAGCGCACGTGCCTTCTGTCCAGGTGGATGGTGTAGGTGCCGCCGGCGAGCGGCAGCACGAGGAAGCCGGCGCCGTCGGCGCCGGTCAGGACGAGCGTGGCCGGAGGTCCGTTTCCGTTGGCGTCGGGTAGCTCTGGAGGGCTCATGGATCATGTCCTTCAGAAGGGGCGGAGGCCGGCAAGAGGTTGCGGCCCCTCCGGGAGCTTCTCGGAGGGGCCGCGTTCCCCGCGTCAGCCCTTCGCCCGGGCCTGCTGGATATCGTCGTATTGGGAAGCGCGCGTGGGAGCGCTTCCTGTCAGTGAGTTTTGGAAAGCTCCGCGGCGAGCGCCGCCGATCGGGCGCTCTGCCTTGAGCATGCCACGCGATTCAGCATCCATCGTCGGATGCCTCCCTTCTCTTGTGCGCGACCGAGCTGCGAGCTGGGGCAATTGGACCAGGAGTTCGCGTGCTGTCGAGGTGCGCGCACCGAACCCCGTCAACTCCGTCCGCGATCCGTACGGAACCGCTGTAAGGTTCGCTTCGCGCTTCAAGTCCCAGGGCGCCTCGCCGTGGTTCCCTGCGCTCTCGAACAGTCTCATTGGCGCGCTCCTCGTCCGGTCCACGCCTCTGTCGTGTTTCTTGCGTCACCACATGCATCACCCTCGACCTCGTCTTTCTGTCAGATATTCGTGGAGGAACTGTGGGGACCGGAGAACAGGGGCCATTCGCAATGGCCAGCTTGGGCGGAAGATGCGGCCCCTCTGGGCGCGTCCAGAGGGCCGCGGTCGCTGTTGCATCAGTCGAGTTGGTAGCGGGCGCGCGGGCCCTTCTCCTGGTCGTGCTTGTCGTGCTCGAGTTCGGCCTCGGCGATCTGCTCGGCGCGGCGCGGCGCGTCGGTCACCGCCTCCTCCACGTGCCTCGTCTCGCGGACATCCCCGCTGCTGCGGTTCCGCGTGGGAGCGACGGCTGTGCTGGACTTCATGGCGGGGTTCCTTTCGGTGAACTGAGCCTCTTGCCTTCTCCCCAATGAAGGCCACCGGCGCCCTGACCCTGTCAGGTTTGCAAGCGGGGACTTCTTCGCACGCCCCAGCGCAGCGACTGACCGCGCGCGGGCATGGGTTTCGGCCCCGCGCCACGCAACGCAGCGGCGCGCTTGCGGCTCCGGATGAGGTCGGCGAAGCGCGGACCGACCTTGCTCTCTTCCACGGGCGGGGTTGCGCCGGCGCGGTGCTCGAGGACGGCATCGTCCGCCCCGCGGGCGGCGTCTGGGTGCAGGGCGCGCGCATGGAGACGCGGCGGCCGGCCGAGTGCGTGCCGGGGAGCTTCTCGTGCGCGGCCGCGGTCGCGGGGAGGCGTCGACTCGTGCGAATTCCGCTGCGCACGAGTCAGGCAGGACCCAGTCCGAGGGCTTTCAGGGAGTGGCAAGACGCGCGTCTTGAGGAGGTCGAGCCCATGAACAGGCAGCAGGATTCGACCAGTGCTGTCCGCGGCGGCAGGGTCCCTGCCGAGGTCGCGGTCGTCCTGGCCATTCTCTCATTCCTGGTTCTCTTCGTCGTGTTCCGAGCGATCTGACGTTCACAAAGGAGGCGCCATGCGCGCGAACCACCACGAGCAAGGGCTGATCCGCGACGTCCACGTCTTCGTCGCGCTCATGCTCTTGTACGCCTGGGTCGTCTTCTCGATCATCGGATGATCGCAGCGCGCCGCGGCGGCGGACAACGCACGTCGCGGCGCGCGCTCTTCCTGAGCCGGGCGTCGCCGCCTCAGCCGCGTTGCCCTGCCCGCGTCTTGACAGCCGAGCCCGAAGCCTGTCTCGTGGCCGTGTTCGCCGCAGAGAGGACTGAACATGGACATCGTCGACCCGATCATCGCGGAGTTCGAGAGCGAGGCGGCCACCACGCGCAGGATGCTCGAGCGCGTGCCCGAGAAACAGCTCGGCTGGAAGCCCCACGCCAAGTCGATGTCGCTTGGCGAGCTGGCCTCGCACATCGCCCACTCCTTCACCTGGCTCGCGAGCATTGTCGCGCAGGACGAGCTCGAGTTCGATCCGGCAAGGCACGTTCCCTGGGTGGCGGCGAGCAAGCGGGAACTGCTCGACGCCTTCGACAAGAACGTGGCGCAGGGCGTTTCGGTTCTGCGCGGCGTGCCGGACAAGAAGATGCTGGCGCCCTGGACCATGACCACGGCCGCCAAGAAGCTCTTCTCCATGCCCCGCGTCGCCGTGGTCCGCATGTTCACGGTGAATCACCATATCCACCATCGCGGCCAGCTCAGCGTCTACCTGCGGCTCCGGGACGTGCCGCTTCCCCAGGTCTACGGCTCGACCGCGGACGAGACGGACATGATCAAGCCGGGATAGTTCGGCACAAGACCTCCGCCAGCGCTATCTCGAAGTGGGAAGCGTCACGGAGGCCCCATGCACAGTCGCAGCATTTCCCTGTTTCTTGTCCTGTTCGCCGCCCTCCTGGGCGCTGTCGTTGTGAACGAGGTCTTCGCCTCGGTTCCGACCATCCGGGGCAAGGGCAGGGTGAAGCAGGAGCTGGAGTTCTTGATCCCCTTCCTCCAGCCCTCGGCGTTACAGGTGGTGTACACCGTTCCGGCGGGCAAGACCTTCGTGATCACGGACATGGTCGTAACCAATGACTCGACAACGACGCCCGGCCTGTTCAACATCTTTGACGAGTTGTTTCAACCGCTCAATACCTTCGTGCGGGTGACGGCAGGAAACACCACGCATCTCGCATACCTGACGGGGATCGCCGTGGCTGAGGGCAGGCAGGTGCACGCCGGGAACACGGGCTTCACCGTCCTGCACGTGCGCCTGGCCGGCTACCTGAGGTAGCCGCCGCGCCGTTCGCCTCTATTTGCGCTCCCGCACCACGAACGACGCCCTGGAGCCGACCTCTCCCAGGCCGAGCCCCCGCGGCGCCGCCGCCTGCAGGTGCAGCACGCGCCCGCCGTCCATGCACTCGACGTGCGCGTCGAGGCGGCCGAGCTGGATCGCCGCCCCCTTGTCGTCCCGCGCGCTCGCCGTGACCGTGAGGCGCTCAGCGTCGTCCTGCTGCAGCGCGACGAGCGCGCGGATGCGCTCCGCGTTCCCGTCGATCGTGAACATGTTCCACTGCCAGTAGTCCTGGTGCAGGACGCGCGCCTCGACCTGGAAGCCGCGGCCCGCGCCCGCAAGCGGCGCGCGCGTCACCGCCACCGCGGGCTCGATCTCGAAGCGGAAGGGCCTCAGCGCCGGATCGCCGTAGAGCGTGCGGTTCGCCCCGCCGCCGTACATGGCCGCGCCGCGCGCCGCGTCCACGTCGTCCTTGCCCGGCACGTAGAGGTCGAGCTCGGGCTGCTTGCCCTGCGCCACGGCGATGTCGTCGTACGTGGAGCGCAGCACGTCGCCGAGCGACAGCTGGCGCTCGAACGCCTCCTGGCTCTCCTGCAGGGTGCGGTAGCCGTGGTTCGGGCCGATCGGACAGATGTAGGCCGCCACGCCCGTGTCGAGCATGGCCGCGGCCACGCTCTTCCCTTCGGGGATCACGTACTCGGTGTGGCCCGAGGTCGTGCCGAAGGTCGAGACGATGTCGCCCTCGACGAACACGCGATGCAGCGTGCCGATGTGGCAGACGCCCGTGAACACCACGGTGTTCTCGAGGTGCATCAGGCGGATCAGGTCCGCGGTGATGCGCGGCATCTCGCCCTTCGGGTCGTGGCCGACCTTCTTCGGGTCGAAGGGCCAGTGCTTCTCGTGTTGCATGTTGCGCTGATCGGAGAAGAGCCAGATCCCCTCGGGATCGCCGCAGCCGCCGAAGTCCACGAACCCGCCGCCCTCGATCTCCGGCAGCTCGCGCTTGACGAAGTCGAGCACCTCCGGATCGGACTCGAGCGAGCCCCAGTAGATCGAGCGGCCGCTGAAGCCCGCGAGCTGCGCGGCCGGGTCGCCCGCGCCCTCGTACACCACGCTTTTGATCTGGCTCGCCACGCCCGTGCCGATCCAGCGCTTCTCGCTGCCGCGCTCTTCCAGCGCCTTGGCGCGCGCCACCAGGTCGAGCGGCGCCGTCTCCTTCGTGCCGGTGATGAAGCCGTAGCCCACGTCCAGGAAGATGTCCTCGTCGAGCCGCGCCGCGGCCATGAGGAAGCGGCGCTGCGTGTTGGTGTCGATGTCCTCCTTGGGCAGGACGAGCGCGACGTGGCGCGCGCCCGCCTCGCGCAGCAGCGGGATCACCCGCTCCGGCGCCTCCGGATCGAAGTCGGTGACGAGCTTGCCGCCGCGCCACCTGCAGAGCTCGCTCGCGGCCTCGAAGAAGGGATCGCCCTTGCGCGAGCGGTTGGTGAGCACCACGTAGCCGTCGCCGCCGTGGCCGTGCTCCGGAGTCTCGACCTCGACCTGGAGCGCCTTCTCGGCCGCCTCTTCCTCGCGCGGCAGGGGCGGCGCCGGGGGCGCTCCCATCCTGCGGCCGGCCGTGACGCGCCGGTCGGGCAAATGACGGATCGGGTCCTCCTTCAGGCCGAGCGTGGCCAGGCGCAGCAGGGCGAACGCCTCGCCGCTCGTGCCGATCATCAGGCTCACGCCGTGGTAGATGACGCCCTGCTCGTCCGGCCGGTCGTAGTTGGTCCACTTGAGCCCGGCGCCGTCGGGCTTCGCCAGGTGCTCGAGGTAGGCGCCCACCTCGCGCGCGTAGGCGGCGTAGCGCCGCTCGCCCGTGGCGCGGTGGAGGTCGACGAAGAAGTCGAGCACGCCCGCGGCCCCGCAGCAGAGGCTCGGCGAGTAGAAGCGCGCTTCCGAGCTCGCCGCGCCCGGGTCAGGCCACTTCTTCATGATCCAGGCGGCCGAGCGCCGCGCGGCCTCCGCGAACTCCTTCTGCCCGGTGAGGTCGGCGAGCAGGAGGAACAGCCGGCCCGTGCCGGATGGGCCATGGCACCAGCCTTCCATGAAGCGGTCCTCGTGGCCCGGCGAATAGTGGTGCCAGCACAGGCCGCCGTTCTCGCTCTTGCCGTTCTCGAGCAGCCAGCGCGCGCCGGCGAGCGCGGCGTCGAGGCACGCGCGGTCGCCGCTCGCGGCCGCGAGGCGCGCGAGCGCGTAGGCCGTGCCCGCGGTGCCGTGCGAGAAGCCGGGGTAGTGGCGTTCCTCGCCCTTGGCCGGCGGCCACCAGAGCGAGCGCTCCTTGTTGGAGCGGGTGCCGTCGCCTGGCAGGCCCTCGGCCGCGAGCCAGCGGCCCGCGCCCAGAGCAGCATCGAGAAAGCGCGAATCGCCGAGCGCTTCATGCGCCTCGAGCAGGAAGAGGAGCGCGCCCGAGGCGCCGGCGATGATGTCGAACGAGCCGCCGAAGCACGTCTCGGCGCCCTCCTTCTTCACGCGCGCCGCGAGGCAGGCCGCGACCTCGGCCGCCACCTCGAGGTCCTGCTTGCTGCCGCGGATCCTCGCGCGCACCAGGAAGGCCTGGCCGATGCCCGGGTCGCCGGTGTAGAGGCCCGCCGCCTCCGCGCCGGGGCTGTCCGCGGCCCAGGTGAGGCGGCCGTCTTCCGTCTCGCGCGCCAAGCCGAGCAGGCCCGCGGCCGTGCGGTCGGCGAGCGCGCGGAGCGCCTCGTCCTCGAGGAGCGCGCCCGCGTTCTCGAGGAAGATCAAGACGCCCGCTCCGCCCGAGTAGAGCGGCGCGCCGGTCTCCTCCGGCGACTCGGCGTACTCCGGGAAGACCACGCCGGTCCCTTCCGGGAGCCGCTTGGCCTGCTCCGCCACCCAGAGCGCCGCCGCGCGCACCGCCTTGAGGGAGGCCTGGTCCAGCCCGGAATCCGCCCGGGCCACGCCAGGAAGCAGGGCCGCGGCAGCGAGGGCGCCGAGCGCGGCCGGCAGGGCGAGAGAGGATCGAGACGCGGATCGCTTCATGTTGCCTCCTTGCGTGGGCCGCGGCGCTTGGCCGCGCCGGCGAAGGCGTTGCGGGCGCGGGCGCCGCCGCCTAGTCTGAAGCTTCCCGCGCCTCTGGCCGGAGGAGTCCTCGCATGGACGTCGTGTTCCTGTCCCGCCTGCAGTTCGCCTTCACCATCATGTTCCATTATCTCTTCCCGCCGCTCGCGATCGGCATGGGCGTGGTGCTCGTCTACCTGGAAGGCATGTACCTGCGGACGAGGCTTCCGGTCTACCACGCCGCGGCCCGCTTCTGGACGCGGATCTTCGCCCTGAACTTCGCCATCGGCGTGGCCTCGGGCATCGTCATGGAGTTCGAGTTCGGCACCAACTGGGCGGTCTACTCGCGCTTCGTCGGCGACGTCTTCGGCTCGGCGCTCGCCGCCGAGGGGATCTTCGCCTTCTTCCTCGAGTCGGGCTTCCTCGCCGTGCTCGTGTTCGGCTGGGACCGCGTGAGCCGGCGCATGCACTTCTTCTCCACCTTGATGGTGGCGCTCGGCGCGATCTTCTCCTCGATCTGGATCGTGGTCGCCAACTCCTGGCAGCAGACTCCGGCCGGCCACCACATCGTGCAGGCGGTGCGGAACGGCGCTCCCTGGTTCATCGACGGCGAGCCGGTCTTGCGCGCCGAGATCACGGGCTTCTGGCAGCTCGTCTTCAACCCCTCCACCGTGCACCGCCTGGTGCACGTGTGGATCGGCGCATTCATCATGGGCGCCTTCTTCATCATGAGCATCAGCGCCTGGTACCTTTTGAAGAAGCGGCACGAGGAGTTCGCGCGCCGCTCCTTCACCGGCGCCTTGGCGCTCGCCGCGCTCGCGAGCCTGGCCGCGCTCGCGAGCGGCCACCTGCAGGCGGACAACGTGGCCGCCGAGCAGCCGGCCAAGCTCGCCGCGCTCGAGGGCCTGTTCCAGACCGGCCCCGCCGACCTATCGCTCTTCGGCCTGCCCGACGAGGAAGAGAAGAGGATCGCCCTGAACGTGGCCATCCCCGGCGGCCTGAGCCTCTTGGTGCACGGCGACGCGGAGGAGCCCGTCTTCGGCCTCGACCGCTTCCGGCCCGAGGACCGCCCGCCGGTCCTCGTTCCCTTCGTGTCCTATCACGTGATGGTGGCGCTCGGCGTGCTCTTCGTCGCGCTCACCCTCTACGCGTCGTTCCTGCGCTGGCGCGGCCGGCTGTTCGAGACGCGCTGGCTTCTGTGGGTGTTCGTCTTCGCCGTCATCGGGCCCGTGGCCGCGAACCAGCTCGGCTGGGCCGCGGCCGAGGTCGGCCGCCAGCCGTGGATCGTGCATCCGCCGGTGCTGCGCGACCCTGCCGGCGCGCCGCTTCTCGACCAGGACGGGTTCGTGCGCTACGAGACCGCGCGCGTCTCCCTGCAGGACGGCGGCGCGCGCGAGGTCGTGGCCGGCCTGCGCACCGCCGACGCGGTCAGCGAGATCGTGACGGCCGAACAAGTGCTCGGGTCGCTCGCGCTCTTCGGCGCGATGTACGCCCTGCTCCTCGGGCTGTGGATCTACCTGCTCAACCACAAGATCCAGACCGGCCCGGCCCCGCCCGGCGAGGCGGGCGGCGCGCGCGCCGCGGGCGGGCTTCTGGACGCGGCCGGCGCGCTCGCCGGCGGCGCGAGCCACCTCACCGAGAGAAACGAAAGGTAGGCGGCCATGGACCTGCACCTGATCTGGTTCATCCTCATGGGCGTCCTGCTCGCGGGCTACGCCATCCTGGACGGCTTCGACCTCGGCGTGGGCATCCTGCATCCGCTGGCCCAAGGCGACGGCGAGAAGCGCCTCTTCGTCAACTCCATCGGCCCGCTCTGGGACGGCAACGAGGTCTGGCTGGTGACCTTCGGCGGCGCGCTCTTCGCCATGTTCCCGGAAGGCTACGCCACGATCTTTTCCGGGTTCTACGTCGCCTTCATGCTCCTGCTCTTCGCCCTGATCCTCCGCGCCGTGAGCCTCGAGTTCCGCGGCAAGCTGCACTCGGCGGCCTGGCGCGGCGTCTGGGACTTCGGCTTCTTCCTCTCGAGCCTGGTGGCCACGCTGCTCTTCGGCGTGGCCGTAGGGAACGGCATGCTCGGCCTGCCGCTCGACGAGAAGGGCCTTTGCCATGCACGGCGCGATCTACTTGTTCTTGAAGACCGAGGGGGCGGTGCAGGAGCGCCTCGGGCGCTTGACCTGGCACGCGTGGGGCGTGTTCCTCGCCCTCTACATGCTCACCACGATCATGACCGTGCTCGAGGTCCCGACCGCCACGCGGAACTTCGAGCACTACCCCTGGGCGGCGGGCGCGGCCGTGGCCGCGGTCCTGGCCATCGCCAACATCCCGCGCGCCATGTTCCTGAAGAAGTACGGCCAGGCCTTCCTCTGCTCGAGCGCGACCATCGCCGCGCTGGTCTTCCTCTTCGCCGTGGCCACCTATCCGAACATCATCACCGCGCGCAACGACCCGGCGCTCTCCTGGACCATGTGGGACGCGGCGTCCAGCGAGAAGACGCTCGGCATCGGCCTGCTCATCGTCGCCATCGGCTTCCCCTTCGTGCTGGCCTACACGGCCACGATCTACTGGACCTTCCGCGGCAAGGTGCGGCTCGGCGAGGACAGCTACTGACGCGCGCGGGAAAGCGTAGACTCGACGGGCTGGCTTGCGCGAGGGTGCGTGAATGAGAGAAGACGTGCGGAGACTCTGGCCGGAGCTCGAGTGGATCCGGGACGCGGGGCTCAGGGAGAAGGTCCTCGAGACCTGGGTGCGGGCCTTCCACCAGAGTCCGCTGAAGCCTGACGATCTGGAGGAGATCCCCTTCACCCAGCTCGTGCCCGAGTGCCCGGCGACCTTCCTCGAGCACAAGCGTTGCGTGGTGCACATCGCGCGGCGCGCGGCCGAGGCCATGCAGCAGTTCCTGGGCAGCGCCCTGGCCGTGGACATGGATGCGGTCGTGGCCGGCGCCATCCTCGCGGACGTGGGCCTCCTGCTCGAGTACGAGAAGGCGGACGGCGAGGCGCGCCCGAGCCGGCGCCGCAGCGCCCTGCGCCATCCCTTTACCGGCGTGGCGCTCGCCATGGAGGCGGGCGTGCCCGAGGCCGTGTGCCACGTCATTGCCGCCCACTCCAGCGAGGGGGACCTGGTGAACCGCAGCATCGAGGCCACGATCGTGCGCCACGCCGGGCTCATGAGCTTCCTGCCGTTCAAGAGCGGCCCGCGCTGACGCGGGCGGGCTCGCCGGCCGTCCAGACGGAGCGGCGCGATGGGACAGACGGTCATCGAGAAGATCGCCGCGGCGCATCGCGTGGGTGGGCCCGGCGCGCGGCCGCTTCAGGCCGGCGACTACCTGGCCTTGCGGCCGCGCCACGTCCTGACCCACGACAACACCGCGGCGGTGATGCAGAAGTTCGCCGCGCTCGGCGCCGCGCGCATGCGCGATCCGTCGCAGCCGGTCATCGTCCTCGATCACGACATCCAGAACCGGTCCGCGGCGAACCGCGACAAGTACCGCGCGATCGAGGAATTCGCGCGCGCGCCTGGCCTGGACTTCTTTGCGGCGGGCGCGGGCATCGGCCACCAGTTGATGATCGAGCGCGGGTACGTGGTCCCGGGCGCGCTCGTCGTGGCCTCGGACTCGCACGCGAACATGTACGGCGCGCTCGCGGCGGCCGGCACGCCCGTGGTGCGCACGGACGCGGCCGCCATCTGGGCGACGGGCGAGTTCTGGTGGCAGGTCCCGCGCACGGTCGCGGTCGTGCTCGAGGGCGCGCTCCCGGAAGGCGCGAGCGGCAAGGACGTGATCAGCGCGCTCTGCGGCCTGTACACGCGCGGCGAGGTGCGGAACGCGGCGCTCGAGTTCTCCGGCCCGGGCCTCGAGAGCCTGGACATGGACGCGCGCCTGACCATCGCCAACATGTCCACCGAGTGGGGGGCGCTCGCGGCCTGGTTCCCGGCCGACGCGACGGCGCGCGCGTATCTCGAGAGCCGCGAGGCGCGCCGCGGCGCAGCTGCCGAGGACGCGGCCGCCCTGGGCCCGGACCCGGACGCGCACTACGCCGCGCGCATCGTCCTCGATCTTGCGGCCGTCACGCCGTACGTGCTCGGCCCGGACTCGGTGCGCGTCCTGACGCCGATCGCCGAGATGGAAGCGCGCCGCGTCGCCGTGGACAAGGCGTATCTGGTCTCGTGCGCGGGCGCGCGTTTCACCGATTTCGCGGCGGCCGCGCGCGTGCTGCGCGGCCAGAAGGTCTCCGCCAGGGTCGAGTTCTACGTGGCGGCCGCGAGCCGCGAGATCCAGGAGCGGGCCGAGGCCGCGGGCGTGTGGCAGGATCTGCTCGACGCGGGCGCGCGGCCCTTGCCGCCGGGCTGCGGGCCGTGCATCGGCTTGGGCGCCGGACTGCTCGCGCCGGGCGAGACCGGCATCTCCGCCACGAACCGCAACTTCAAGGGACGCATGGGCGCGCGCGACGCGCGCTGCTTCCTTTCCAGCCCCGCGGTCGTCGCCGCCTCGGCCCTGAAGGGCTTCATCGCGGCGCCGGCGACCTGGCCGGCGCACGTGCCCGCGCGCGACATCGCGTTCCGCGACGCGCCGGCTGCGCCCCCAGCGCCGGCGCGCGTGCTGGAGGGCTTCCCGGCGCGGCTTGCCGGCCGGCTGGTCTTCGTTCCGCAGGACGACCTGAACACGGACCTGATCTACGGCAAGGACTACACCTACCGCGAGGACGTGAGCCGGGAGCAGATGGCGAGCGTGCTCATGCAGGGCTACGACCCCGAGTTCGCCGCGCGCGCGCGGCCCGGAGACGTGCTCGCCTGCGGCGAGAACTTCGGCAGCGGCTCGAGCCGCGAGCAGGCGGCCACGGCATTGCAGGCCCGCGGCGTATCCGCCCTCATCGCCGCGAGCTTCTCGCAGACCTACCTGAGGAACGCCCTCAACAACGGCCTGATCTGCGTGGAGTCGCCGGCCTTCGTCGCGTGCTTGAAGGAGGCGGAGGGCGTCGCGCTCGCGGCCGGGCGGAAGACGATCATCCCCGGCGCGGAGGTCGAGATCGACTTCGCTGCCGGGAGCGTCCGTTACGGCGGGAGGGCCTTCTTCTTCCCGCCCTTGAGCGAGGTTCCTCAGAGGCTGGTGATCGCAGGCGGCGTGGAGAACCTGGTGCGCTCCCGCCTGGCGGCCAGCGGCACCTGAAGGAGGAGAGGCAGGATGGCGCGACGCACGGTGGTCTTGATGCCCGGGGACGGGATCGGCCCGAAGGTCCTCGAACAGGCGTTGCGCGTGCTCGACGCAATCAGCTTCGACGCCGACTACGTGCACGCCGACGTGGGCTGGGCGTGCTGGGTGAACGAGGGTGACGCGCTGCCCGAGCGCACCATCCATCTGCTCGCCGAGCACAAGCTCGGCCTGTTCGGCGCGATCACGTCCAAGCCCAAGGTGCAGGCCGCGCTCGAGCTCAGGCCGGAACTCAAGGGCCAGGGGCTTTCCTACAGCAGCCCGATCGTGCGCATGCGCCAGCTCTTCGACCTGGACGTCTGCGTGCGTCCCTGCCGCTCGTTCCCGGGCAACCCTCTGAACTTCGTGCGCCGCGCGCCAGGCGGCGGCGTCGAGGAGCCGCAGGTCGACGTGGTCATCTTCCGCCAGAACACCGAGGGGCTGTACGCGGGCGTGGAGTGGACCGATCCGCCGGCGGAGGTGCGCCAGAGCCTCGCGCTGCATCCCAAGTTCAAGCCGTTCGCCGCGGTGTCGGGCCGGGACATCGCGCTCTCGGTGCGCGTCATCACGCGCCGCGCTTGCGAGCGCATCGCGCGCGCCGCCTTCCTGCACGCGGAGCGGCACGGCTGCCGGTCCGTGACCGTGTGCGAGAAACCGAACGTGGTGCGCGAGACATCCGGCCTGATGGAGGAGGCGGCGCGCCAGGTCGCGGTCGAGTGCCCGGGCATCGAGCTCTGCTCGACCAACATCGACGCGCAGATGATGTGGCTCACCAAGAACCCGGAGGAGTGCGGCGTGATCGTCGCCACCAACCTGTTCGGCGACATCCTGTCCGATGCCTTCGCCGGGCTGGTCGGCGGGCTGGGCTTTGCCTGTTCCGGGAACATCGGCGACCAGGCCGCGGTGTTCGAGCCCACGCACGGCTCAGCGCCGAAGTACGCCGCGCTCGAGCCGCAGATCGCCAACCCGATCGCGATGATCTTGTCGGCATCCATGCTCCTCGACCACGTGAGCGAAGGCGAGAAGGCGATGCGCGTGCGCGACGCCGTGGCGCGCGTCGTGGCCGAAGGCAAGGTGCGCACGTACGACATGCTGCGCCTGCCGGGCGGCGCCACGGCCGTGGCGCAAGGCGCGGCCTCGACCGAGCAGATGGCGGACGCGATCATCGCCGCGCTGTAGCGCTCGCGGCCTCACACCGCGCCGAGCGCACGGGTGAACGCGCCCAGGTCGGGCACAATCGCCGCGGTTCTCGTCAGGCTCTCGAGGGTCTTCAGGTCGCGAAGATCGGCCAGGGCCTCCACGATACCCGCCGGAACCGGCCCAAAGCGCGCCTCGAGGACCTGCAGGATCGACCGGCGCGTCTCCTTCTCGATGCCTCTCTCCGAAGAGCAGGCGGATGTCCTCCCGGGAGAGACCTTGATCGAGCAGGCGGCGCACGAGCCTGACCTTCCAGTATGGCCGCTGCTCTCCGTCCCTGCTCCGCCTGGCCGCGAGCAGCGCAAGGGCCGGCTTCAGGAAGCGCTCGAGTACCTCCTTCCAGGGTCCGTCGAAGTCGTCGCGCGGTGAATCGGTCTCGGACAAGGCGGGGGCCCCCGGGGTGGACATTTCGTCTACCCGGAAGGTCGTGCTCACGCGGGAGGGGTTACGGATCAACCGCCTTTTTGTAGATTCCGCGAAGCAAGCGGACGCGAAGCGCGCTCTGGGGAGCATGACCCGGCCACACCGCCTGCGGCGAAGACTCAAGGAGAACCGTCCCATGACGCGCCAACGACTGACCCGGTTCGTGATCGTGCCCTGCGCGACCGCCGTCCTTCTGCTGCTCGCGGCCGCTGGGCGAGCCGCCACCATCACCGTTTCCCAGGCTGGGGCCATCTCCACGATCGGCGCGGGGGTCGCGGCCGCGGGTCCAGGCGACACGGTCGTGGTGAAGAGCGGTCTCTACCAGGAGAACGTGGTGATTCCGGCCGGCAAGGACGGCCTCAAGCTCCTGGCCAAGGGAAACGTCATCATCGAGGCGCGGCCGGCTGGCGGCGCCGGCGCCGGCAACGGCATCCAGGTCGGCTCGGCCAACGTGTCGATCAGCAAGTTCACGGTGCAGAACGCCAAGCCGGTCGTGGCGCCGCCGCCCTTCGGCTACGGCATCTACAGCACGGCGGCCGGGCTCACGGTCAAGGACTGCACCATCATCAACTGCGAGAGCGGCGGCCTCCGCGCCACGAGCGGGGACGGCACGACGATCCTCAACTGCAAGCTGCTGGGCACGGACGGCGGTATCTACGTCGCAGGCAACGGCGTCACGGTCAGCAAGGTGACCATCCTGAACGACGACGGCGGAACCATCCAGATCGTCGGCAACGATGCCAAGGTGACCAAGTGCGCGGTCTACGTGTCGGAGGATGACGGCATCACCATCACCGGCAACGACGCTCTGATCCAGAACAACAAGCTCTACGACCTCGATGGCGCGGGCATCGACGTCACGGGCGCGGGGGCGCGGATCGAGAAGAACCAGGTCCTCGGCGCCTACGGCGACCTGATCTACGTGTCCGGCGGGACGGACTGCGTGATCAGGGAGAACACGCTCTCGACCTGCGATGACAACGGCATCGAGACGTCCTCGTGCCCGGGCGCGAAGATCCTGGACAACAAGATCGAGGCGACCAACTCCTACGGCATCGATCACCAGGGCGACAACGCCACGATCGCGGGCAACGAACTGCGCAAGATCGATGACGAGGGCATCGAGGCCCTCGGCAACGGCCTGCTCATCGAGAAGAACATGATCGACTGCACGAACGGCGAAGGCCTGTGGGTGAATGGAAGCGACTTCCAGGTCCTGAAGAACACGATCCGGCACTGCTTCGACGATTCCGCGGGGATCTACGTCTCCAGTGCGGCCACAGTGGGTCTGATCCAGGGGAACAACATCTCGTACTGCTCGGACGCTGGCATCAACCTCGCCAACGCCTCGTCGACGGGAGTGATGATCGAGGGCAACACCGTGACGCGCACGGGCGAGAGCGGCGATTATGCCGCGATCGAGGTCAGGGGCGGCGCACACACGGTCCGCAAGAACAAGGTCAAGGAGATCGGCGCGGATGGCATCCGCGTGAACGGGAACAGCATCCTGATCGAGGACAATGACGTGAGCGCGTGCCGGGTGGACGGCATCGACGTGCAGAGCGGCACGGGCAACACGGTCGAGGACAACAAGGTGACGGGGTGCGCGGGCGAGGGCATCGAGAACAGCGGCACGAACAGCACGGTCCAGGGCAACTTCATGAAGGGCAGCCGCCGCGACCTGGCGAACGACGGAACGGGCACGCAGACCGGCAACACCTTCAGCTCGGGCGGCTGGGCGCAGACTCCGGAGATCGACTGAGCAGGCAAGCGGGCGCGCGACGGCTACATGAGGTAGCCGGCCAGGCGCACGTGCAGGATGGTGGAGCCGTGGTTCGCGGCGTACACCTGCGTGCCCTCAGGCACGGCCAGCCCAGTCATATAGGCGAGATGCGTGGTGCCGCCGGCCGGCACTCGAACGTGGGGGTGGAGGGGATCGGATGAGCCGTCGTCGATGCGGAACAGGCCGGCTGTCGCCGCCGAGTCGTTGGCCACGACCACGTCGGTGATCACGAGGGTCTTGCCCGCGGGCACGCTGTAGACCGGCTGTCCGGTAGCGACCGCGAGGAAGTGGACCTGGAACTCGAGCTCCTTCTTGACCTTGCCCTTGCCGCGGATGGTCGGAACCGAGGCGAGAAGCTCGCCCGCGGCCACGGCGGCGGCGAGGGCGGCGAGCAGGACGAGGAACAGGGAAACGCTCCGGAATCGCGATTGCATGGCTGCCTCCTTGGCTCGGTGCGCACGAGATAGCGCGCCGCGGTCCTTCCTGCCGCGCCGGCGGCGAGAACGGGGCGATCAGGCCTGGTTCTCGTTCTCGATGTCGCGCCACGCGCGCGCGTGGAGGCCGCTCCGCACTGGAGCGGCAGCTCGGGCAGCAGGGCGAGCGTCGCGCCCTTGCGGCGCGCCTCCTCGAGCCGAGCAACGAGCCGCTCCTCGGCGTCGTCTCCCGGGAAGACGTCGGTGATGAGCGCGATGTTCATGGCGCGGCTGTGCTCCGCCGATCAGCGGCGTTCGAGGAGAGTCACGACCTCGAGGTGCGCGGTGCGCGGGAAGAGATCGACCGGCCGCAGCTCGACCACGTCGAAGGCGCGCGCGAGGAGCGCCAGGTCGCGCAGGTGCGTCTCCGGGTTGCACGACACGTAGACCATGCGGTGGAGCGGCAGGTCGCAGATCAGGTCGATGAGCGGCTCCTGCAGGCCGCGGCGCGGCGGATCGACGACCAGCGCGTCGATGCCGCCCGAGGCGGCGCGGCGCAGGCCGGCGAGGGCGTCGGCCGCGAGGAAGCGCATGCGCTCGCGCAGGCCGTTTTCGTCGGCCGCGGCCGCGCCGTCCCGCACCGCTTCGCGATTGCGCTCGATCGCGCTCACCAGCGCGCCGGCGCGGGCGAGGCGCAGCGCGATCGGCCCGAAGCCCGAGTAGAGGTCGCAGACGTGCCGGCCGGCGAGGTCGCCGAGCTGGCGCAGCACCTCGGCGAAGAGCGCCGCGGCCTGCGCGGCGTTCACCTGCACGAACGAGGTGATCGAGGAGCGAAAGCGCAGTCCGTCCTGCTCCTCCACCAGGATGGGCGTGCCGCACAGGCGCTTGCTGCGCTCGCCCGCCACCAGGTTGGTGCGCTCGGGGTTGACGTTCTCGACCACGCCAATGAGCCCGCGCGGCCGGAACTCCTCGAAGAGCGCCTGCGCCAGGCGGCGGATCGGCGGCGCGCCGCCCTTCCTGACCACGAGACCGACGAGCGCCTGGCCGGTGCCGGGCGCGACGCGGCCGAGCAGGTGGCGCAGCAATCCGGAGTGGCGGTATTCCTGATAGATGGGCACGCGCAGCTCCGCGGAGAGAGAGCGCGCGCGCAGCAGGATCTCGGTGAGCAGGGGGTGCTGGATGGCGCAGGCCCTGAGGTCGACGATGCTGTGCGTTCCCGGGCGGAAGAAGCCGCAGGTCGGGCCGAGCTGCGAGGTGCCGAAGGGGACCTTGAGCGCAATGCGGTAGAAGAGCGGCTCGGCCGCGGCAAGAGGTTCGAGCACGCGCGCGTCCTTCAGGCCCGGCTCGGCGCGCACCATCTCCTCGAGCGCGCGCGCCTTTCGCGCCACCTCGGCGTCGTAGTGCATGTCGAGGTGCTGGCAGCCGCCGCACGGGCCGAAGTGCGGGCAGAACACGGGCTCGCGCGTGCCCGGCCGAGCCATCTCGACCGGCGCCTGCCCGGCGCCGGGCGCGGAGCGCTGTCCGGGATGCGGCCGGTTCTTCGAGGTACGGTTGCGCCGGGGCTTCGCCATGCACTGCCTTTCGGGCGGGTCCGGAGCCCTGGATCATAGCCGCAGGCGTTGACAGCCCCCGGCCCGCGCGCTGGAATCTCCTGCGTGCTCGGGGACCAGGAGCATCGGGACCCGGGGCGCGCTTTCGCCGGGCTGGGGGCGCGGCGGGAGTTCGGAGAGAGGATGCAGCCCGAACGCGTCGAGAGAGCGGCGTCTGGCCCACCCGGGATCGCGGTGGTCAAGGGCATCCTGCGCGGTCTCGACGGCGTTCCCTCGCTCGACGGCGCGCGGGCGTCAGACCCCGAGGAGCTGGCGGACATCCTGTTCGACCAGGTCGAGCGCATCCCGGGCAACCAAGTGCTCTACGGCCTAGCCGTGCTGCTCGGCGAGCGCCTGAACGAGATGGCGCGCGAGCTGTGCCTGCGCGAACACCTGCATCTCGATGCGGCCGGGATCGCGGACGAGGTGATCGTGGCGCTCTTCGTCGGCTGCCTGGAGGGAACGCGCCAGCGGCCGCTCGCGTCCTGGGCAGAGAGCGTGCTTCGCTACGTGGCGGAGCGCGCGCGCAGCGATCGGGGCCTGGTCGTGCCGGCGCTGGCGCGGGACGCGACGCGCCAGGAGTTCGTGCAGCACACGATGTCGTGGACGTTGAACCGGCTGCCGCACGAGGCGCGGCGCGTGGCGTGGCTCGCGTGGCACGAGCGGCTCGCCGTGGGCGAGGTGGCGCGGATCACCGGGATCCACCAGGAGCGCCTCGAGTTCATCCTGGAGCAGATCGTCGAGCGCGTGCGCGAGGAGATGGAGCGCCTGGCGGCGCAGGGCGCGAAGCAAGAAGAAGGGATGGAAGAAGGGCCATTGCGCCTGGACGGAGAGGAGGCCGAGGATGCCTGACGATCGGCCTCCCTTCGACAGCCGGGACCTGATCCGGCACCTTCCGGAGCTGCTCGCGGGACCGGAGCCGATCTTGGAGAGCGCGCGCGCTCGCGAGGTGCTGCGCGGCGATCCGCTGGCGGAAGCGTCGCTCCTGGCGGTGGCCGAGGCGGTGAACGCGATGGAGGCAGGGGCGGTAGCGGTGCGTGCTGGGCGCCGTGGCCGCCGGCCGACGGCGGCGCGGCCCATCGCCCAGGCTGCGCGCCACTTCGCGCGCGGCCTCGCGGGCGTCTTGTTCGACCTGGGGCGGGCGTACGTCAACCGGGCCATCGGCGGCGAGATGTGGCTGGTGGACGCGGAGCGGCACCGCACCCGCGAGGCCGAGGCCACGCGGCGCATGGAGGCGATGGAGCACGTGGCCGCGGCCTTGCACGAGGCTGGGCACTACGCCTTGCGCCGCCGCTGGCTCCACGAAGTCGTCTCGCCTGCGGGCGCAGGCGATCGGGATGCTCTGCTCTGCGCCGCCCGGGAGCTCCTCCTGGAAACCACGAGACTGGTGGACCCCGCGGAGACGGCTCGCTGGTATCTCCTTCTCATTCGTGAGCAAGACGAACCGGGTTTCCGCGCGGACGAATGGGAGCGCTACGCCGCTGGCGCGGCCTCTCTCGAGAACAAGGCCCTCGCCTGGGAGGGCGCCGCGCGCCTGTGGGCGGCGCACGGACGTCCTGACCTGGCCGTCGTCCTGAACCGCTCCGCCGAGCGACTCTGCCCGGGACTGCCCGGGCTCGCCTACAACGGGCTGCTCCATTCTCTGCTCGCTGGCGAGGTGCGCGAGTCCAGGCAGTACGTCGACGCGCTCGACGCTGTCGGACGGGGTGGTGGTGCTGAGCTTCGAGGGTTCCGCGTTCAGGCGCTGCGGGACAAGCTTTTCTGGACCCGCATCAGAGCCGATAGTAGGGACAGCTACGACCACGTGGTTTCGTGCCTGGGGCCGAGCATGGCCGGCGCATTGGAAGAGGTGACTCGCTCATGAAGCACCCGCGAAGACGAATCCTGGCCCTTTCTGCGTGGTTCCTGGTGGCGTTGGGATTTGCGCAAGGCGAGGCCGCCGCCGGCGGCGCTGGCGCCGCCGATCAACCGAAGGGCGGCACCAGGGCCAGCTCGACAGTGGCACAGACGCAGCCCGCCGGGCAGCGTTGGGAGGCTACGGTGGTTCCGCCGGGAGGCGCAGGTATCGCGGTGACCGCAGCGCGTCGCTGAAGCGAAGGGCGAGGACGGCATGCGACGCCTCGTTTCCTGGGCAGCGGTTGCGCTTGTGATCGGAGCCAGCGTCGTGGCCGCATGGTGGGCCGTGCGCGGAGGAGGGGAGCAGGGCGCCGCGGAGCTGGTAGAAGGCGCGACGGCGAGCGCCGTGCCCGGCGCGGCGGGCCTCTCCGAGAACCCCGAACCGCTGGCGCAAGCGGATTCGCAACAACCCGCGCGCGCGGACGCGCCTCCGCCGGCAGTGGAGTGCGCGGTCTTTCTGGAAGGGAAGCCCGCGCCGAACGCCACCGTGCTCGTTCTTCCCTGGACCGAGGAAGTCCGCCGCTTCGCCGCAACCCACCTCGGGCTGCCGCCGGACGTCGCTCTTGCCCTGGGACGGTGCGTCGCCACCGGCGAGGACAACCTGGCGGAGGTGGCCGCGGACCTGTTGCCGGCCTTCTTCTCGGCTGCCGCGGAAGGCGGCCAGCCCGCCGGCGTGCTGGTCGAACGGCCGCCGTTGGAGCCCGTGCGGCTCGACTGCCGCAGAGGCTGCTCGCTGCGCGGCATCATCCGCCTGGCGGGATTCGGGCCGCTCCCCGGAGTGCGCATTACCGCCCGGCGCTCGGTCTACGGCGATTACCTCGAGAACGGCCTGCAGCTCGAGCCGGAGCGCGTGTGCGGCATGCTGCATTGCAGCGAGGCATTGACCGACGGGGCGGGGCGCTTCGAGGTGAACGGGCTTCCGGACACCTACATCCACATCCAGGTCGACCACCCGAGCTGTTCCTCCGAGGTGAAGGTCGTGATGGCGCCGAAGGATGAAGACGTCGAGATCGTCGTTCACCCCGCGGCCGAGGTCGAGGGCGTGGTGGTCGAAGGTGCGTCGGGACGGCCGGCCGCCGGAGCGCTGATCAATGGGTTCTTCCTGAAGGACACGTACGTGGAGGAGGACTGCGGCTGGGGCAGCACGGACGCGCTCGGCCGCTTTTCGGTGCGCATGCGGGCCGAGGCGGGCCCGTTCTCGCTGCGTGTGGTGCAGCCGGGCTTCGCCATGTGGATCAGGAGGTTCGACGCCCTGGCGCGGGGCGAAAGGCGCAGCGTCTCCATCGAGCTGTCCCCGGAGGGCGTGCTGCGCGGGCGCGCGGCAATGGCCGGCGGCGGCCCGTTGGCCGGAGTGCTGCTGCAGGCGTGGCGAACGGACACGACGGACTGGTTCGGCCTGACGCGATCCAAGGAGGACGGCTCGTTTCGCCTGCCGCTGCTCGATCCGCTCTGCGACTACATGGTGATGGCCCGGCTGTCCGGCTTCGAGGACGCCTTCGCGCACGGCGTGCGGCCGGGGCAGGAGATGGAGCTGACCCTTGTGCCGTTCGGCGAGCTGGCGGGCCGCGTCGTCGGCGACGGCGCGTTGTTCGAGGAAGCGCGCGTGCGCGCGCTCACCGAGGACGACTCGGGCTGGCGGGCGGCGGTGGAGTGGGTCGACGCCGATGCGGAGAGCGGGGAGTTCCTGTTCACGGGATTGCCGCAGGGCCAGTATCGCCTGGACGCCTTGGTGAAGGGCTTCGCGCCCGGCAGGCTGGACTTCGTGCCGGTGGCGCCGGGCCAGCGCGGCGAGCCGATCGAGATCCGCATGGAGCGCGGCGACATGCTGCGCGGCGCCGTGGTTGATGCGCAGGCGGGAACGCCGGTCGCCGGCGCGTCCGTGCGCCTCGCGGACGTAGATGGCCAGGGCCAGGTCTGCGGTGCGCTTCCCCTCGGCGCGCAGACCGACGGCCTGGGGTCGTTTCTGTTCGGTCCAATCTCGCAGAGGGACCGCATCTCCCTGCTCGTCGAGGCGGACGGGTACGCGCGCCAGGTTGTTGCTGTCGAGCAGGGCGGCGCGCGGGACGAGGCCTTACGCCGCATCGAGCTGATGCGCTCTGCGTCGCTCGAGGTTCGCGTGCTCGATCAGCAGGGCGGCTCGCTTCTGCGCTTCGAGGTGCAGGTCCTCGGCCGCGCGCAGCCGCGAGCGAGCGCGGCCGCGCAGGGCGCCGATGCGGTGAGGTTCGACGGGCTCTATCCCGAGAGGGTGTGGGTCTCGGTCTTCCTTTCGACCGGCCGAGGTCTTCTCCCTGCCGGCAGGCGGCCGCGTGTTCGGCACGGTGGTGGCGAGCCGTCCCCTGGACCCGAATCAGACCTACACGATCGACTCGCGGCCGCTCGAGGGAGACGGCGACCTGGTGAGGGCCGGCGTGACCCCGAACGGCGAGTACGAATTCGCTTCCCTGCCGGCGGGCCGGCGTCTGTTCCAGCTCGTCGAGTTCGATCCATCGATCAACGTTCAGATCGCCCGGGTGGCGGACGTGGTGGCGGGCGAGGCGCTGGAGTTGGACTTCCTGCTGGCGGAAACGGGCTTCCGCGGGCGTTTGACGGATCGCGAGGGGAAGGGGATCGCGGGCGGGAGCGTCGAGACGCGGCGGCAGGGGGCGGACAATTCGGCGGCGCCGTACGCGCGCGGGGCGTCGCGGGCGGAGGGAGAGTACGAGGTGCTGGGGCTTTCGCCCGGGGAGTACCGGGTGCTCGCCCAGGCCGAGGGCTATGCGACGCGCTTCTGGGAAGGCGCGCGCGTTGACGAGGGGAGCGCGCCGACGCCGCTCGACCTCGATCTCGCGCCCGAGGCGGTGCTCGCGGTGTGCGTGGTGGACAGCGCGGGCGCGGCGCTTCCGGGCGCGCGTGTCGATGTGGAGCACCTGGCCGAGGGCCCGGTGCTGTCGTGGCCGGCGCAGGAGACGGCGGAAAGCGGCACGGCGCGTTTCGCGCGTCTTGCGGAAGGCCGCTACCGTGCGCGCGCGTCGCAGATTGGGCTCTTTCCAGACTGGATTGAGGCGGCGTGCAGAGCGGGAGAGACCGTATCCGTGAACCTCCGGCTGCGGCGTCTCGGCGACCTGGTGGTGGAGGTGCGCGGCGCTTCGGGCGAGAAGGCCGCGGGAGCGCCGGTCACGCTCATTGATCTCGAGACGGGCCGTACGTCGGCGGAGTACCTCGCGGCCGGTGCGCTCACGACGAGCACCGGCCAGGCGGCCACGGGCGAGGACGGCGAGGTCCGGTTCGCCGGCCTGCCGCTCGGCCGTTTCTCCGTGCAGGCGCTCGGCGCCACGCGCACGGTCGAGGTGATCGCGGGCAAAGAGCCCGCGGAGGTCACGCTCGCTGCCGCGCCGTAGGCTGGGTGATTCCAGCGAACCGTCTCCCGCACGCACGCCGCCCGCACGACCAAGGCTGCCCCTGCAAGCGAGCCGGGGCGCGCCGTCGTGCTTCTCGGCACAGGCGGCGCACCCCGGCTCTTCTGCCAGGAAGCAGGGAGGGGAGGCTAGTTCGAGGTGAGGAAGACGTTGTCGACGTAGATGTTCGCGGCCATGGGGACGAAGGAGTTGCGGTCGAGCCCGAAGCTGAACTTGCCCTTGTTCTTGGTGAAGGTGTTGCCCGTGCCCGCGACGTAGAAGCCGTCGTCCCAGGAGAACATGACCTTGTTCTTGAAGTACATGCCGTTGTCCGCGTCGCTGTCGAGGTAGATGCCGTCGTCCCCGGAGCCGTAGACCTTGTTGCGGCTGATGGAGGCGTTCGGGCCGTCCACCTCGATGCCGTGGTCGTCGGCGTTGTGGATGACGTTCCTGGTGATGGAGTGGCCGTCGCTCAGCCAGTTCACGTCGATGGCGTCATACGTGGTGTCGTAGATCTCGTTCTCGTTGATCGTGCACCCGGACGCCATCCTGCGCAGCTCGATGCCATCCCAGCCGGTCAGGCTGATGTCGCAGAGCTGGACCAGGTTGCCGTCGGCGTCATCGGCGTCGTCGCCGATCTGGATGCCCTGGGTGGCCGTCTGGCTGATGGTGGTGCCGAGGATGGAGTTGAAGTCGCCGAGCACGAGCACGCCGGCGTCGCCGGTGCGGGCGATCGTGCATTCGTAGACCACGCAGCCATTCACGGCGAGGTAGACGCCGTGCAGGGCGACGTCCTTGATGCTCGTGTCCTCGATGGTGACGCTCGTGGCGACGACAAGGATGCCGTGCGAGGTGGTGTTCTTGACCTTGCAGTCGTCGACCTCGGTGTCCGAGCCGCCGATCAGCATGCCGATCGAGCAGTCGCGGAACTGGATGTCCTCGATGACCGAGCCGGTGATGCCGAAGGGGACGACCAAGCCGGTCAGGCCGCCGCCGTCGACCTTGACGTTGCCGTCGCCGCGGAGCGTCTGGTTGTCGAAGGCCATGACCACGTTCTCGTGGTAGGTGCCCTCATCCACGGTCACGGTCCCGCCAGGGCCGGCCATGCCGAGACCGGCATTGATGGTCGGCGCCTGCTGGGGGACGAGGATGTTGGCGGCATCGGCCACGCCGGCGAAGGAGAGGGCGAGCGAGCAGGAGAGGAAGAAGGTGGTCGAGCGGTTCATGGTCGTGCTCCCTGGGTCAGGTGCTTGTGCGTTCTGTCCGCCTGATCCGGAAAGCGGCCCGGCCGTCTCGGAGAATCCGCGATCTTCTTCAGGAACTGGGTGCGGAAGAGGACCTTTCGCCTTGTGGTCGCGCCAAAGCGTTGATTAACAAGGTGTTACGGGTTTGGCTCTGGGGGCAGGGCGCGGCCGTGTTCAGTCGAAGCGCAGGGTGAGGATCTCGTAGGGCCGGAGCGTGACGGAAACCTCGCCGCCCACGACCTCTTCCTTGTCGCCGAGCGGGTCCTCGATCAGGTTCACGGCCTCTACGGTTGCCGCCGGGAAGCCGAGGATCACGTGGCCGCGCGCCGGCGTTCCGCCCGCCTCGTACAGGCGCAGGATGACGCCCGCGCCCTCCTCGCTCGGCTTCAGGCAGGTGGGGATCACGCTGTCCAGGCCGATCAAGGTCGCGAGCGAGCGCCGCGCAGGAAGGTCTGCACGCTCCTCATCACCAACGAATGGGTTGATCGCGCTGCGCGAAACACGCTGCGCCACGAGCGGCGCGTTCAGCTCGAAGCCGGCGCGCGTGGCCTCGACTGCGGCCGTGTCCGGGCCGAGCGGGAAGAGGCTGAAGATCACGCGCTGCGCGTACTGATCGGGCAGCGGGTCGGGCGAGTACGACGAGCGCGCCAGCGTGAGGCGCAGCACGCCTTCGGTCGTGGCGCCGTGGCCGTGCTTGCAGTCGTTCAAGAGCGCGGCCCCGCCCTGCGGCCCGACGAGCGCCGCCCAGGTCAGGGCCGGCACCTCGGCGCCGTCCGCCGGCCGCGCCTTGTCGCCAAAGGGCAGGGAGTAGCGCGCCTCGAACTCGCCCGCGGCGAGCGGGAAGCCCACGCGCAGCATGGGCGCGGGCTGCTCCGCCCCGCCCTGCTCCCGCCAGTCGATCAGGGTCTCGAAGTCGAGCTGGCGCGCGCCCGCGCACAGGCGGATCCACTGGGTGATGCGCGAGCCGCGGAAGCGCCGCACCACCTTCACCGCCGCGCGCACCGGCCCGGACTCGATCACGATCGCGCCTTCCTCGGTCTCGACCGGCAGCACCTCGCCGATCTCGCCGATCACCCAGGCGCTCATCTCGTGCGGCTTCTCCATGAAGGCCTCGAGCACGTTGCCGCGCCGTCCGCCTGCGAGCACCTCGCGCTCCCTTGCGCGATCGACGAGCCGCACGACTTCGCCGCTGCCTCGATCCACGTGCGCCTCGAGCGCGCTGTTCCGGAGCACGATCTCGTTCTCGTTCTCCAGGACCGAGAGATCGGCGGCGGGCGCCTCGGCCGCGGCGCGCCACACGTCGTGGCCGAACGCGGGAACGTCCTCGGCCAGGAAGAGCAGCTTGCGGCCGCCGTCCGCGCCGCTCACGAGCTGCGCCGGCGCGAGCGCGCCGCCCGGTCCGGCCAAGGCCGGCCAGGCCTCGGTCTCGTCTTCACCCAGATCGACCGCGACCAGACCGCGGCGGGCGAAGCCCAGGGGGTTGAACACGAGCACTCCGCTGCCGTCGCCCGGGTCTTCCACGCGCAGGGCCACGTGGCGCAGCGCCGCGGCCTCGATCCAGCGCGCGCGCTCGATCGCCCCGCGCAAGAGCAGGCGCGTGTATTCGTAGCTCGGATGGATGCTCGTTCCCGGCAGCGTGTCGTGGTGATGGTTGAAGAGCACGTCCTTCCAGGCGCGCGCCAGGTCCGCGCGCGGCGCCGGGCAGCCCGTGTCCGCGGCGAGCAGCGCCGCCGTCTCGGCCGCGACCAGCGCCGCCTCGGCGTCGCGGTTCAGGCGCTTGACGTCGCCGTGCGTGGTGTAGCAGCCGCTGAACACGAAGTTCAGCTCGTCCTTGACCACGGGGATGGCGGAGAGGTTCTGCTCGCGCAGGCGCGCGAAGAACGCGCCGGCCGTGGCGAAGCGCACCGCCGGCCGCGCCCTCTCGCCCTGCCAGCCGAGCGCCGTGAGGATCTGCTCGCGCGTCGGGCCGCCGCCGTGGTTCCCGACGCCGTAGACCCACATCAGGTCCCTGAGGCCTGTCGCGCGACGGAAGCTCAGCAGCTCCTCGATCTGGCTCTCGCCGATGCCTGAGTTGTACCACGACCCGGTGGCGGGCTCGTCGAAGGCGAGCACGCGGCTGCCGTCCGGGCCCTCCCACCAGAAGAGCGGGATGCCCTTGCCGGCGCGGCTGAAGTAGTAGGACTCGATGCCTGCGAGCCGCAGCATTTGCGGCAGCGTCCACACGTGGCCGAAGGTGTCCGGCTCCCAGCCGACCGTGGCCGTGCGCCCGAACTTCTCGCGGAAATAGCGCTGCGCGTGCAGGAAGTGGCGCGCGTGCGACTCGCCCGAGATCATGTTCGTGTCGCCCTCGCACCAGCGGCCGCCGGCGATCTCGAAGCGCCCCTCGGCCACGCGGCGCCGCACCTCGGCGAACAGGTCGGGGAAGTGCTCCTCGATCGCGGCGTAGAGAGCGGCGCTCGACTGCGTGAAGGTGAACGGTGCGAACTCCTCCATGAAGCGGCACGCCTGGGCGAACGTCTGGCGCGTCACCTCGACGCCCTCGGGCCACTCCCAGAGCCACTGGAAGTCGATGTGCGCGTGGCCGACGAGGTGGCCGGTGTAGGCCTGCATCACCGCGTGCGCGTGATCGAAGCGGTGCAGCGTCTCGTGCACCAGAGCCGCGTACTCGGCCGGGCTGCCGGAGAACGCGTCGGGCGCGGGCACGAGACCCAGGACCTCGCGCGTCTGCGCCACGAGGTCGCCGCGGCCGTCCGCCTCGAGAAAGGCCTCGGCCAGGCGCACGTCCTCTTCGAGGCGCTGGTACTGCCAGTGGATCTGCTGGCGCTGCCCGGCCTCGTCCAGCAGGGCGGCGAAGTCGGCCTCCTTCGTGACGCGCGCGCGCGCGATCGGCTGCAGCACGGCGCGCTCGCTGTAGCCGGTCAGGAAGTGCACGCGGTTCGCCTCCGGCGGCCCGTCGCGATAGATCGCCGTCTCGGCGCCGTCGCCGTGCAGGATGCGCACGTTGTCGATGAACTGCGCGTGCGCGCCGCACTCGTCCCCCTCGGCCTGGAGGTCGAACGAGGCAACGGTGCGGCCGGCGAGGTGCGAGAGATCGATGCGGCGCTCGAGCCAGCGGCCCACCGCGGCCGGCAGCAGGGCGTCGCCGTGCGCGCGAATCTCCATCTGATCGCGCGCGCCCGAGTCGCGCAGGCACCCCTCGTCGAAGGTGATGTCCACGCCGCCCCGCGGCGGGAACGTGGAGGGCGGCAGGAAGATCTCGTACGCGAGGCGGTCGCCCTCCTTGATCTGGAGCGGCCGCTCGGAGAACACCTGATAAAGGAAGAAGTTGTCTTCTCCCTTGGCCAGGCAGTTCGCCGCGAACAGCAGGCAGGTGTCCTCTTGCGGCGCGGCGAGCCCGAGGGACAGGAGGAGCAGCAACGGGTTCGTGATCATGGCGATGATTCTGCCCGGCGACCTTCTCCTGCCGCAACGGTTCTGCCCCGGACGTCCGGGCGCGCGCCGCATCGACCCGGCGAACTATTGTCGGGGGCGAGGCTTCTCGCTTAAGGCTCGCGCCGCAAAATCCGATGAGGAAAGGGCTTGGGTCGTGTTGCCCCAAGACGGTTTTGTCCCCTCGACAAGGGCGGGCAGCGAGGCTTGGCCGCTACCTGTCCCTGGCGCCCGGCTATAATGCGGTGGACTGTGCCCCTGCGTGGAAATCTGCATTCCCCGGTTCTTAAGGAAGAGGGGGGCAGGATAGGAGACCGCACATGACTCAGAACTCGATCAAGATCTCGCTTCTCGGAGCCGGTGTTGCGCTGGCCTTTTGCGGCGGCGCCTCGGCCGAACAGATCACCGTGGGCCAGGGCGCGATCGTCACGATCCAGGACGCCGTGGATCAGGCGCTCGCCAACGCCGACACGAGCGACACGGTGCTCATCCCCAAGGGCACGTATAACGAGTCCGTGACCGTGGCCAGCGCCGTGCTGCCGGGCCAGGCGAAGCTCACGATCAAGCGCAGCGGCGACGGCCAGGCGCGGATCGTTGGCCAGGGAGGTCCAGCGGTCTTGATCCAGGGCTCGGAAAACGTGGTGCTGCAGAACCTCACCCTCAACAGCGGCAGCGCCATCGACGGCGCGGCCGCGCTGCGCATCGACGGCCAGTCGGCCAACATCGAGGTGGCCTCGGTGCAGGGAGTCGCCGGCGACGACATCGGCGTGGTCGTTTCGGGCGTCACCGTGCTCGGCGTGTGCTTCACCGAGTGCGACTTCTCGGACATGGCGGGCTACGGCTTCTTCCTCGACGGCTTCGGCCACGAGCTGACGAACTGCGAGGCCAGCGCCTGCGGCCTCAGCGGCATCGTGCTCACCAGCCAGGCGCTGAACTGCATGCTCAGCGGCTGCACCGCGATCGCGACCGGCGGGCAGTGGGCGAGCCACCCCGGGGTCATCACGCTGCGCGGCAACGGCCACTACGTGAAGAGGACGGTCGCGGGCGGCGGTGGTCTGGACGGTTTCTTCGTGGAGGGCGCCGGCCATCGGCTGCTGAGCTGCGAGTCGAACGGCAACACGAACGCCGGCTTCAACCTGGACAACACGACCGTGGACGCCCAGGTCCTGCTGCAGAACTGCACGGCCAAGCAGAACACCTACGGCCTGCTCGGCGGCGGCCTGGGCGCGACCGTGAAGGGCGGCGTCTTCAACAGCAACCTGAACGATGGTTTGCGCCTCACCGAGGGCGGGACCAACCTGCTCTCGCTCACCGCGAACAGCAACGGCGGGCACGGCATCTACGTCACCGCGGGCGTGATCGGCACCAAGATCCGCGACTGCCAGATGAAGAACAACGGCGGCGAGGGCGTGCAGGTCCTGGGCCAACTCACCTGGCTCGAGCGGAACGAGGCGAAGAACGGCGACGGCCTGATCGACGGCGCGGTTCCCACCGACAACAACCGCGGGCGCGACAACACGGTTTCGGGCGGCGGCGTCAACGACTTTTGAGCGCGGGCGCACCCGCGCGGAAAAGGGGCCTGGCACGGCGGACGCGCGCGCTAGACTGCGCGCGTCACACGCCGTTCATGCTCTTCCGCCACAGCCTCCTGGAGCACGATCCGCGATGAGCCCGGACGAGGGCGGTCTCTCCCTGGCCCCCGAGCAGGCGCTCCGCGAGAGCGAGGAGCGTTTCTCGCTTCTGGCTGAGAACATCCCCGGCGTCATCTACCTCTGCCGCAACAACGAGCGCTACAGCATGCTGTACCTCAACGACGCGGTTGAGGAGCTGACCGGCTACACGCGCGAGGAGTTCCTCAGCGACCGCATCAGCTTCGTCCAGCTCTACCACCCGGAGGACGCGGCCGGGATCTTCTCGCTGGTGGACGCCGCGCTCGCCCAGGGCGAGCCGTTCCACCTGGTGTACCGCATCCGCCACCGCTCGGGCGAATGGCGCTGGCTGGAGGAGGTCGGCGCCGGCGTGTTCCGCGACGGCGCGCTCGCCTACCTGGAGGGCTTCATCCGCGACGTCACCGCCGGCCGGCTCGCCGAGCAGGCCGTGGAGGCGAGCGAGAGGCGCTACCGCCGGCTGTTCGAGGAGTCCCCGGTGGCCCTCTGGGAAGAGGACCTTTCCGCGGTCGGCGCGCGCCTCGAGGAGCTGCGCGGCGCCGGCGTGGGCGACTTCGAGGCGTTCTTCGGCGATCATCCCCAGGAGGTGGACGAGTGCATCCGGCGCGTGCGCGTCACCGGCGTGAACCGCGCCGCGGTGGCGCTCTACGGCGCGCGGGACGCGGCGGACTTCGTCGCCGGACTGGAGAGGATCCTGGGGCAGGAGAACCGCCAGCTGTTCAAGCGGGAGCTGACCGCCATCGCCTCGGGCGCGTCCTTCGTGGCCACGGATGGCGCGGTGCGCATGCTCGACGGCGAGCGGCGCGTGGTGAGCCGCCGCCTCACCGTGGCCGCGGGCCGCGAGGAGGCTCTGGCCGGCGTGCTGGTCTCGACCAGCGACATCACCGAACGCGTGCGCGCCGAGGAAGAGCGCCGCGCGCGCGCCCGCATGGAGGCCTTCGCCGAGCACGTCGGCTTCGCCATCGCCCAGGGCGGCTCGCTGCAGGAGGGCCTGCAGCGCTGCGCCGAGGGCATGGTCCGCCACCTGGGCGCGGCCCTGGCGCGCATCTGGACCCTGAACGCGCGCGGGGACGTGCTGGAGATGCAAGCCAGCGCCGGCCTGGAGACGCGCCTCGACGGCGAGTACGCGTGCATCCCGGTAGGCCGCTACCGCGTCGGCCAGGTCGCGCTCGAGCGCCGCCCGCACCTCACCAACTCGGTGAGCAGCGACCACCTCATGCACGACAAGGAGTGGGCGCGGCGCGAGGGCGTGATCGCGTTCGCCGGCCATCCGTTGCTCGTGGAAGAGCGCCTGGTGGGAGTGGTGGCCATGTTCTCGCGCCAGGCGCTGACGGACGCCGCCATCCAGGCCCTGGCCCTGGTCGCGGACCGCATCGCGCTCGGCGTGGAAAGGAAGCGCGCCGAGGAGGAGCGCCAGCGCCTCGAGTCGCAGATGCGCCACGCGCAGAAGCTCGAGAGCCTGGGCGTGCTCGCCGGCGGGATCGCGCACGCCTTCAACAACCTGCTGGTCGGCATCCTCGGCAACACCGGCATGGCGCTCATGGACCTGGCGCCGGACGCGCCGGCGCGGCCGCTGCTCGAGGAGGTGGAGAAGGCGGCGCTGCGCGCGGCCGAGCTGTCGCGCCAGATGCTCGCCTATTCAGGCCGCGGCCGCTTCCAGGTGCAGGTCTTCCAGCTCAACAGCCTGGTCGAGGAGATGACCAACCTGCTGGTGGCATCGATCTCGAAGAAGGCGCGCCTCGAGTTCGACTTCGCGCGCGGCCTGCCGCCCGTCGAGGGCGATCCCACGCAGGTGCGCCAGGTGGTCATGAACCTGATCACCAACGCGTCCGACGCGCTCGGCGACCAGAGTGGCATGATCCGCATCTGCACGGGCGCGATGGCCGCCGATCGCGGCTACCTTCTTGGTCTCTTCCCGGACGCCGGCCTGGCCGAGGGGAAGTACGTCTTCCTCGAGGTGGCGGACAGCGGCTGCGGCATGGACGCGGAGACGCGGGCGCGCGTCTTCGATCCCTTCTTCACCACCAAGTTCCAGGGCCGCGGCCTGGGCATGGCCGCGGTGTTGGGCATCGTGCGCGGCCACAAGGGCGCCATCAAGATCGACAGCGCGCCGGGCCAGGGGACGACGTTCCGCGTGCTCCTACCCGCGTCCGCCAAGCCGGCGGCGTCGCTCGAGGTGCGCGCGCAGGCGCGCGCGCCGTGGCGCGGCGCGGGCACCATCCTGGTGGTGGACGATGAGGCCACGGTGCGCTTCCTCGCCGAGCAGAGCCTGAAGCGCGCCGGCTTCGACGTGCTCCTCGCCGAGGACGGGCAGAGGGCGGTCGACCTCTTCCGCGCGCGCGCGGCCGGCATCCGCGGCATCCTGCTGGACATGACCATGCCGCTGCTCGGCGGCGACGAGACCTTCCGCGAGCTGCGCCGCATCCGGCCAGACGTGCCCATCATCCTCTCGAGCGGCTACGACGAGCAGGACGCGACCAGCAGGTTCACGGGCAAGGGGCTGGCGGGCTTCATCCAGAAACCATACGGCGCGCGCGATCTCGCCGAGAAGGTGCGCGAGATCCTGGGCATCTGATGGCGGCGGGCGCGGCCCGTGCTATAGCCAGCGATTCGGAACTGGTTCCCTTCCACCGCTGCAACCCTCGGGAGAACTCTTGATGATCCGCACGTCTCTCCTCGCCCTTTCGTTCGTCTCCGCCCTTGGCTGCTCCACCTTCGACGGAGGCGCCGCCTCGTTCAAGAACGTCGACCTCGTGGGAGACCTGGACGCCGCCACGCTGGCCCGCTACCAGGAGGAGGTCGCCGCGGCGCGCGCGGGCGGCGCCTCCGGAAGCGAGCTGGTCATCGAGAAGACCGACCTCTGGCCGCTCGGCCTCCTGGCCTACTGGGAGCGCGGTTCGGTGACGGTCCACGACATGCCGGGCCACGGTACGCTCTACAGCGTGGAGAAGACGCGCGGCTACGGGCCGCTCTCAATGGTCTGGGTCTCGGAGGAGCGGGCCAGCTTCGACGCCAAGGGCGTGAGGATGGACGGCAGTTTGGCCGGCTCGGTGCTCTGGGGACACCTGGCCATGGTGCATGAGATGGATCACTCCATGTGCGGCATGAGCCAGAAGCACACGTCGTGGCATCTCCTGCATCACCTCATCAACGTGTCGACCTCTGGTGACAAGACGGCGGTCTACCTGCTGAGCGGCCCGAACCCGGTGGGCTTCGGCGGCTAGCGACGCCTGCGCTGAGCCTCTCCGCAAGAGAGGCTCAGCTGGAGTTCACGACTTTCGGGCGGATTGTCTGAACTCGCGACACCCGTGACTTCGTCGGCGTGACGCGATGAGAGCCCGGGCATGGCGTCCGTCTTGAAACTCTGTTGCGGGCGGTAGCCTGCGATGTGGGTGCAGGGCGTGGCACGCTCGGGCGCCGGCGGTTCGCAGCGGACATCCTGATCCGGGTCCTCCGCGGGCGGCATCGCCCGGGGTGACGTGGATTCGAGGGTTGCCTTGCGCACTTGGCGAGCTACACGGCCTGGCAGCTCGCTCGGTCGCCTCTCCGCCACGGGGGGACGCTGCGCCGCCGGATCGGATGGTCTTCTCATGTGCTGCTCGCGCCTGCTGCCGCTTCTTGCCCTCGGCTGGCTGCTGGCGGGCTGCGCGGATCCTCCGCCCCAGGCCCGGAATCTGCTGCTCATCACCATCGACACGCTGCGCGCCGATCGCCTGGGGATCTACGGCTACGCTGTGGCCACGTCGCCGAGCCTCGACGCCTTGGCGCGCGAGGCCGTGGTCTTCGACAACGCGCAGGCGCAGTCCTCGTGGACCCTGCCCTCCCTCGCCTCGGTCATGACCTCGCTCTACCCGTCGACCCACGGGTGCGTGCGCTACGACTCGGTCCTCGACCCGTCCTTCCCGACCCTGGGTGAGATGGTCCAGGAAGCCGGGTTCCTCACGGCCGCGGTCACCAACCACGTGTTCCTGAGCGGGCGCCACGGCATGAACCAGGGCTTCGCGCACTTCGACGACGAACTGGTGGTCAACGAGGGAGTGGTCAACGGCCGCGGGACGTTTCAGCGGCTCAACGACGCCATCACCTCCGACCTGATCTCGGACAAGGGCATCGCCTGGCTGAGACAGATCAAGGAAGAGGACTCGGGCCAGCGCTGGATGCTCTGGCTGCACTACTTCGATCCGCACCGGAACTACCGGGTGCACGATGGCTTCAAGAGCGGCTTCGATCTGTCGACTCCCTCGGGCCGCTACGACAGCGAGATCGCTTTCACCGACCACCACGTGGGCCGCGTGCTCGACGAGCTGCAGGAGCTGGGCCTGGCGGACGACACGGCGGTCGTGTTCGCTGCCGACCACGGCGAGGAGTTCGGCGAGCACGGCTTCCAGGACCACGGCTGGACCTTGTTCCGCGAGGCGCTGCGCGTGCCGTTCATGGTGCGCGCGCCGGGGATCCAGCCCGGGCGCGTCGGCGAGGTCGTGCGCCTGGTCGACGTCCTGCCCACGGCCCTCGACCTGCTCGGCCTGCCGCTGCCGCCGGTGAACGAGGGCACGAGCCTGCTCCAGGCCATGCGGGGGCAGGGCGCGCCGCGCGGCATGCCCGCGCTCGCCGAGCTGGCGCTGCGGCCCGGGCACATCGCCGACAGCGTGCAAGTGGGCGAGTGGAAGCTCGTCCTCGACTACAGCGGCGCCGTGGACGAGACGACCGGAATGCGCGCGGAGGGGACTTTCGACGGCCCGCGGGTGTTGCGGGATACTGACGCCGTGAGCCGTTCGCCGGACCAGGCCAGGAGCCTGCTCTTCGACCTGAGCACCGATCTCGGCGAGACGCGCAACGTGGCTCAGGAGCACCCCGACGTCGCGGCGCAGCTCAAGACGCAGCTCCTGGAACTGCTCGAACGCGCCTCCGCCCTCGTCGCCGACGGCGGCTTCACCATCGCCGACTCCCTCGATCTCAGCGAGAACGAGAAGGAGCGGCTGCGGAGCCTGGGCTACCTGCGTTGAAGGCTGAAAGGCGCCAGGCGCTGATCCGCTTGGCGCGGCTCAGGCCTCGCTCCTTCGCGCCTCCGCAGCGGCCGCGACCTCGGCGATGGCGTCGAGTTTCTCGCGGACCTCGGGATCGATCTCCTCGAGGGGAACTTGCTCAGCCAGCTCATGGAAGCTCTTCTTCGCCATCAGATTGGGGAGGCCGAGCTTCCGGTAATACTCACGAAACAGGGGACCCAGGAAGTCGTCGCTCACCTTCATCTGGCCGTCCCAGGGTGAACCTCTTCCCAATCTGTCCAGGGCGCCCGCGATCTCCTCGATCGACGCCCGCATGGCCGACACGCGCCGCTCCCGCTCCGCGTCCGCGAAGAGCGGGCCGGGCGCGGCCGCCGCGGCCGCCGCGCGCGCGTGGGCCTCGAGAGTCGCCGGGGAGCACAGGTGCTTGGTGAGCATCACGGGGCCCCCTGGATCCTCCAGGACAGCGAATGCGTTCGCGGAGCGCGACGTATCGTAGCGCGTGGCGCGCGCCGGGCGACGCGGCGGATTCCCGGCCGAGCCGCGCGGCAAGGGGAGGGACCGCGGGCGGATTCGCCGGCCGGGCGCGTACTCCTTGCCCCAACCGCGCGCGCGGGCTGTAATCCCGAGCCACGCCCTTGCCGGAGCAGCTGCCGGACCATGCACGTCCTCTTCGACGCCCGCCTGCTGCATCGCTCGACGTCGGGGCTCGAGCGCGTGCAGTGGAACCTGTTGCGCGAGCTGGCGGGCTCTGCGCGGGTGACGCGCCTCAGGGCGCTCGTGGAGGCCGGGACGGGCCTCGCCGCGAAGCTGCCCGAGCGCGTCGAGCCGCTCGAGGTGGCCACCACCGAGGACATCCAGGCCATCCTGCTCGATCCCGATCCGGCCAAGCGGCCGGACCTCTACCACCTCACCTTCTTCCCCGACCGCAGGCCGCGCGACCTCCTGCTGCTCGCCCTGGCGCGCGCCTCCGTGGTCTCGGTCACGGACGCGATCCTCAACCGCCACCCGGAGTATCACCGGAGCAGGGAGGAGCACGCTTTCTACCACCGCTTCACCTGCGAGCTGGCGCGCCACGCCGACCGCATCCTCTCCCACTCGGAGTCCGCGGGCCGCGAGGCGGTCGCGGACCTCGGCGCGGGCGCGGGCCGCGTGGACGTGGCGCTGCTCGCGGTCGATCCGGCCATGCGCGAGCCCCTCGCGCCAGGCGAGGTCAGAGAGCGCCTCGCCCGTCTCGGCCTGTCCGGCGACTACTTCGTCGCCGTGGGCAAGGACTACCCGCACAAGGAGCACCGAACGGCGCTGCTCGCCCTCGCGCAGGTGAAGCGGCCGGTCTTGCTCGCTTGCGCCGGCGAGCGCGTGTGGCGCGGCCCGGTCGAGAAGGGGAAGACGCTGGACGAGCTGGCGCGGCGGCTCGGCCTGGAAGGGCGCGTGCGCTGGTTCGCCCGGCTCGACGATCGCGACGTGAAGGCCCTGATGCAGGGCTCGCGCGGACTGCTCTATCCGTCGCGCGAGGAGGGCTTCGGCCTGCCGCCGCTCGAGGCCATGACCCTCGGCGTGCCGGTCGTTGCGGCGCGCGCCATGTCGATCCCGGAGGTGTGCGGCGCCGGCGCCATCTACTTCACGCCCGGTGCCGCGGGCGAGCTGAAGGAGCTGATGGAGAAGCTCCTGGACGGCGGGCCCGAGGTCGCGGCGCAGGTCGCGCGCGGCCGGGAGCGGGCCGCGGAGTTCACCTGGAAGCGCTGCCTCGAGGGCACGCTCGCCTGCTACCAGAAGGCCTGCGAGAGCGGCAGGCGGCGCGGCGGGGCGCCCCCGCACGACGCCGCGGCCATGCTCTGCATGTTCGAGTTCGCGGCGCAGAGCCCCTTCAAGGACGACAGCGACCTGCGCGCCTGGAAAGAGCGCCACGCCGAGCTGGAGACCCTCTTCCGTGAGCTGGAAGACAAGTACCGGGAGCTGCAGGCGCTGATGCCGCGCTTCTCGCTGAAGCGGCGCATCAACAAGATCAAGAAGGCCTGGCGCGCGCGTCGCGGCGGCTGAGGGCGCGGCGCACCAGCGCGTCAGGGCAGAAGAACGCTCGATCCCACCGTCTTGCGCGCTTCCAGGTCGCGGTGCGCCTGGGCCACGTCCTTCAGCGCGTAGGTGCGGCGCACCTCCACCTTGACCGCGCCGGTCCGCATGACGTCGAAGAGCGCCCGCGCGCTCTCCTCGAGGTCCTGGCGCAGGGCGGTGTAGGCCATGAGCGTGGGCCGCGTCAGGTAGAGGGACCCCTTCTGCGAGAGCACGACCGGCTGGAAGGGCGGCACCGCGCCCGAGGCATTGCCGAAGGAGACCAGCATGCCGCGCGGCCTGAGGCAGTCGAGCGAGCCGTCCCAGGTGGACTTGCCCACCGAGTCGTAGACCACGGGCACGCCCTTGCCGCCGGTGATCTCCTTGACGCGCGCCACGAAGTTCTCGCGCGTATAGACGATCACGTGCGCGCAGCCGTGCGCGCGGGCGATGGCCGCCTTCTCGTCGCTGCCGGCCGTGCCGATGACTTCTGCGCCGAGGTGGCGCGCCCACTGGCAGGCGATGAGGCCCACTCCGCCCGCGGCCGCGTGGAAGAGGATCGTGTCGCCTTGCCGCACCGCGTAGGTGCGGCGCAGGAGATACTCGGCCGTCATGCCCTTGAGCATGACCGCGGCGGCCGCGCGGTCGGACACGTGGTCGGGGAGCTTCACCAGGCGGTCAGCGGGCATGATCCGCGCCTCGGAGTAGGCGCCCACCGGCGGGCTGGCGTAGGCGACCCGGTCCCCGGCCGCTACCACGGCGACTCCCGGCCCCACGGCCTCGACCCTTCCGGCCGCCTCCATGCCGAGCGTGGCCGGGAGCGGCAGCTCGTAGAGCCCGGAGCGGTGGTAGGTGTCGATGAAGTTCAGCCCGATGGCGGTGTGGCGGACGAGCGCCTCGCCCGGCCCGGGCCGGGGAAGCTCCGCGTCCTCGAAGCGCAGGACCTCGGGTCCGCCCACCTTGTCGACGCGAACGCGCTGGACCACGCCTTCTTCCTCCTTGATTTCTCGCGGCAGGGGCGCCCACTCGCGCGGGAGTGAGAAGTTGCGCGGAACCTTGCGCGCGCGCCGCCGTATAGAACAGGGTCAGTTTCTCTAACCCATGACGTAGAAGAGAGATGCGAAAACCAATCTATATAGCTCGTCTCGTGCGCGGCGCAATGGTGTGCCTCGCCTTTTTTCCGGGCGTCGCGGCCGCGCAAAACTACACCGTGGCCGCGGACCTGGTCTACGGATCCGTACAGACCGCGCAAGGCCCCCTCGACCTCAAGCTCGACCTCTACGTCCCGAGCAACGTTGCGCCGCCATTCCCGGTGGTGGTGTGGATCCACGGCGGAGGGTGGCAGAGCGGCAGCAAGGCCAATCCCACGGCCAAGCCGCTCGCGGATCAGGGCTACGCCCTGGCCAGCATCGACTACCGCCTGAGCAGCCAGGCCACGTGGCCGGCGCAGATCCACGACTGCAAGGGCGCGGTGCGCTGGCTGCGCAAGAACGCGGCCGTGTACCAGCTCGACGCGAACCGCGTCGGGGTCTGGGGCAGCTCGTCGGGCGGCCACCTGGCGGCGATGGTTGGCACGCTCGGTGACGTGGGCACGGTGACGCTTGGCGCGCAGACGATCGATCTGGAAGGCACGACCGGCGGCAACACGGGCTTCTCGAGCCGCGTGCAGGCCGTGGTCAACTGGTTCGGCGCGAGCGACTTCCTGTGGATGGACGCCTCGCCCTGCAGCCTGGGCGACGAGTCTGGCCAGTGCCCCGAGTCCAAGCTCTTGGGCGGCCCCATCCAGGAGCTGCCGATCCTGGCCGCGAGCGCCGACCCGAAGACCTTCCTCAGCCAGGACGATCCGTCCATGCTGATCGTGCACGGCACGGCCGATCCGCTTATCCCCTTCAACCAGAGCGAGCGCCTGCAGGTCGCGGGAGAGCGCGGCTTCGGGCTCGACTACCGCCTGGTCGCGGTCCAGAACGGCGGGCACGGCGGCGCGGGCTTCAGCGTGGACGAGGCGCGCGCCTTCTTCGACGAGCAGCTCATGACCGCGCCGGCGAACACGGTCTCGACGAGCGCGCTCGCCCCGAGCCTCTCCGAAGGGGCGGGCTCGAGCGCGGCCTTCCGCATCTCCCGCAGCGGTCCTCTGGACGACGCGCTCGCGGTGCGCTTTCTGCTCGCGGGCAGCGCGCTCGAGGGAGTGGATTACTTCCCCCTGGGCAGCGCGGCCATCCTTCCAGCGGGCGCCGCCTCGCTCGACCTTGCCGTTCTGCCGCTCAACGACTCACTCGTCGAGGCGGACGAGCCGATCGTGCTGCAGCTTCGCCCTTCCGCGGGCTACCGCGTCGACGCGGCCGCGGCCAAGGCGGCGCTCGCGCTCGTGGATGACGAGTCCGCCGCGGGCAGGCCCGTGGTGACGGTGGAAGCGACCGACAGCCGCGGCGAAGAGGGCGCGTCGGACGACATCCTCTTCCGTTTCCAGCGCAGCGGTTCCACGGCCAGTCCGCTCACGGTCCAGTACCGCGTGCGCGGCAGCGCGCGGCCGGGCGCCGACTTCGCGCCGCTCGGCGGCGCCGCGGTGATTCCCGCGGGCGCCTCCACCGCGGACCTGCCGGTCAGCGTGCTCGACGACGCCGAGTTCGAGGTCTCGGAGTACCTGCTGCTCGACGTGCTTAGCGCGGCCGGCTACGCGCTCGGCGCTGCCGCGAGCGCCGACGCCATGATCCGGGACGACGAGGCCAACACACAGCCGCTGGTGTGCGTGTCGCTCGATCGTCCGCGCGCGTCCGAGGCCGCGGGCGCGGCCGCGTCCTTCTTGGTGACGCGCTTCGCGCCTCTCACCGGCGCGGTCCAGGTCCAGCTCGCCGTGTCTGGCAGCGCGGCCGCGGGCGCGGACTACGCGCCCCTGCCGGCGGTCGTGACCGTGCCGTCCGGGCAGAGCACGGTGCGCGTGCTGGTCAGCCTGGTCGATGACGCGGCCGTGGAGGGAGACGAGTCCCTGGCGGTGCAGGTGCTGCAAGGCGCGGGCTACCTGCTCGGGCTGCAGACGCGGCGCACGCTCGCCATCGAGGACAACGAGGGCGCCCTGCGCTCGGGCTCGGCCTTCCTCCTCGACGTGGGCCACCTGCGGCCGGGCGATCCCTTCGTCATGAGCATGGCCGGGCCGTCTGGCTCGCAGCCCTTCGCGCTCTTCCTCGCGACGCGGCCCGGCTTCTTCGAGCAGGCGGGCGCGGTGGTGCCCTTCCTGCTCGACAGCCAGGTCATGCTGACGCTCGCGAGCGGGGCGCTCGGCCTCGACGGACGCGCGGCGCTCGCCGCGGTCATGCCGGACGCGCCTGAAGTGACCGGCCTGGCGCTCTTCTTCCAGGCGGCGACCCTGGACGCGGGGGGCGGCCAGGTCGTCCTCTCGGATCGGAGCGAGCGCGCGGTCCTTGTCCCGTAGGAGCGGCCGCGCGGGCGGCGGCAACTTCGGAGAATACCGGGCCGGCTGTGGGATACTCGGGCTTCGGGCGCAGGGACCGCGGCAACGGTCTTTCGCCCGAGCCGAGAGGAGCATCAGCCATGGTCGTGTTTATGCCGCCCCCGCCGCCGCCCTCGCGCCGGGCCGTCGAGCTGGGCGAGAGGCTCACCGAGCTGCTGAGGGAGTCCCTGAAGAGGGATCCCAACCTCAACGCGCGCGACGTGCGCCAGGCCCTGCACATCGCGGCCGCCAACCTCCGCAGGGACGAGGGCGGGTTGGGTGCAACCGTGATCGCGGCGCTCGGGGCCGGGGTCTTGGTCCTGGCCGGGCTTCTCTTCTTCGTGCAGCGGGGCGGCGGCCGCTTCGACCCGGGCCAGCCGCTCTTGTTGGGAGGCGTCGTCCTGCTGGTCAGCCTGTTCGTGGTCGTCGTGATCCTGATGCGGAGGTAGCGCGGCCCTTCCCGGACCGGGCCCTCACTCGAGTCCGACCGGCCTGCCGTCGAGGCCCCACTCCGCGCGGATCTCCACGCCGAGGTGAGAGAGGGCCGTCGGCGCGACGTCCACGATCTCGGGCGCGGGCAGGATCTCGCCTCGCGCCGCGGGGCTCGCGGCGGCGCGCCTTACGGAATGGCGCCGGGCTTGCCCGCGAAGCGGCGCAGCGTGCCGATCTGGCCGGCGTGGTAGCCCTCGTGCCAGATCAGGGCGCAGAGGGCGTCGCCCACCGTGCTGCCCAGGATCTCGCTCTGCGTCTCGATCGGCCGGTCGAGCGCTGCTTCGTCCGCCTGCTCGATGAAGCGCAGGATCGGCTCCTGCGTGGAGCGGTAGAGCGCGAGCAGCTTGGCGAGCGGCAAGGCCCTGTGCGAGGGCGGCGGCGCGGTGCCGCGGCCGTAGAGTTCCTCGAGCGCGCCGCCGCCCACCTCGGGCGCGCCGATCATCTGCAGCATCCGGTTGCGGCCGTAGACCACGTGCCCCAGGATCCAGTTCAGCGGGTTGCCGCCGCCCGGAGGCGGGCGCAAGGTCTCCGTGTCGCTGAGGTCCTTGGTGTTCATCTCGATGGTGCGCACCGCGAGGTTGAACTGCCTGGCGAGACGCTTCTCTTTCATCGCAGCCTGCCGATCAGCTCCTGCCGGAGCGCCTTCCGCTGATGAAGCCGAGGATGGCCACGAACAGGGCCGAGCCGATGATGGACCAGATGATCGGGAAGCGCGTGTCGCCCACGTGCAGGATCCACAGCTCGGGCAGGCCGAGGATCTCGGCGAGGCGCGGTCCGAGGAGCGCGCCGATGAAGCCGAGCGCGATCGAGGTGAGGCAGCCGCCCTTGCCGCGGCCGGCGATCTTCTGGCCGATGCCGCCGCACACCGCGGCGACGATGAGGAGGACGACGATCTCGGTCGGGGTCATGTTCATGGCGCTCCGATGCTAGCAGGTCGTCGCGGAAGCCGCTCGCGCCGCCCGCGCCAACCCGAGCATCCAAGCTCAAGCAATCCACCTGAGAATCGCGAATTCCAGATGAGCCTCTCCTGCGGAGAGGCTCAGTGGAACAAGGGCTGGGCTTCCGGCCCGAGTCGCTCAGTCGTCGCTCGGCTTCGCGGCCGGCAGTTCCTCGATATCCAGCCGGCTCGCCTCGGCGCTCGCCTTGTTCGTTTCCTGGTCGTCGCAGAAGAGGCCGACCGAGCCAGTCAAATCCAGATCCTGCGCGGGTACGAAGGACCAGGCGAACTCGCCGATAGCGAAGCACATCGTGTCGCCGTGGCGCTCGAGCGCGAGCGGCCACCCAGGGACATCCTCGCCCACGACGGTGTCGCTCTGCTCGATCCACTTGCCGAACGGAGTCGGTTGGCCATCGACGTAATGACTCATCAGGAAGCCCGGCTTTCCGTCGAAGCGCTTCACGAAGAGCGCGCAGTAGTCGTCGTCGCTCTTGTAGGCGAACACCAGTCCGACCGTGTCCTTCCGGCAGGCCTGCGCGCCGCCGGAATTCCTGATCGGATGACCCTCGCGCGGGGCCGTCACCGGCCTCGACGTGCTCTGCGAGCGCTGGAAGGAGCGGGGAGCGCCGGCCGCTAGACGGGCTGAGGGTTCTGGCCGGCGGCAGCGGCCGCGAGCGTCTCCCGGTAGTTCCAGGGCATCCAGGCCTGCGGCTGGAGGGCGAGTTCACGGGCGTGGATCTGGAGCTCGGTCAGGTAGTCGAGGGCGTTCACCTTCTGCAAGGCGCAGGTGTGGATCAGGCTCATGAAGAGGTCGCCCACGTTCGCCCCGTGCTGCGTCTTGTAGAAGAGGCTGTTCTTGCGGTGCAGAATCGACCGTTTCAGCGCAGCCTCGCAAATGTTGTTGTCGAGGGGCGCTCCCGGCACGCGCAGGAAGAGGGTGAGCTTCTTCCAGTGCCGGTCCATGTACACGAGCGCCTGGCCGAGCGCCGAGTTCGACTCCACCTTCCTCTCCCGGATCTGCTGCCGCATCCAGCGCCGCAGCGGCGTCAAGAGCGGCCTGCTCCGCGTCTGGTGGAACCGCAAGCGCTCCTCCGGCGACATGTCCTGCTTCTTGGCCGCCGCGTCGTTCCGGTACACCTCGCGCACGGTTTCGAGCACGTGGCGGCTCTCCTCAAGAGAGCGCGACACCACCTCCGCGAACTTCCTGCGGCCGTGGGCCACGCAATTGCCCTGGACCGTCTTCAGGGGCGGCGTGGTGTTCCGTGACAGGGCGTCGCACATCTGCACCGGCGGCGGCAGCTCCTTGGCCCGCCGCGCCAGCACCTCCGCCAGG